>CAXDTK010000116.1:0-15484 GCA_963992225.1 uncultured Comamonadaceae bacterium | reverse complement strand
CGTCGGCAGCGTCAGATGTGTATAAGAGACAGGTCCTGCAGCGCGGCGGGCCTGGCCGCGTCGGCCGCCAGCAGCTGGGGCACGGTCTGCCTGCTGACCAGCAGCGGCGAGATCGTCGTCGAGCTGTACGACAGCTACGCCCCGCAGACGGTGGCCAACTTCTACAAGTACGTGGCGGCCGGCTTCTATGCCAACACGCTGATCCACCGCGTCGACCGCGACTTCGTCGTGCAGGGCGGCGGCTACACCAGTGGCATGGTGGTGCGCCAGCCGCTGTACGCGCCCATCAGGCTGGAGAGCAACAACGGCCTGTCCAACCTGCGCGGCACCCTCGCGATGGCGCGCCGCAGCGACGCCGACTCGGCCACCAGCCAGTTCTTCTTCAACGTGGTGGACAACACCAGCCTGGACTACCAGAGCGCCGCCAACCCGGGCTATGCCGTGTTCGGCCGCATCATCTCGGGGCTGGCCACGCTGGACGCCATCAACGTGGTGCCCACCTACAGCTACAGCACGACCGACATCCAGCCGCGCACCGAGGTGCTGGTCTACTGGGCGCAGCGGCTGAAGTAGCGGCCGTCCATCCGGGCGGCTCGCCAGCCGTCCGCCCGGCTTGCCGTTCGTCATCCTGGGGGTGGGCGGCCCGGGCCGCTGCGGCACCATGCGGCCATCGCAACTCGATGGAGCACCCCCGCATGTCCAGCCGCACCCCTTCCCGGGCCCGCCTGTTTGGCGCCGCCTTCGGCGTCGCCGCCGCCCTGTTCATCGGCCCTGCGCAGGCCGCGCCGGCCGCTACCGCCGAGTTCCGCGACCTGCGCGTCGAGGTGGTGGGCCAGGGCCGGCCGGTGCTGATGATCCCGGGGCTGAACAGCGCCGCCAGCACCTGGACCGAGACCTGCGCCGCGCTGCAGCCCGGCGTGCAGTGCCACATCGTGCAGCTGCCCGGCTTCGCCGGCGCGCCCGCCGTCAAGTCCGAGCGCTTCCTGGACGGCATGCGCGACCGGTTGCTCGCCTATGTCGACGACCGCCAGCTCGACAAGCCCGTCGTCATGGGCCACAGCCTGGGCGGCGTGCTGGCGCTGCAGATGGCGGCCGAGCAGCCGGGCCGCCTGGACCGCCTGGTGATCGTCGATTCCCTGCCCTTCCTGGCCGGGCTGCGCGGCATGACGCCCGAGGCCGCCCAGGGCGCCGCGGCCGCCATGCGCCAGCAGATGCAGACCGCCACGCCGGCGCAATGGGAGGCCGGGGCCCGCCAGGGTGCAATGGGCATGAGCCGCACGCCGGCCCACGGCGAGCGCGTCGTCGCCTGGAGCCTGGCGAGCGACCGAGAGACCTCGGCCCAGGCCATGTCGGAACTGTGGGGCACGGACCTGCGCCCGCTGCTGCCGCGCATCACCACGCCCACGCTGGTGCTGGGCGCCTGGGCGGCCTACGAGCCCATGGGCTCCACGCTGGAGAGCACCCGCAAGATCTTCGAGACCCAGTACGCCGGCCTGCAGGGCGCCAAGGTCGCCATGAGCCAGCGCGGCTACCACTTCCTGATGTGGGACGACCCGGAGTGGCTGGTCGGCGAGGTCAAGGGCTTCATCGCGCGCTGAGCCCGTCCCGGGTGGGAGACTGCGGGCCTCACGCGCTGCCACCCGTTGCCCCATGCCCACCGACACCGCCCGCCCCATCCGCCGCATCGCCATCTCGACCGGGGGCGGCGATGCGCCGGGGCTGAACGCGGTGATCTGCGCCGTCACCCGCGGCGCGCTGCAGCGCGGCTGGAGCTGCGTCGGCATCCGCGACGGCTACGACGGCCTGCTGCGGCCCGAGCGCTACCCCCGCGGCGGCCTGCTGGCGCTGACCGCGGCGCGCGTGGACGGCATCGCGGCCCTGGGCGGCACGCTGCTGGGCTCCACCAACAAGGGCAACCCCTTCGAGTACCCGACCGCGCAGCCCGACGGTCGCGTGCTGGCGCAGGACCGCTCGCAGGACCTGCTGGACGCGCTGGCGCGCGAGGGCGTGGACGCGCTGGTGGCCGTGGGCGGCGACGGCTCGCTGGCCATCGCGCACCGGCTGGCCCAGCGCGGCCTGCCGGTCGTGGGCGTGCCCAAGACCATCGACAACGACCTGGACCGCACCGCCACCACCTTCGGCTTCGACACCGCGGTGGGCTTCGCGGCCGAATGCATCGACCGCCTGCACACCACCGCCGCCAGCCACCACCGCGTGCTGGTGGTGGAGGTGATGGGGCGCTACGCCGGCTGGATCGCGCTGCATGCGGGCCTGGCCGGCGGCGCGCATGCCATCCTGCTGCCCGAGCGGCCGTTCGACCTGGCGCCGGTGGCTGAGCTGATCCGGCGCCGCGATGCCGCGGGCCAGTCCTACTCCATCGTCGTGGTGGCCGAGGGCGCCTTCCCGCGCGACGGCGCACGCGCGCTGCAGGCGCCGGCCGAGGCCGGCCATGCCGAGCGCCTGGGCGGCATGGGCGAGCAGGTCAGCCAGGCGCTGGCCGCGCTGACCTGCAAGGACGCCCGCTGCGTGGTGCTGGGCCACCTGCTGCGCGGCGGCAGCCCGACCGCCTTCGACCGCGTGGCGGCGCTGCGCTTCGGTGCGGCCGCCGTGCGTGCGCTGGACGCCGGCCAGCGCGACGTGATGGTGGCGCTGGGCGACACCGAGATGCGGCTGGTGCCGCTGGCCGAGGTGGCGGGCCGCATGAAGTGCGTGCCGCTGGACGGCGACACCGTGGCCACCGCGCGCGAGCTGGGCATCTGCCTGGGCGAGTGACGCGCGGGCCGTCCGCGCTTCGCTGCAGCCTGTCGCGCCGGCCTGCAGCCTGTCGCTCCGCGGCCGGCCGCGCGGCCAGCGACCCCTAGGATCGCGGCCTCTCAACACCCGACCCCGGACCTCCCATGACCCGTCTCGCCCCCGTCGCCCTCGTCCTGAGCGCCGCCACCCTGCTGAGCGCCTGCGTGTTCGCGCCGCCGCTGCACTCGCAGCCCGATGCCAACGCCATCGCCAAGCTCAGCGAGCAGGCCGTGGCCACCTGCGGCGCCGGCAACGTCAAGGAAGTCAACGCCAAGAGCTTCAGCTGCAAGTGAGGCGCCGCGGGGTCGTCGCCGACCCCGCCGGCTAGGCCTTCAGGAACTCGGCCTTGGTGCCCAGCCAGCGCGCCACATGCCGGCGTGCGACTTCCGGATGGCTGTCCAGCAGCTGCGGCGCCAGCGCCCGCGCGGCCACCAGCAGCGGCGCATCCTCCTGCAGGTCGGCAAAGCGCAGCAGCTCCGCGCCGCTCTGGCGCGAGCCCATGAACTCGCCCGGGCCGCGGATGTCCAGGTCGCGCCGCGCGATCTCGAAGCCGTCGGTGGTCTCGGCCATGGCCTTGAGCCGCGCCTTGCCGGTGTCGGACAGCGGCGGGCTGTAGAGCAGCACGCAGACGCTGGCCTTGGCCCCCCGGCCCACGCGGCCGCGCAGCTGGTGCAGCTGCGCCAGGCCGAAGCGCTCGGCGTGCTCGATGACCATCAGGCTGGCGTTGGGCACGTCCACGCCCACCTCGATGACGGTGGTGGCCACCAGCACGCTCATCGCGCCCGCCGAGAACTGCGCCATCACGGCCGCCTTCTCGGCCGGCGGCATGCGGCCGTGCAGCAGGCCCACGCCGGCGCCGGGCAGCGCCGCACTCAGCTCGGCATGCGTCTCGGTGGCGTTGCGCAGGTCCACCGCCTCGCTTTCCTCCACCAGCGGGCAGACCCAGTAGACCTGGGCCCCGTCCGCCACGGCGGCGCGGATCTTGTCGATGACGTCCTCGCGCTTGGACTCGGTGAACACCTTGGTCACGATGGGGCTGCGTCCGGGCGGCAGCTCGTCGATGGTGGACACGTCCAGGTCGGCGAAATAGGTCATGGCCAGCGTGCGCGGGATGGGCGTGGCGCTCATCATCAGCAGATGAGGCTCCAGGTCCATGCCCTTCAACTTGTTGCGCAGCGCCAGCCGCTGCGCCACGCCGAAGCGGTGCTGCTCATCGATGACGGCCAGGCCGAGCTTGGCGAACTTCACCTTGTCCTCGATGACGGCATGCGTGCCGACGATGAGCTGGGCCTCGCCCGACGCGGCGGCCTCCAGCATCTTCTGCCGCGCCTTGCCTTTCACGCTGCCGGTGATCCACGCGACCTTGAGCCCGAGCGGCTCCAGCCAGCCGATCAGCTTGCGGAAATGCTGCTCGGCCAGGATCTCGGTGGGCGCCATCAGCGCGCATTGCCAGCCGGCGTCGATGGCCACCGTGGCGGCCAGTGCGGCGACGACCGTCTTGCCCGAGCCCACGTCGCCCTGCAGCAGCCGGTGCATGGGCTGCGGGCGTGCCAGGTCTTGCGCGATCTCCTCTGACACGCGCTGCTGCGCGGCCGTCAGCTGGAAGGGCAGCGCCGCCAGCAGCTTCTCTTGCAGGCCGCCGGGCCGCGCGCGCAGCGCCGGTGCGACGAGCAGCGCCCGCTCGCGCTGGGCTTGCAGCTGCGACAGCTGCTGGGCCAGCAACTCCTCGAACTTGAGCCGCTGCCAGGCCGGGTGGTGGTGCTCATGCAGCGCTTCCTGTGATGCCTCCGGCGGCGGGTGGTGCAGGTAGTTCAGCGCCTCCTTCAGCGACGGCAGCCCGCGCGGCACGGTGCCGGCCGGCAGCAGCTCGCGCAGGTCCGCCCGCGCCAGGCCCGAGGCCACCGCCTTGCGCAGGTAGGCCTGCGGCAGCTGGGCACCGGCCGGGTAGACCGGCGTGAGCGCCTGGGCCAGCGGCGTGCCCTCGTCCACCGGCTTGACGACCGGGTGCACCATCTCGCGGCCGAAGAAGCCGATGCGCGCCTCGCCGCGGATGCGCAGCCGCGTCGCGGCCGACATCTGCTTCTGCTGCGACGGGTAGAAGTGCAGGAAGCGCAGCAGCAGCGTGCCGCTGTCGTCCTTCACGCGCACCAGCAGCTGGCGGCGGCCGCGCATCTCCACCTGGCAGTCCACCACCAGGCCTTCCACCTGGGCCGGCTCGCCCTCGCGCAGCGCGCCGATGGGGGTGATGCGGGTCTCGTCCTCGTAGCGCAGCGGCAGGTGCAGGGCGAGGTCGATGTCGCGCACCAGGCCGAGCTTTTCCATCGCTTTCTGCGGTGCTGACTTGGCGCTGGCCTCTGGCATGGCCGGCATTGTGCCGGCCGCCAGGCGCCGGTCGCGTCAGCGGAAGAAGCGCTGGCGCAGCCGCTCGTAGCGGCCGTCGCGCCGCAGCGCGTTCAGTTCCGCCTGCAGCCGGCGCGCCACGGCGGGGTCGGTGTCCAGGCGCAGGCCGTACCAGTAGGCGCGGGCCACGTCATGCTCCATGACGGGCTGCAGCGTGGTGTAGGGCAGGCCCAGCTGGCGCAGGTTCCAGGCTGCGGCCCAGTCCAGCAGCGCCACGTATTCCATGCGGCCGGCCAGCAGCTTGCGCAGGTTGGTGGCGTCGTCCAGGCCCTGCTCCAGCTGTTGGCCGGGTTTCAGGCCCGCGGCCTGCAGCTGCCGGTCGGCGGCCGATTCGCGCACCACGCCGATGCGGGCGTTGCCCAGCGCGCCGAGCTGCGTCATCGCCAGGTCGTCGCGGCTGGCCAGCCGGTAGATCAGCACGCGGCGCTGCGCGATCGGCCCGACCCATTGGAACTGCGCCTCGCGCTCGGGCGTGCGGGTCAGCGAGAACAGCACGCTGCCCGGCTGGGCCTCGGCCATCTGCATGGCGCGCTGCCAGGGCAGCACCTGAACGTCCAGCGGCAGGCCGGCGCCGGCGGCCATCAGCCGCAGCAGCTCGACGGCGAAGCCCTGCGGGCCGGCCTCGTCCTGGTAGTTCAGCGGCGGCAGGTTCTCGGTGAAGCCCTGCAGCACGGCCTCGGCCGGCACCGCAGCGGCCCGGGGGCAGGGGCCGAGCAGGGCGGCCAGGGCGGCCAGGGACAGGCAGGCGCGGCGCTTCACGGCAGGGGTTGGTGGCCAGGGCGGCGCGAGTCTATGTCCGCCCGTCCGGCCCCCGCATGACAGAGCGGGCCGGCGTGTGGAACAAATCGCGGCTACGCTTGTTTTGCCGGGCATCTTCCCGGCTTACCCACGAGGTTTGCGATGCGCATCCTGTCCACCACCCTGCTCGTGCTTGCCCTGACCGCCTGTGCCAGCCTGCCCGCCCCGCCCGCCAAGGCGGTGGACGGCGTGCTCGTCGGCCTCGCGGGCATGACGCTCTACACCTTCGACAAGGACGCGGCCGGCTCGGGAAAGAGCGTCTGCAACGGCCCCTGCGCGGCCAACTGGCCGCCGCTGATGGCCGCCGCCAGCGACACCGCCAGCGGCGACTGGAGCATCGTCACGCGCGACGACGGCAGCCGGCAATGGGCCTACAAGGGCAAGCCGGTCTACCACTGGGTGAAGGACCAGAAGCCCGGCGACCGCACGGGCGACGGGTTCAACAAGGTCTGGCAGCTGGCCCGGCCCTGAGGCCGGGCGCGACCGTGCTCAGGTCGGCGTGGGCACGCCGGCCATGCGGTCGTAGGCGGTGAAGAACTGGCGCGCCAGCGCCAGCAGCTGGCCCTGGCTGAGTTCGGCCGAGGGCCGGTAGTCGGCGATGCGCGGGGCCAGCTGGGGGCGGTGCGACTCGACGAAGTGGCGGAACTCGCCGATCACCGGGTGCGAGCCGGTCACCAGCACCTCGCGCGTGTCCTGCACGGCCTGGCAGATGGCGGCGTACAGCGCGTGCTCGGCGCGCTCGTCCTTGCCATGGGCATGGCGGTGATGGCCCTCGATGCGGGCGGCATGCACCTGATGGGCGTCGAAATGCAGCACTTCGGCGTGGTGGTGGTCCAGATGGACGACGGCGTGGAACATGGGCTCTCCTTGGCAAGCGGGTGAATCAGCGGGCCGCCTCGACGGCGCTCTGGCAGTCGACGCAGCGCAGCGCCTGCGGCTGGCGCTGCAGGCGGTCGAAGGGGATGACGGCGGCGCAGTCGATGCAGCGGCCGTAGCCGGGCAGCTTCAAGCGCATCAGCGCGTCGTCGATGTCGCGCAGCTCGGCCAGCAGGTGGTCGCCGCGGGCCTGGTCCAGCTCGCGCTCGGGTTCGTGCTCGCGCCAGTCCGACGGGTCGTCGGCCAGCAGATCGGCGGCATGCGCGACGCGGTCGTTGCCGCCCAGCTGGGCCTGCAAGGCCTGCTCGACGCGCTGGCGCGCCAGCTGCAGCTCGCTTTCCAGCAGGGCGTGTTGTCCGGGGGTGAGGGCAGTGGTCATGGAACCTCCTGGCAGCCATGCTCCCACCCGCCGCCCGCGGGCACCTTGAGGTGCGTCAAGACCGCGATGGGAGAATCGCGGCCTTCCTCTCCCCGGTGTTGGCACGGGTCCGTCCGGCCCTCAAGCATGAGTTCTTCCGTTCCCGCGGCCTACACGGTCGCCGACTTCGATTTCGACCTGCCGCCCGAGCTGATCGCCCAGCATCCCGCCGCGGAGCGCAGCGCCTCGCGGCTGCTGGACGGCCGCGGCGCCGAGCCGGTGGACCGGGTGTTCCGCGACCTGCCGGGGCTGCTGGCGCCGGGCGACCTGCTGGTCTTCAACAACACCAAGGTCATCAAGGCGCGGCTGTACGGCAGGAAATACAGCCCCCAGGCGCCTGCTGCGCAGGCGCCGCCCCCCGAGGGGGTGGGCCGGCTCGGGAGCGGCCCGGCGCCGACCCAGGCCACCGGCGGCGCGGTGGAGGCGCTGGTCGAGCGGGTGCTCCCTGGCACGCAGGAGGTCTGGATGCACCTGCGCGCCAGCAAGAGCCCCAAGCCCGGCAGCCGCGTCCGCTTTGCCGACGCCTTCGACGCCCAGGTGCTGGGCCGCTGCGGGCCGGACAACGGCCTGTTCCACCTGCGCTTTGCCGGCGACCCGTTCGCGCTGCTGGAGGCCCATGGCCACGTGCCGTTGCCGCCCTACATCGCCCATGCCGACGACGCCGAGGACGAGCGCCGCTACCAGACCGTGTTCGCCAAGGAGCCCGGCGCGGTGGCCGCCCCCACCGCGGCGCTGCATTTCGACGCGGGCGTGCTGGCGGCGCTGGCCGCACGCGGCGTGGAGCAGGCGCAGGTGACGCTGCACGTGGGCGCCGGCACCTTCCAGCCGGTGCGCGTGGAGCGGCTGGACGAGCACAAGATGCACAGCGAATGGTTCGAGGTGCCGCAGGCCACGGCGGACGCGGTGGCCGCCTGCCGGGCGCGGGGCGGCCGCGTGGTGGCCGTGGGCACGACCACGCTGCGCGCGCTGGAGTCGGCCGCGCGGGATGGCGCGCTGCAGGCGGGCGCGCGCGAGACCGACATCTTCATCACGCCCGGCTTCGAGTTCCGCGTGGTGGACCAGCTGGTCACCAACTTCCACCTGCCCAAGAGCACGCTGATGATGCTGGTCAGCGCGCTGGCGGGGCATGCGCAGGTGATGGCGCTGTACCGCCACGCGATTGCGGCGCGCTACCGCTTCTTCAGCTACGGCGACGCGATGCTGCTGTCGCGCGCCCAGGCCACGCGGCCCTGAGCCGCATCGTCCACCGCCGCGGTGAAGGCCGCGCGTGCGGTGGCGGGCAGCTGCCAGCGCAGGGTCACGCGGGCGGCATGCGCGGCGTCCAGGAGCGCGGCGCCATGCTGCTCGCCCAGGCGGCGCAGCCGCCCCTCCAGCTCGTAGGGCAGGCTGCAGGCCAGTTCCACCTGGGCGACCCGCTCGACCTTCTCGGCCGTCAGCAGCGCCTGGGCGATGCAGTCGGTGTAGGCCCGCACCAGGCCCCCGGCGCCCAGCTTGACGCCGCCCCAGTAGCGCACGGCCGTGGCCAGCACGCCGTCCAGGCCCTGGTGGCGCAGCACCTCCAGCATGGGCCGGCCGGCGGTGCCGCCGGGCTCGCCGTCGTCATGCGCGGCCGAGTGGCCGCCGGCCAGCAGCGCCCAGCACACATGCACGGCGCCGGGATGCTCGGCGCGCAGCTGGGCCACGCGGGCCAGCGCGGCGGCGCGGTCGGCGCAGGGTTCCACGCAGCCGAGGAAGCGGCTCTTCTTGACGACCAGTTCATGCCGCGCCGCGGCGGCCAGGGTCAGGGACATGGCGCGATTGTCGGCGGGCGGCCGGCGTGGTCACGGCCGGACTGAGACAATCCCGGCCCCATGCTGAAGTTCCAACTCCTCAAGACCGAAGGCCGCGCCCGCCGCGGCACGCTCACGCTCAACCACGGCGTCGTGCAGACGCCCATCTTCATGCCGGTGGGCACCTACGGCACGGTCAAGGGCGTCACGCCGCGCTCGCTGGAGGAGATGGGCGCGCAGATCATCCTGGGCAACACCTTCCACCTGTGGATGCGGCCGGGCCTGGACGTGGTCACGCAGTTCGGCGGCCTGCACCGCTTCGAGAGCTGGAGCAAGCCCATCCTGACCGACAGCGGCGGCTTCCAGGTCTGGAGCCTGGGCGCGATGCGCAAGATCAGCGAGGAGGGCGTCAAGTTCGCGTCACCCGTCAACGGCGACAAGCTGCTGCTGACGCCCGAGGTCAGCATGCAGATCCAGACGGTGCTCAACAGCGACATCGTCATGCAGTTCGACGAGTGCACGCCCTACGAGAGCAAGGGCGTGCTGACGACCGAGCGCGAGGCCAGGTCGTCGATGGAGCTGAGCCTGCGCTGGGCGCGGCGCTGCATCGACGAGTTCGGCCGCCTGCAGAACCCCAACGCGCTGTTCGGCATCGTGCAGGGCGGCATGTTCACCCACCTGCGCGACGCCTCGCTGGCGGGCCTGGCCGAGCTGGACCTGCCGGGCTATGCCATCGGCGGCCTGTCGGTCGGCGAGCCCAAGGCCGAGATGCAGCGCATCCTCGAGCACACCGGCCACCAGCTGCCGGCCCACAAGCCGCGCTACCTGATGGGCGTGGGCACGCCCGAGGATCTGGTGGAAGGCGTCAGCCAGGGCATCGACATGTTCGACTGCGTGATGCCCACCCGCAACGCGCGCAACGGCCACCTGTTCACCCGCTTCGGCGACCTGCGGCTGCGCAATGCGCGTTACAAGACCGACGAGAAGCCGGTGGATGAAACCTGCGGTTGCGAATGCTGCCGCGGCTTCAGCCGCGCCTACCTGCACCACCTGGACCGCTGCGGCGAGATGCTGGGCCCGATGCTGACCAGCGTGCACAACCTGCACTACTACCTGAACCTGATGCAGGAGATCCGCGACGCGCTGGACGCCGGCCGCTTCGAGGCCTGGCGGGCGCAGTTCCACGCCGACCGTGCCCGGGGCGTCTAGGGGCGCTTGCCCCCAAGAGCTAGGGGGCAGCCCAACCGGACACGTCCCCCTCGTTTGCAGGTGAAGAACAGTAAATCCGTCACAGGTGGCAGCCCAGAATCCCGCGGCCATCTTCCGGGCGGGAGCGTTGCTTGCCTGATGTAACCGCTTGAAACACGGAAGAGGCTTATCGAACGCTTCCGAGGTTTCCAGCCATGTCGATCAAGTCCCTGCGCGCCCGTGCGGCGGCCGCTCTGCGCCGTGCTTCCAAGAACGCGGCCACCCGCGTTGAGCCGCGCCAGCCCGAGCCCTGGAAGATCGAGACGCTGGAGCCCAAGCTGCTGCTGTCGGCCGACGCCATGCCCGGCGTGCACCTGCTGGCGGCGCAGAGCGAACCGACCGCGCCCAAGGTCTACGCCTTCGCGCAGGGCGACGGGGCGGCCTGGATCGATGCCCGCGCCGCCGGCGACGAGGCGCCGGGCACGCTGCAGCTGGGCGCGGGCATCGCGCCGGCCGACGTGGCGCTGCGCCGGGTCGTGGACGACGCCAGCGGCGAGGCCACCGCGCTGGAGCTGGCCCTGCGGGGCAGCGCCGACCGCGTGCAGATCCGCGGCTTCTTCACCGAAGCCAACCCGGTGCAGACGGTGGCCTTCGCCGACGGCAGCGCCTGGAGCGCCGCTGAACTGCCCGGCCTGATCGAGGAGCAGCCGCAGCGCCAGGCGCTGGCGGCCGGCACCGCCGAGACCAGCGCGGTCGTCAGCAACGGCCCGGGCAATAACCTCTACCTGTTCGGCCGCGGTGATGGCGCGACCACCGTGCAGTCCTACCTCGACCCCAACCTCGGCAAGGTCAACACGCTGCAGTTCAAGGCCGGCGTGGCGCCCGCCGACGTGACGATGGCGCGCGCCAACGACGACCAGGCCGGCGGCAACGTGGCGCTGGCGCTGGCCATCGGCGGCACCAGCGACGTCATCACCTTCAACGGCTTCCTGTACGGCGGCACGCCGGCCAACGAGTTCAACGGCCTGCAGAAGGTCACGTTCGCCGACGGCACGGTCTGGGACATCTCGCACCTGCTGTTCCTGCTGGGCATGGGCACGGCCGGCAACGACAACCTCAGCGGCGGTGCCGGGGCCGACCTGCTCAATGGCGGCGCCGGCAATGACACGCTCAACGGCGCCGGCGGCAACGACAGCCTGTACGGCGGCGCCGGCAACGACAGCCTGGACGGCAGCAGCGGCGACGACCTGCTGGACGGCGGCAGCGGCGACGACACGCTCAACGCCGGCGCGGGCAGCAACAGCTTCCTGTTCGGCCGCGGCGACGGCGCCGACCGGCTGTACTACAACCACAACGGCGGCCAGGCCCGCATCAACACGCTGCAGTTCAAGGCCGGCGTGCTGCCGGCGGACCTCGTGCTGCGGCAGGTCTACGACAACTACTTCGGCGGCAACCGCGCGCTGGAGCTGGCGATCGCCGGCACGGCCGACAAGGTCATCGTCAACGGCTTCTTCTACAACGACGACCCCGCCAACGCCTACGCCGGCATCCAGCGCGTGCGCTTTGCCGACGGCACCGAGTGGACGGCCAACCAGCTCGTCACGATGCTGCTGGCCGGCACGGCGGGCGACGACAACCTGCGCGGCACCAATGCGGCCGACAGTCTCAGCGGCGGGCAGGGCAACGACACGCTCAACGGCGCGGCCGGCGACGACCTCGTCGCGGGCGGCAGCGGCAACGACAGCCTGTACGGCGAAGCGGGGGCGGACCAGCTGCTCGGCGGCGAGGGCGACGACGGCCTGGACGGCGGCGACGGCAACGACACGCTGGAAGGCGGCCTGGGCAACGACACCCTCAATGCGGGCGCCGGCAGCAACACCTTCGTGTTCGGCCGCGGCGATGGCCAGGACCGGCTGTACTACAACCACAACGGCGGCCAGGTGCGCACCAACGTGCTGGTCTTCAAGGACGGCATCGCGCCGGGCGACGTGGTCGTGCGCCAGGCCTACGACAACTACTTCGGCGGCAACCGCGCGCTGGAGCTGAGCATCGCCGGCACGACCGACAAGGTCGTCGTCAACGGCTTCTTCTATGGCGACGACCCCGCCAACGCCTACAACGGCCTGCAGCGCGTGCGCTTCGCGGACGGCACCGAATGGGATGCCGCCACGCTGGTGGGCATGCTGTTCGCGGGCACCGGCGGCGACGACAACGTGCGCGGCACGACGGCGGCCGACGTCATCAGCGGCGGCGGCGGCCACGACAGCCTCAACGGTGCCGGCGGCGACGATGTCATCTCGGGCGGCACCGGCAACGACAGCCTGGCCGGCGAGGCCGGTGCGGACAGCCTGCAGGGCAACGAGGGCGACGACACGCTGGATGGCGGCGACGGCGACGACCTGCTCGAAGGCGGCACCGGCAACGACACGCTCAACGCGGGCGCGGGCAACAACACCTTCCTGTTCGGCCGCGGCGACGGGCAGGACCGGCTGCACTACAACCACAACGGCGGCCAGGCGCGCATCAACACGCTGCAGTTCAAGCCCGGCATCGCGCCGGCGGACGTGCGCCTGAAGCAGGCCTACGACAACTACTGGGGCGGCAACCAGGCGCTGGAGCTCAGCATCGTCGGCAGCGCCGACAAGGTCAGCGTCAACGGCTTCTTCTACTACGACGATCCGGCCAATGCCTACAACGGCCTGCAGAAGGTCCGTTTCGACGACGGCACCGAATGGGACATCGCAGCCCTGCTGGCACGGCTGTACACCGGCACCGACGGTGACGACAACTGGCGCGGCACCAACGCCGCCGAGAGCTTCAGCGGCGGCCTGGGCAACGACACCATTGCCGGCGCGGGCGGCAACGACGTCATCGACGGCGGCGCCGGCAACGACAGCCTGGCCGGCGAGGAGGGCGACGACACCGTCATCGGCGGTGCCGGCAACGATTCGCTGAACGGCGGCAACGGCAAGGACGTACTTCAAGGCGACGACGGCGACGACACGCTGGACGGCGGCGCCGGCGACGACACGCTGGACGGCGGTGCTGGCAACGACACGCTCAACGCGGGCGCGGGCAGCAACACCTTCCTGTTCGGTCGCGGCGACGGGCAGGACCGGCTGCACTACAACCACAACGGCGGCCAGGCGCGCATCAACACGCTGCAGTTCAAGCCCGGTGTCGCGCCAGCGGACGTGCGGGTCAGGCAGGCCTACGACAACTACTGGGGCGGCAACCAGGCGCTGGAGCTCAGCCTCGTCGGCAGCGCCGACAAGGTCAGCGTCAACGGCTTCTTCTACTACGACGACCCGGCCAACGGCTACAACGGCATCCAGAGGGTGCGCTTCGACGACGGCACCGAGTGGGATGTCGCCGCGCTGGTGGCGATGGTGCAGACCTTCACCGACGGCGACGACAACGTGCGCGGCACGCTCGCGGCCGAGACCTTGAGCGGCGGGCTGGGCAACGACACCATCGCCGGCGCGGCCGGCAACGACGTCATCGACGGCGGCGCGGGCAATGACAACCTGGCCGGCGACGACGGCGACGACATGGTGGCCGGCGGCGCCGGCAACGACAGCATCAGCGGCGGCAATGGCCTGGACCTGCTGCAGGGCGGGGACGGCAACGACACGCTCAGCGGTGGCAACGGCATTGACCGGCTCTACGGCGATGCCGGCGATGACTCGCTGGAGGGCGGCGACGGCGACGACCTGCTCGAAGGCGGTGCCGGCAACGACACGCTCAACGCGGGCGCGGGCAGCAACACCTTCCTGTTCGGCCGCGGTGACGGCCAGGACCGGCTGCACTACAACCACAACGGCGGCCAGGCGCGCATCAACACGCTGCAGTTCAAGCCCGGCATCGCGCCGGCGGACGTGCGCCTGAAGCAAGCCTACGACAACTACTGGGGCGGCAACCAGGCGCTGGAGCTGGGCATCGTCGGCACGACCGACAAGGTCAGCGTCAACGGTTTCTTCTACTACGACGACCCGGCCAATGCCTACAACGGCATCCAGAAGGTCCGCTTCGACGACGGCACCGAATGGGACGTCGGCTACATCGTGGCAACGCTGCTGGCCGGCACCCCGGCCGACGACAACGTCGCCGGCACCTACGCCGCCAACGAGATGCACGGCGGCGCGGGCAACGACACCCTGGCCGGCCGCGGCGGCAACGACACGCTGTATGGCGAAGAGGGCAACGACGCCCTCTACGGCGAGGAGGGGGCCGACACCCTCGTCGGCGGCGCCGGCAACGACTACCTGGACGGCGGCAACGGCAACAACGTCTTCGTCTTCGGCCGCGGCGACGGGCAGGACAACGTGGCCGGCCGCCACGACACCACGGCCGGCAAGCTCAACACCATCCAGTTCCGCGAGGACGTGCTGCCCGGTGACGTGAGCGTGCGCCGTGTCTACGAAAGCCAGGGCAACGCCGTCAACGGCCTGGAGCTGGCCATCGTCGGCAGCAACGACCGCATCACGGTCAACTACTTCTTCTACAACGACGACCCGGCCAACCCCTACAACTCGGTCCAGCAGGTCAAGTTCGCCGACGGCACGGTCTGGAACGTCGCCCGCCTCGTCGAGCTGATGAGCGCCGGCACCGAGGCCAACGACAACCTGCGCGGCACCAGCGGCGCCGACACGCTGACCGGCGGCCGTGGCGACGACATCCTCAGCGGCAACGACGGCAACGACCGCCTGCTGGGCGGCGACGGCAACGACGCCCTCTACGGCGGCTACGGCAACGACACGCTGGACGGCGGCGCGGGCAACGACTGGCTGGAAGGCAGCTACGGCAACAACACCTTCCTGTTCGGCCGTGGCGACGGGCAGGACACCATCGTGTCGGTCTACGACGGTGCGGCGGGCAAGCTCAACACGGTGCAGTTCAAGGCCGGCGTGGCGCCGACCGACGTGCTGGTGCGCCGCGTGGGCGGCACGCAGGGCAACGGCAACGAATCCATCGAGCTGGTCATCGCCGGCACGACCGACCGGCTGCTCATCAACTACTTCTTCCAGGGCGACAACCCGGGCAGCGTCTACAACCCCGTGCAGCAGGTGCGGTTCGACGACGGCACGACCTGGAGCCTGGGCGACATCCTGGCCGCGCTGGGCCGCGGCACCGCGGGCGACGATGCGCTGCGCGGCACCACCGGCGGCGACACGCTGACCGGCGGCCGTGGCAACGACAGCCTGGAGGGCCTGGACGGCAACGACACGCTGAGCGGTGGCGA
>CAXDTK010000115.1:0-15527 GCA_963992225.1 uncultured Comamonadaceae bacterium | reverse complement strand
TAGGAGTCCGTCTCGTGGGCTCGGAGATGTGTATAAGAGACAGCGCCACCACCGCCCAGTGGCTGGCGCTGGTGGCCAGCCTGGCGCTGGCCGTGCCGGGCCTGGAGCTGGCCTGGCACCACCCGTTGTCCGGGCCGCTGGCGCTGGCCGCCTGGGCCGCCGCGGCGCTGCTGGCGGCGCTGTGCTGGGTCAAGACGCCCGTGCTGCTGCTGGCGCCGTTGCCGCTGATCGGCCTGGCGCCCTGGAGCGGCTGGATCACCTTCGAGGAGCTGGACCTGCTGGTCACCGCCTGCGGCAGCGGGGGCTACCTGGCCTATGCGCTGCGGCTCCAGGCGCGCGAGCGCGCGCCGGCCTGGCGCCACGGGCTGGTCTACTCGCCGGCGGTGGCGGTGCTGGTCGTCGCGCTGGCGCTGTCGGCCGCGGGCAGCATGCTGCGCGGCTTCGCGGATGCCGGCGGCTTCGCGTTCGGCTGGTTCCAGGGCTACCAGGAGCCGATGAACGCGGTACGCAACGCCAAGGCCCTGCTGCTGGTGCTGGCGCTGCTGCCGCTGTGGACGGCGGCCGCCGCGGCGCGGCCGCGCGGCTTCTCGCGCGGCCTGCTGCTGGGCCTGGTGCTGGCCCTGGCCGCCGGCAGTGCCGCGGCGCTGTGGGAGCGGCTGGCCTACACGGGCCTGCTGGACTTCTCCACCGACTACCGCACCACGGCCTTGTTCTGGGAGATGCATGTGGGCGGCGCGGCGCTGGACGGCTTCCTGGTGCTGACGCTGCCGTTCGCGCTGCTGGCGCTGCTGCGCACGCGCTCGCCGTGGCGCTTCGCCATCGGGCTGGGCATCGCGCTGCTGGCGGCCTATGCCGCGCTGACCACCTTCTCGCGCGGCGTCTACCTGGCGCTGCCGCTGGCGCTGGTGCCCATGGTGCTGCTGGCCGACGCGCAGCGCCGCCGCGCCGCGGCCGAGGGGGCGCAGAGCAGCAGCTTCGACAGCACGCTGGGCGCGGTCGACGCGCCGCTGCCCCGGCTGGCCAAGCTGGGCGCGCTGGCGATGGCCGGCGCCTTCGCGCTGGCCGCCGTGCTGGTGTTCGGCGGCGGCGGCTACCGCGGGTTGGCGGCGCTGCTGGGCGTGATGGTGGTGCTGCTGGTGATGCCGGCCAGCCTGTGGCTGCCGCCGTTCCGCCAGCGCCTGATCGGCCTGCTGATGGCCGCGGTGCTGGCGCTGCTGCTGACCGCGGCCAGCTGGGCGCTGTCGGTGGCGGTGCCCAAGGCGGCCTACGGGCTGCATGTCCTCGCGCTGCTGGCCTGCGGGCTGCTGCGCTGGCGCGACCGGCCGGGTCACACCCAGCCGGTCTACGGCGTGCTGGTGTCGACGGCCTGGTTCTGGCTGCTGGGCACGATGGTGATCGTGGCCGACTACTGGGGCGGCGTCACGGGCCGCTGGACGGTGGGCGCCGCCGGCCTGGCACTGGGCGGGCTGTGGGCGGCGATGCTGCTGCAGCCGCGCCTGTGGCCGCTGCACGGCGCGCGCGACAGCGGCGCGGCCGGCTGGCGCAAGCGCGCGCTGCTGGTGGCGGGGCTGCTGATGGTGATGGCCATCGTCGCGGCGCTGGGTGGCGGCAGCTACCTGCGCGACCGCGTCGCCACCTGGAAGGAAGACGGCCAGAACCGCATCACGCACTGGCGCGACAGCCTGCGCCTGCTGCACGGCGGCCAGCAATGGCTGCTGGGCAAGGGCGCCGGCCGCTTCCTGGCCAGCAACTTCTACGCCGGCCCGATCGAGCACCGGGTGGGCGACTACCGGCTGCGCACCGACGAGGCCGAGGCCTTCCTCGCGCTGACCGCCGGCAACCACATGCTGGGCCATGGCGAGCAGTTCCGCATCAGCCAGCGCATCCCGGCCCCGGCGCCGGGGCAGCTGACGCTGGACCTGGTGCACCGCACGGCCGCCGACGCGGCCCTGGTGCTGCAGGTGTGCGAGAAGAACCTGCTCTACCCCGACAACTGCAGCGTGCGGGAGGTCGGGCTCAAGCCGCAGCACGCCGCGGGCGCCGCCGCCGACGCCCCGCCCGGCTGGCAGACCAGCCAGTTCGCCTGGGGCCCTGTGGCGGCGCTGGGCGGCGACTGGTGGGCGCCGCGCTTCGTGACCTTCTCGCTGTCGCTGAACACCCGCGGCGCCCGCGTGGACATCGCCCGCATGGCACTGCGCGACAGCACGGGCCGCGCGCTGCTGGTCAACGGCGACTTCAACCGCGAGATGGCGCGCTGGTTCTTCTCCAGCGACCGCCACCACCTGCCCTGGCACATCAAGAACGCGGCCCTGCATGTGCTGTTCGAACAGGGGCTGCTGGGGCTGGCGCTGGTGGGCAGCGCCTACCTGCTGGTGCTGGCCCGCCTGTCCTTCGGCCGCGGCCGCGACCACCCGCTGGCGCCCGCGGTCGTCGCGGCGCTGATCGGCTTCGGCGTCGTCGGCGCCTTCGACAGCCTGCTGGACGCGCCGCGCATCGGTTTCCTGTTCTTCACGCTGCTGCTGCTGGGGCTGGGTCTGAGGGCTTTGCCGGGAGAGGGCGTGGCCCGGGTGGCATGATGTGTGCCCCTCGTCCAAGGAGTACCTTGACCGGGACCGCGCCGCGGCTTGCGCCGCAACGCTTCGGCAGGCACATCGTGCCCACTGGGCACAATGTGTCCGGCCTCAGCCCCCGAGGGGCGGCGATGCGCGCGGCATTGAGCCGCTCGCACATCGCCAGCGCGGGCCGGCTTGGGAGCGGCCCGGCGCTCGGCCCGCAGGGCGCGCCGCCAGCCTGCGTGCACTGCCTCCAACCATCGACATGTCCGCCCCCTCGCCGTCTGCCGGCCTCAACCCGGCACAGCTCGAAGCCGTCTACCACCTGAGCGGCCCCTGCCTCGTCATCGCCGGCGCGGGCTCGGGCAAGACGCGCGTCATCACGACCAAGATCGCGCAGCTGCTGGTGTCGGGCTACCGGCCCAGCCAGATCGCCGCCATCACGTTCACGAACAAGGCCGCACAGGAGATGCGCGAGCGCGCCAAGGCGCTGGTGGGCAACAAGGCGGCCAAGGACCTGGCGATCTCGACCTTCCACTCGCTGGGCGTGCGCCTGCTGCGCGAGGAAGGCACGCGCGTGGGGCTGAAGGAGCAGTTCTCCATCCTCGACAGCGACGACGTGCTCAACGTGCTGAAGGATGCCGGCGGCACCACCGACATGAACCAGGCGCGGCGCTGGCAGTGGACCATCTCGCTGTGGAAGAACCAGGGCCTGGGCCCGGCCGAGGCGGCGCAGGTGGCCAAGGACGACGACGAGCGCGCCGCCGCCGCGGTCATGGTGCGCTACCAGGAGCGCCTGGCGGCCTACCAGGCGGTGGACTTCGATGACCTCATCACGCTGCCGCTGAAGCTGCTGACCCGCGACGCGGAGGCGCGCGAGAAATGGCAGGCCAAGCTGCGCTACGTGCTGGTGGACGAGTACCAGGACACCAACGCCGTGCAATACGAGCTGCTGAAGGCGCTGGTGGGTGAGCGCGGCATGTTCACGGCCGTGGGCGACGACGACCAGTCCATCTACGGCTGGCGCGGCGCCACCATCGAGAACCTGAAGCGGCTGCCGACCGACTACCCCAACCTCAAGGTCATCCCGCTGGAGCAGAACTACCGCTCCACCGGCGCCATCCTGCGCGCGGCCAACCATGTCATCGCCGGCAATCCCAAGCTGTTCGAGAAGAAGCTCTGGAGCGAGTTCGGCGACGGCGAGCCGGTGGTGCTGCTGGAGGCGGACGGCGAGGAGCACGAGGCCGAGCGGGCCGTCGCGCGCATCCAGCAGCTGCGCTCCGACGGCAAGGGCCCGGCGTTCAAGGACTTCGCCATCCTGTACCGGGCCAACCACCAGGCGCGCGTGTTCGAGCAGGCGCTGCGCCGCGCGCAGATCCCCTACAAGGTGTCGGGCGGCCAGAGCTTCTTCGACAAGGCCGAGATCAAGGACTTGTGCGCCTGGCTGCGCCTGCTAGTGAACCAGGACGACGACCCGGCCTTCCTGCGCGCCGTGACCACGCCCAAGCGCGGCATCGGCCACACGACGCTGGGCGCCCTGGGCACCTTCTCCGCGCAGTGGAAGTGCAGCATGTTCGAGTCGCTGTTCTCCGAGAGCCTGGCCAGCGCCGTGACCAAGCGCGGGCTGGACAGCCTGCACGAATTCGGCCGCTATGTGAACGAGCTGCAGTACAAGGCCCGGCACACCGAGGGCCACACCGCCGCGCACGCGATGCTGACCGAGTGGCTGAAGGACATCGGCTACGAGACCCACCTGCTGGAGAACGAGGAGAACGAGAAGGTCGCGCAGGCCCGCTGGGGCAACGTGCTGGATTTCGTCGACTGGGTGGCCAAGCGCTGCGGCGGCCAGCACAGCGAGGAAGGCGGCGTCAGCTTCACCGAGCCCAAGCAGAGCGTGCTGGACGTGGCGCAGACCATCTCGGTCATCCTGTCGCTGGCCGAACGCGGCGAGGAGCAGGACCAGGTGACGCTGACCACGCTGCATGCCTCCAAGGGGCTGGAATGGCCGCATGTGGTGCTGGCCGGCGTCAACGAGGGCCTGCTGCCCTTCAAGCGCGAGGAGGCCGAGCTGACGGCCGAGGCGCTGCAGGAGGAGCGGCGGCTGATGTACGTGGGCATCACCCGCGCCCGCACGACGCTGGCCGTGTCCACGCTGCGCCGCCGCAAGAAGGGCCGCGACACCGTGGTGGGCATCCCCAGCCGCTTCCTGGCCGAGATGAAGCTCGACGAAGGCGGCACCCGGGAGGACCCGCGCGAGAAGCTCAAGCGCATGCGCGCCGAGCTGGCTGCGAAGGTGGCGGCCCGTACCCCACCGACAACGGACTGAATCGTCCATTCGCGGGGGTTCCCCCTAGGCGCGTGAAGTCTTCACACCCCGGCAACGCTAGGCTACGAACAATGCGTTTCAGCCCTTACGTCCACGGTGAGCCCGCATGAAAGCCCTGATCCTTGCTGCCGCCCTCGCTGCCCTCCAGGCCCCGGCCCTCGCCGGCGCCGCGCATGACGCGGGCAAACCGACGCTGACCGACACCTCCACGACCCTCGCAATGGCCGATGCCGGCCGCATCGGCTCGGCCAGCCTGACGGCGCTGAGCCCGGCCAGCCACTGGACGCCGCCCCAGGAGGTCGCGTCCTCCCGCGGCCAGTTCGAGGGCCTCACCGACATCGACCTCGGCGCACTGGTCAGCGGTATCGGCGTGCTGGCGCTGCTGCTGGCCCGCCCCGCCAATCGCCTGCTGCGCCGCCAGCAGCAGCAGCGCCGCGCCACGGCGCTGGCCAGCACGCTGGGCCATTCGCCGCGCGGCTGAAGCCCGCGTTCAGATCGCCAGCGGGTCCACGTCCACGGCCCAGCGCAGCACCGCCTTGTGCTCGCGCCTGAGCGCGAGCAGCCCCGGCATCCAGCCGCGCAGGAAGGCCTGCAGCCGCGCACGCTGCGGTGCCTCCACCAGCATCTGCATCCGCTCCACGTCGGCCACTCGCGCCACCGCGTGCGGCACCGGCGGGTAGACCAGCACGCCGTCGTCCTGCGCCAGGCCGGCCGCCGCCTCCAGGAAGGCCTTGGCCGCCTCGGCGGTGCGCGCCTCGGCCCGCAGCAGCGCCAGGTGCGAGAACGGCGGCAGGCTGGCCGAGCGCCGCTCCGCCAGTTGGTCGGCCGCGAAGCGCACATAGTCGTGCCGCGCCAGCGCCTGGTAGAGCGCATGCTCGCGGTGCCAGGTCTGCACCCACATCTCGGCCGGCGTCTCACCGCTGGCGTCGCGGCCGGCGCGGCCGCCGGCCTGCATCAGCAGCGCGAACAGCCGCTCCGGGGCACGGAAGTCGCTGCTGAACAGCGCGCCGTCCGGGTTGACCGCCGCGACGAAGCGGATGCGCCGGAAGTCGTGCCCCTTGGTGATCATCTGCGTGCCCACCAGGATGTCGACCTCGCCGTCGTGCACCGCCTGCAGCTGCGCCTCCAGCTCGCCCTTGCGGCGCGTGGAGTCGGCGTCGATGCGCAGCACGCGGGCGCCGGGCAGCGCTTCGGCCAGCTGCTCTTCCAGCTTCTCGGTGCCGCGGCCGATGGGCGCAATGTCGTGGTTGCCGCAGTTGGGGCAGGCGCTGGGCACGCGTTCGGTGAAGCCGCAGTGGTGGCAGCGCAGGCTGCGGTCGCGCTTGTGGAACACGCGCCAGGCGCTGCAATGCGGGCAGTCGCTCTTCCACTGGCATTCGCCGCAATGCAGCACCGGCGCGTAGCCCCGCCGGTTCAGGAACACCAGGCTCTGCTCGCCGCGGTCCAGCCGCGCCTTCAACTCGGCCAGCAAAGGCGCCGTCAGCGCGGTGGTGACGCCGGCCGTGGCCGGCAGCGACTTCATGTCGAACAACCGCACCCGCGGCAGCGCGCCGCCGCCGATGCGGGCGGCCAGCGTCAGCCGCTCATAGCGGCCCGTCTCGGCGTGCTGCCAGCTCTCCAGCGACGGCGTCGCCGAGCCCAGCACGACGGGAATGCGCAGGTCGTGGGCCCGCCACACGGCCAGGTCGCGCGCGGAATAGCGGGCGCCGTCCTGCTGCTTGTACGAGGGGTCGTGCTCCTCGTCGACGACGATCAGCCCCAGCCCGGGCAGCGACGCGAACACCGCCAGCCGCGTGCCCAGCACGAGGCGGGCGCGCCCGAGGTGGGCGGCCAGCCAGTTCTGCAGGCGCTGGGCCGGCGTCAACGCGCTGTGCAACGACACGATGGCGTGGGCGCCCGGCAGCAGCGCGGCGAAGCGCTCGGTGAAGCGCGCCTCCAGCTGCGGCGTCAGGTTGATCTCGGGCACCAGCACCAGCACCTGCCGGCCCGCGGCCAGCGCGGCCTCGGCGGCACGCAGGTAGACCTCGGTCTTGCCGCTGCCCGTCACGCCGAACAGCAGCAGCGGCTTGGGTGTGGCACCGGCCAGCTGCGCCGCGATGCGCTGGACGGCTTGCGCCTGCTCCGGCGCAAGCTCGGGCCGCGCCGGGTCGGCCGCGGGCGCCCGGGCCGGCTTCTTCTCCAGCTTGCGCAGGCGGGCCGCCAGTTGCTCGGGCGACAGCTCGCGCAGCTGTGGTGGCAGCACCGCGCTGGCCAGCTCGCCGACGCTGCGCTGGTAGTAGCCGGCGGCGAAATCCAGCAGCCGGCACCAGTCCGCCGGCAAGGGCGACAAGCCGTCGAACACCGCCGCGACGGGCCTCAGCCCGACCCCGGGCGCAGCGGCGGCCTCGCCCGGCCAGACGACGCCCAGCAACTCGCGCTTGCCCAGTGGCACCCGCACCAGCGAGCCGGGTGCGAGCGCCTGCTCACTCGCATAGTCAAGCGGCCCGGTCAGGCCACTGTGCTGCGGCGCATCCACCGCAACACGCACGACGGCAGCTTCAGCCACCCGCAGCTCCGGGCGTCTTGTGAAGCAACGGCTCACAAAGCCAGGCCAAGTGCATGATTCGTAACGCTTCTTGGGTTGCCCACAATTTCTGTGGATAAGTTTGTGAGCAAATCGGCTGAGGCTCGCCGGTCGAAGGCCGTTTGCCGGATCGGCCGGCTTCGTCGCCGGTGCAAGCCGCGCGGGGCCGCGCGTTGAAAATCAAGCACTTAGGCAAAATCCGGGAAAACTCTAAGTTGCAGTGCAGCAAGCTTGGACCTGCCGCACCGCGGCCCGATTTTTGGGGATAAGTCGCAGTGCAAGTGCGGATTTCACGCCGAGTCAGGGCGTGGCACGCAGCTTTCGCGAGTGGCTGTGCACTTCGTGCACCAGCGCCGTCACGCTCTCCGGCGGCGTGAACTGGCTGATGCCATGGCCCAGGTTGAAGATATGGCCAGCGCCGGCAGCGGGCCGGCCGAAGCTGTCCAGCACCGCGCGGACTTCGGCACGCACCGTCTCCGGCGGCGCGAACAGCACGTTGGGGTCAAGGTTGCCCTGCAGCGCCACGCGGTCGCCGACGCGCGCGCGCGCCTTGCCGAGGTTCATGGTCCAGTCCAGGCCCACGACGTCGGCACCGGCCTCGGCGATCTCGTCCAGCCACAGGCCACCGCCCTTGGTGAACAGGATGCGCGGGATGCGCTGGCCCTCGTGCTCGGTCTTCACGGCCGCCAGCACCCGGCGCGAGTAGGCCAGGCTGAACTGCTGGAAGGCGCCGTCGGCCAGCACGCCGCCCCAGGAGTCGAACAGCATCACGGCCTGGGCGCCGGCGTCGATCTGCGCATTCAGGTAGGCGGCCACCGCCTGCGCGTTGACGTCCAGGATGCGGTGCATCAGGTCCGGGCGCGAGTACATCAGGCTCTTGACCAGGCGGTAGTCGTCCGAGCCTCCGCCCTCGACCATGTAGCAGGCCAGCGTCCAGGGGCTGCCGGAGAAGCCGATCAGCGGCACGCGGCCGTTCAGCGCCCGGCGGATGGAGGTGACCGCGTCGAACACGTAGCGCAGCTTGGCCATGTCCGGCACTTCCAGTGCCGCGACCGCGGCCTCGTCGCGCACGACGCTGGCGAACTTCGGGCCTTCGCCCTGTTGGAAGCTCAGGCCCAGGCCCATCGCGTCGGGCACGGTCAGGATGTCGCTGAACAGGATGGCCGCGTCCAGCGGGTAGCGCTCCAGCGGCTGCAGCGTCACTTCGGTGGCGTAGTCGGTGTTGGTGGCCAGCCCCATGAAGCTGCCCGCCTTCGCGCGGGTCTCGCGGTACTCGGGCAGGTAGCGGCCGGCCTGGCGCATCAGCCAGACGGGCGTGTGGTCGGTGGGCTGGCGCAGGCAGGCGCGCAGGAAGGTATCGTTTTGCAGGGGCGCGAACATCGGCGGATTATCGGCGGCGCCCCGGGCGCCCGCCTGACTCAGCGCAAGCCCAGGCTCTGCCGGCCCACCCAGCTCTCACCGGCCTGCAACACGACCGGGCGGCCGATGCTGGCGGCCTCCACGCACAGCATCTCGGACCAGCCCTCGGGCGGCATGTCGGCCAGCTTCGCGCAGCGTTCGGGGCCGGGGTTCCACACCACCGCATCGTCGAAGCCCTGCTGGCGGATCACCACCTGGCGGCGGTCTTCCGTCACCAGCAGCGGCCGCTCGTTGACGCCGAAGTAGATGCGGTCCAGGTCCAGCACGCCCTTCTCGCCGGTCAGCAGCAGGTCCATGCGCTGCAGCGCCTCGGCCTGCTTGACGCTGTCAAAGTAGCGCAGGCCGGCCAGGCCTTCGACGCTGACGTCGTCCAGGTCGGCCACGCGCAGGTAGGTGTGCAGCGCGGCGGTGAACTGCAGCGGCATCGCTCCCGGCGGGTCCAGGTTCTCGCAGGCCAGCTCGATGTCCAGCTCGCGACCGCCGACGCGCACGCTCAGCTCCAGCTCGAAGGCATGGGGCCAGGCCGCACGCGTGGCCTCGCTGTCGCGCAGGCGCAGCACGGCCAGCGTGTCTTCCTTGCCGCTGTCGTGGCTCACCAGCTCCCAGGGCAGCGTGCGCGCGAAGCCATGCTTGGCCAGAGGCCCGCGCTCCGCGAACTGCGGAAAGCACACCGGCACGCCACCGCGGATGGCCTTGCCGGCGACGAACTCGCTGCGCGGTGACAGGTAGAGCTGCTCGCGCGCGCCGGCCGGCTGCCAGGACAGGATGTGGCCGCCCTGCAGCGACACCCGGGCGCGCGCGCCGTCGGGTGCGAGGAGGTCGACGACCGGCAGACCGGGCGGGAGGGTGGAGGGCGAAGCGTCAGTCATGCGGGCATCCCAGGGTTCAGAAACGGCAAAGGCCCATTGCCGCTGGGCAATGGGCCTCAAGGACCGCGGGCGGATTCTAGGCGCCCGGCGCGCCGGACGGCCGCGCCGTCAGGGCTTGCCGTGGTGGGGCGAGCGCGGCCCGAACAGCAGGCCGTTGGGCCGGCCCGCGGCCAGCAGGCGCTGGCTGGCAATGCCGGCCATCGGGTGGCTGCGGTCGGTGGTCGAGGAGATGATCTGGTCGACCACCGCCTTGACCAGCAAGCCGATCAGGCCGCCCTGGCTGCTGTTGTTCTGCTCGGCGCTCGACGCGCTGGCCGACCCTTCCCACAGCAGCTGGCCGCTGCGCAGGTCCACCAGCTTGGCTTCCAGCGTCACCGTGGTCTCGCTGTTGATGACCTGGTAGACCGAGCCATAACGCGTCACCTTGGTGTACAGGCCCGCGTCGGCGCCGAAGATCTCGCGCAGCTTGGCGAACGGGATGTCGTGCGCCTCCTGCGCGCTGTGCAGGCCATTGTTCTTCAAGGTCTCGTCGACGAGGGAGACTGGCAGCACGTAGTAGCCCGACTCGGCCAGCGGGTAGGTCACCTGCGCCAGCACGCTGGGGGTGGCCTGCACGTCGGGCGTGGCATTGAGCGGCGGCAGCACCAGGATGGACGCCGGCTTGGCCTCCTTGTAGGCGGTGTAGTCGTAGGGCTTGGGCGGCGTGGCGCAGCCGGTGAGCACGGCCAGCGCGGCAGCGCCGCACAGGCCCACCGCCAGTCGGCGCAGGGACTGGATGGCAGCAAACATTGATTTCTCCCTCAGGTCTTGGGCTGGCTGGCGGCCGCAGCGGCCGGCGCGGCGGTCGTGGCGCCGGCCTTGGCCCGCGTCTTGAGCAGGAAGTCCACGTAGGCGGCGGACTCGGGGAACTGGGCCTTCTCGGCCTCCAGATGCCGGCGAGCGGCCTCGTCGTCCCCCATCTTGGCGTGCAGCAGCGCCAGGTGGGCGCGCAGGCCCGGCGGGTTGGCCATGCCGCCCGCGGCGTTCTTCTGCACCTGGGCTTCCAGCTTGGCGATCTGGGCGCCCGGGTCGCCCCCATTGGCCTTCAGGTGCTCGTAGAGCGCGGCCTGGTAACCCTCCCACTGGTACAGCGGCTTGGGGCCGGGCTGGGCGCAGCCCACCAGCGCCAGCGCCGCGGCGATGAGCGTGAATCGTTTCATGCCCGCTCCGCTCAGCGCACCGGCTTCCAGGCGCCGCCGTCGATGCCGGCGGTCAGCGCGTTCACGGCCTCGCGGATGGCGAGGTCCAGCACCTTGCCGTTGAGCGTGGCGTCATAGCCGGCGGTGCTGCCGAAACCCAGCACCTCGCGCTCGGACAGGCTGTACTCACCGGCGCCCTGCACAGAATAGACCACCTCCGACGTCGCGGCATTGACGATGTTGAGCGTCACCTTGGCATAGGCCACCTGCGACTTGCCGCGGCCCAGCAGGCCGAACAGCTGCTTGTCGCCCACGTCCTTGCGGCCGAACTCGCTGACGGCGCCCGTGACCAGGTAGTCGGCGCCCTTGATGGTCTGCGCGCTGCCCTTGTACTGGGCTTCCTGCTGGGACTCGGCGAGGTTGTCGCGGTCCAGCACGCTGAAGCGGTTGGTCTGCTGCAGGTGCGAGATCAGGATGGTCTTGCTCTGCGAGCCGAGGCGGTCGATGCCGTCCGAGAAGATGCCGCGCTGGTAGTTGCTGCGGTTGTCGAACTTGCCCACCGCGATGGGTGCCCGCGCGCCCTGGTAGGCCGGCGCCGTCGCCGCGGCGACCTTGGGCACTTCGAGCGAGCGCGACTGCTCGGTGGTGGCGCAGCCGGCCAGCATGACGGCCAGCGCACCCATGACCAGCCGAGCGCCGGTCGAATTCAGCTTATTCATGATTTCCCCCTCAATTGAAGCGGCGCGAGTTTAACGACGCCCGGGACCCCGCCCGCCAAAGACAAAGGGCGACGGGATTCCTCCCGTCGCCCTTCAGGCGGATGCGTTGCGTCGCTTTACTTCTTGCGGAACTTGCGCAGCGCCGCGATCTGCGCGGCCATGGCGGCGAACTCGCTCTGGGCCTTGGCGAAGTCGATGTCGCTCTTGGCGTTCTTCATCGCTTCCTCGGCCATCTTCTTGGCCTCGGCGGCCTTGGCCTCGTCGAGGTCCTTGCCGCGGATGGCGGTGTCGGCCAGCACGGTGACGCGGTCCGGCTGGACCTCGAGGATGCCGCCGGCGACGAAGACGAATTCTTCCTCGCCGTTGTCGGCACGCTCGATGCGCACGGCACCGGGCTTGATGCGGGTGATCAGCGGGGTGTGCTGCGGCAGGATGCCGAGCTCACCGCTCTCGCCCGGCAGGGCGACGAACTTGGCCTCGCCGGAGAAGATCTGCTCTTCGGCGGAGACCACGTCGACGTGGAGGGTTGCCATGAGATTGATCCTTGTTAAATCAGGGAAAAGACTTCAGGAAGCAAGCAGACGGGCGTCAGGCTAAGCGCCGCGCGGAGCTGGACTCGTGTCCAGCGAGCACGGCAACGACGCATGCCGCCCGTATGCGCCGCTTACTGAATCTTTTTCGCCTTCTCGAAGGCTTCGTCGATGGTGCCGACCATGTAGAAGGCCTGCTCCGGCAGGCTGTCGCACTCGCCGTTGACGATCATCTTGAAGCCGCGGATGGTTTCCTTCAGCGGCACGTACTTGCCCGGGGTGCCCGTGAACACTTCGGCGACGTGGAAGGGCTGCGACAGGAAGCGCTGGATCTTGCGGGCACGGGCCACGGCCAGCTTGTCTTCGGGCGACAGCTCGTCCATGCCCAGGATCGCGATGATGTCGCGCAGTTCCTTGTAGCGCTGCAGCACGGCCTGCACGGCGCGGGTGGTCGTGTAGTGCTCTTCGCCGACGACGTTGGGGTCGATCTGGCGGCTGGTCGAGTCCAGCGGGTCCACGGCGGGGTAGATGCCCAGCGAGGCGATGTCACGCGACAGCACGACCGTGGCGTCCAGGTGGGCGAAGGTCGTGGCGGGCGACGGGTCGGTCAGGTCATCCGCAGGGACGTAGACGGCCTGGATGGACGTGATCGAGCCGACCTTGGTCGACGTGATGCGCTCCTGCAGGCGGCCCATTTCCTCGGCCAGCGTCGGCTGGTAGCCCACGGCGGAAGGCATGCGGCCCAGCAGCGCGGACACTTCCGTGCCGGCCAGCGTGTAGCGGTAGATGTTGTCCACGAAGAACAGCACGTCCTTGCCTTCGTCGCGGAACGACTCGGCGATGGTCAGGCCGGTCAGCGCGACGCGCAGGCGGTTGCCCGGGGGCTCGTTCATCTGGCCGTAGACCATGGCGACCTTGGAGTCTTCGAGCTTCTCTTGCACGACGACGCCGGAGTCCGACATCTCGTGATAGAAGTCGTTGCCCTCACGGGTGCGCTCACCGACGCCGGCGAACACCGACAGGCCGCTGTGCGCCTTCGCGATGTTGTTGATGAGCTCCATCATGTTGACGGTCTTGCCGACGCCGGCGCCGCCGAACAGACCCACCTTGCCGCCCTTGGCGAACGGGCAGATCAGGTCGATCACCTTGATGCCGGTTTCCAGCAGGTCCTGCGACGGGCTCAGCTCGTCGTAGGCCGGGGCCTTGCGGTGGATGGAGGCGGTCAGCTCGGAGGACACCGGGCCGCGCTCGTCGATGGGGTTGCCCAGCACGTCCATGATGCGGCCGAGGGTGGCCTTGCCGACCGGCACCTGGATGGTGTCGCCGGTGTTGAAGACTTCGGTGCCGCGGCGCAGGCCGTCGGACGAGCCCAGCGCGATGGTGCGGACGACGCCGTCGCCCAGCTGCTGCTGGACTTCCAGCGTCAGGGCCGAGCCTTCCATCTTCAGCGCGTCGTACACCTTGGGCATCTTGTCGCGCGGGAACTCCACGTCCACGACGGCGCCAATGCACTGAACGATCTTGCCGACTGCTTGAGTGTTAGACATATGTGCGTTCCTTCAATTCAAATCTTTGCGTTCGGGCCCGATCAGCCCACCGCGGCCGCGCCGCTGACGATCTCGGACAACTCTTTCGTGATCGCGGCCTGGCGGGTCTTGTTGTAGACCAGCTTCAGCTCGCCGATCAGCGTGCCGGCGTTGTCGGTCGCGGCCTTCATGGCCACCATGCGGGCGGACTGCTCGCTGGCCATGTTCTCGGCGACGGCCTGGTAGACCAGGGCCTCCGAGTAGCGCAGCAGCAGCTCGTCGATGACGGTGGCGGCATCCGGCTCGTAGAGGTAGTCCCACGAATGCGCGGGCTTGCCGTCGGCGCTGGCGGTCGCCATGTCGCTGGCCTTGAGCGGCAGCAGCTGATGCACCTTCACCTCTTGCTTCATCGTGTTGATGAACTGGGTGTAGCAGAGGAAGACGGCGGACAGGCGGCCTTCGGCGTAGGCGTCGAGCAGCACCTTGACGGGGCCGATCAGGGCCTCGATGTGCGGCTGGTCGCCCAGCTGCGTCGCATGGGCGACGACCTTGGCGCCGATGCGGTTCATGAAGCCCAGGCCCTTGCCGCCGATGGCGACGACCTCCGCCGTCTGACCCACGCCTTCCAGCTCCTTGAGCTTGGCCGTGGCCGCGCG
The DNA here is from genome assembly GCA_963992225.1 of uncultured Comamonadaceae bacterium. Taxonomy (GTDB): domain Bacteria; phylum Pseudomonadota; class Gammaproteobacteria; order Burkholderiales; family Burkholderiaceae_C; genus Pelomonas. Next base: position 1,189 of record CAXDTK010000115.1, on the reverse strand, counting down.
CAGCAGGTTGGTGTTCAGGCCACCGCACAGGCCCTTGTCGGTCGTGACCACCACCATGCCCACCTTCTTGGCCTCATCGTTCGCGACGAGGAAGGGATGGCGGTACTCCGGGTTGGCCTTGGCCAGCTCGGCGGCGATGTTGCCGATCTTCTCGGCGTAGGGGCGAGCCGACCGCATCCGTTCCTGCGCCTTGCGCATCTTGGAGGCGGCGACCATTTCCATCGCCTTGGTGATCTTCTTGGTGTTCTCGACCGACTTGATCTTGCCGCGGATTTCTTTGCTTGAAGCCATTCGAACTCCTAGTCAGTGCGGGGCAAAGAGGCTTCGCCCCGCGTGTTCCGTGGCTTCAGGCGAAGGACTTCTTGAAGGCCGTGATGGCGGCGTTCAGCTCGGCCTCGGCATCCTTGTCCATCGCCTTGTCGGCTTCCAGCTTGGCCAGCAGGGCGGCGTGGCTGGTCTTCAGGAACTGGTGCAGGCCGTGCTCGAAGGCCAGGACCTTCTTGACCTCGATGCTGTCCATGAAACCCTTGTTGGCGGCGTACAGGCTGGCTGCCATCAGCGAGATGGACAGCGGCGAGTACTGGGCCTGCTTGAGCAGTTCAGTCACGCGGGCACCGCGGTCCAGCTGCTTGCGGGTGGCCTCGTCCAGGTCGGAAGCGAACTGCGCGAAGGCGGCCAGCTCACGGTACTGGGCCAGGTCGGTACGGATACCGCCGGACAGCGACTTGATCAGCTTGGTCTGGGCCGCACCACCGACGCGCGACACCGAGATACCGGCGTTGATGGCGGGGCGGATGCCGGCGTTGAACAGGTTGGTTTCCAGGAAGATCTGGCCGTCGGTGATCGAGATCACGTTGGTCGGCACGAAGGCGGACACGTCACCGGCCTGCGTCTCGATGATAGGCAGTGCCGTCAGCGAGCCCGTCTTGCCCTTGACCTCACCCTTGGTGAAGGCCTCGACGTAGTCGGCGTTCACGCGGGCGGCACGCTCCAGCAGGCGGCTGTGGAGATAGAACACGTCGCCGGGGAAGGCTTCGCGGCCCGGCGGGCGGCGCAGCAGCAGCGAGACCTGGCGGTAGGCGACGGCCTGCTTGGACAGGTCGTCGTAGACGATCAGGGCGTCCTGGCCGCGGTCGCGGAAGTACTCGCCCATCGTGCAGCCGGAGTAGGCCGACACGTACTGCATGGC
>CAXDTK010000114.1:0-15587 GCA_963992225.1 uncultured Comamonadaceae bacterium | reverse complement strand
ACCCCGCCGACGGCAGCACACCCGAGGCGCTGATGCACCATGCCGACGAGGAAATGTTTGTTAACAAACGCGCCGGCCGCCGGCAGTCAAGCCCCCGCAGCGTCTGAATTAGTTCACACGATCCCGGCGGTGGCATGCCGCATCATTGCCGCCATGCATACCCGCCGCCGCTTCCACCAGCTCGCCCTTGCGGGCCTCGCCCTGCCGACCGCCACGCTGGCCCAGGACCGCCGCGCCATCGTGCTGGGCCAGTCGGTGCCGCTGACCGGCCCGGCCGCCCAACTCGGCCTGCAGATGCAGCTGGGCGCCAAGGCCTACTTCGAGGCGGTCAACGCCGCCGGCGGTGTCGGCGGCCTGCCCATCGTGCTGCGCACGCTGGACGACGGCTACGACCCGGCGCGCTGCAAGGCCAACACCGAGAAGTTCATCCAGGACGACGTGTTCGCGCTGTTCGGCTATGTCGGCACGCCCACCTCGCTGGCCGCGCTGCCGCTGGCCACCGCCGCCAAGCTGCCCTTCATCGCGCCCTTCACCGGCGCCGAGGCGCTGCGCGACCCGTTCAACCGGCTGGTGTTCCACATCCGCGCCTCCTACTTCGACGAGACCGAGCTGATCGTCAAGCAGCTCACCCAGCTGGACCTGAAGAAGATCGCCGTCTTCCACCAGAACGACGCCTACGGCCAGGCCGGCCTCAAGGGCGTGCAGCGCGCGCTGGAGAAGCGCGGCCTGCAGCCGGTGGGCGTCGCCACGGTGGAGCGCAACAGCGTCGACGTGGCCGCCGCCGTCAAGGCGCTGGTGGCCGCGCGGCCCGAGGCGGTGGTGCAGATCAGCGCCTACAAGAGCTGCGCCGCCTTCATCCGCGAGGCGCGCAAGGCCGGCTACGGCGGCCAGTTCCACAACGTCTCCTTCGTCGGCACGCAGGCGCTGGCCGACGAGCTGGGCAAGGACGCGGCCGGCGTGGTCATCTCGCAGGTGATGCCCTCGCCGTTCGGCACCGCCGTGGGCCTGGTCAGCGACTACCAGCAGGCGCTGCAGCGGCTGGACCCCAAGGCCGAGCCCAACTACACCAGCATCGAGGGCTACGTGGCGGCTCGCGTCGTCGTCGACGGCCTGCGCCGCCTGGCCGGCCGGCCCACGCGCGAGGGCCTGATCGGTGCGCTGGAATCGCTGTCGGGCTACGAGTCGCGCGGCTACCAGCTGCGCTTCAGCCCCACGCGGCATGTCGGCTCCAGCTTCGTCGAGCTGTCGATGCTGACGGCGGACGGCAAGGTCCGGCGCTAGCCAGGCCGCCGCTGGCCGATCCGGGCGACGACGCGGCGCCGAGATTCATCCTCAATCGATGGCCGCCAACGGCGCCGGCGGCGCCGCCACGCCTGTTCGGCGCGGTCGGGTTAGGGCCTACTGGCTGCGGCCCGGAGATGTCTCCGGGTCGTCAAACACCAACGAGGGCCGTCATGTCGAACACATCATCCAGCAGAGTCCCGCTCCTGCGTCGCGGGGTACGGGTGGCCGGCGCACTGGGGCTCGCGGCCCTGGCGCAACTGGCCGCAGCCGCCTCGCAGAACTTCGTCGTGCTCTATCAGAAGAACGACCTGCCCGGCGATGCCGCCGCCAGCATCACGGCGGCGGGCGGCAGCGTCGTCGCGAGCTATGCGCAGATCGGCGTCATCATCGCCCGCTCCGACAACGCCTCCTTCGCCGCGGCCATGCGTGCCGTCAAGGGGGTCCAGGGCGCGGCCGCCACCGGGCGTTTCGGCACGCGGCCGAACGGCGGATCGGCGGCCTTCGATGCCGCCGATGCGCGCGACGCCGCGAGCGCGCCGCCCATCGTCGGTGTCCCCGCGCCGGGCGACGACGCGCTGGCGGGCCTGCAATGGGACATGAACCAGATCAAGGCGCCGCAGGCGCGCGCGATCAACGGCGGCAGTCCTGCCGTCGTGGTGGGCGTCGTCGACACGGGCATCGACTACACCCACCCCGACCTGGCACCCAATGTGGACTTCGCCAACAGCGTCTCCTGCGTCAGCGGCGCGCCGGTGACGGCGCCCGGGGCCTGGATGGACGACAACGGGCATGGCACCCATGTCGCCGGCACCATCGCGGCGGCGCGCAACGGCATCGGCATCGTCGGCGTGGCGCCGAACGTGAAGCTGGCCGCCATCAAGGCGGGCAACGCGGACGGCTACTTCTACCCGGAGGCGGTGGTCTGCGCCTTCATGTGGGCCGGCTCGCACAAGATCGCCGTCACCAACAACAGCTATTTCGCCGACCCCTGGCTGTTCAACTGCCGCAACGAGCCGGAGCAGCGCGCGATCTGGGAAGCCGAGCGGCGCGCGATCCGCTTCGCGCTGCAGAACGGCACCTCGGTGATCACGGCCGAGGGCAACGAGGCCGATGACCTGGCCCACCCGACCCAGGACGTCACCAGCCCCGACGACACCACGCCGGTGACGCGCGACATCACCAATGCCTGTCTCGTCATTCCGGCCGAGCTGCCGGGCGTCGTCAGCGTCACGGCCAACGGCAACCGCCAGCTCAAGTCCTACTACTCCAGCTATGGCGTGGGCAGCGCCTGGGTGGTGGCGCCGGGTGGCGACTCGGTGCTGCAGCGGACACCCGCCGCCCCTAACGGCCGGGTGCTGTCCACCTGGCCGGCCGCGCTGATGGGCGGCTGCTTCCGCCAGGTGGTGGATGCCTCGGGCGCGACCTACTGCTATCTCCAGGGCACCTCGATGGCCTCGCCGCACGTCGCGGGCGTGGCGGCCCTGATCGCCAGCAACGGCATCCGCAATCCGGGCGCGATCGCAGCCCGGCTGGCGAGCACGGCCGACCCGATCGCCTGCCCCGCGGACCTGTCGATCTACGCCTTCTTCCCGTCCACGTCGAACGGTGCGCCCCAGACCTGCCAGGGCGACCTGAGCTCCAACGCCTTCAACGGCAAGGGCCAGGTCAACGCACTGCGGGCGCTGACGGATTGATGGCACCTGCGGGCCGCCGCGCGTCAGGGCGGCGGCCGCGCAGGCCGCGGACGCCGCAGACGCCGCTCAGGCCAGCGGCTCGACGCTGACCGCCACCCGCAGCGTCGCCACGCCGCCGCCGCGCAGCACGCCGCGCAGCGGCGCCACATCGGCATAGTCGCGACCCCAGGCCAGCGTGACATGGTCCAGGCCCACGGGCACGGCGTTGGTGGGGTCCAGCGCCAGCCAGCCCTGCTCGGGGCACCAGATCTCGGCCCAGGCATGCGAGGCATCGGCGCCGACCAGCGGGGCCGCGCCCTCCGGCGGGCGCGTCAGCAGATAGCCCGACACGTAGCGCGCCGCCAGCCCGAGAGACCGGCAGGCGGCGATGAAGACATGGGCAAAGTCCTGGCAGACGCCGCTGCGCTGCGCCAGCGCGTCGGCCGCGCGGGTGGCGACCGTGGTGCTGTGCGGCAGGTAGCGCAGGTCGGTGTGGATCCGGTGCATCAGCGCCAGCCCGCCCGCGGCCAGCGTGCGGCCGGGCGCAAAGGCCTGGCGCGCGTAGCCGGCCAGCGCGGCGCCGGGCGCGGCGTAGGTGGACGCCAGCGCGAACTCGTCGGCCTCCTGCAGCGCGCGGCCCGCACGGTAGCGCAGCCCCTGGGCCACGGTCTCCCAGGCCGGCCCGCGGGCCGGGTCGGGCGCGGGCCGCGCGCGCAGCGTGGCGACGAAGCGGCTGTCCACCACCAGCTTCTCGTGCACCCGCGCATGGCCGAAGCTGAAGTGCCGGTTGCCCCAGGGGTCGCGGCGCAGGTGGTGCGCCAGCCCCACGCCCCCGGGCCGCCAGCCGTCGGGCAGCGGGGTGATGGCCAGCTGCCAGTCGTCCACGCTCTGCCAGGGCGTGTCGCGCGGCGCCAGGCAGGCGGCGTGGTGCGCCCATTCCACCGAGGCCTCGTAGAGGTACTCGGTGACGTGCCGGACGGCCAGCCGCACCGTCATTGCCACACCTGCTGCTCGCCCAGCACATGGGCGAAGTAGCGCTGGCTGATGAGGCTGGACAGCTCGCCCGCCTGCGCGGCCGCGCGCTGCAGGTGGCCCACCAGCACGGGGCCGGGCGCGGCCAGCTCGGCCAGCGGCCAGCGCTCGGGCACCGGCAGGCCGGCGGCGACCTCGGCGGCCCAGGCCGGGTCGTGGCGGGCCAGCTTGGCGAAGCGGTCGCGCAGCGTGCGCGCCACCCAGGCCAGCGAGCGCGGGTTCTCGGTGTCGTGCACCAGCAGGTGCAGCAGCGGCGTGGCCTCGCGCCGCGCCTGGAACTGGGCGCGGTAGGTGATGGTGGAGTCGAACACGCCCAGCAGCAGCCCGAAGCCGTCCTCGCTGAGGGCCAGCCCCTGTTCGAACGTCTGCGCCAGCACCTCGGCATGGAAGGACAGCCGCTCGATCTGGCGGCCGATGGACAGCAGCCGCCAGCCGTCGTCGCGGGTCATGCGGTCGGTCTGCGCACCGGTGATGGCGGCCAGGTGGGTGTCGGCGCGGGCCAGCACGCCCAGCACGTCGGTGACCGGCGCCCCCGGGCCGGGGCGGTCCAGCACGGCGCGCAGGTGCTGCTCGAACTGCGCCGTGGTCTCGTGGATCAGGCGCCAGGCCTCGGGCGACAGCCGCTCGCGCAGCGCCTGGGCGCAGCCTTGCAGCGCGCGCAGGTTCCAGCCCACGCTGGTGGCCCCCGACGCCGGCAGCAGCGCCGCCAGCAGCGCGCGCACGAAGGCAGAGTCGCCGCCGCGCGGGTCGGCCGCGGCGGGCGGCGCGTCGGCATCGACCAGGCCGTGGCGCCGTGCCAGTGTGTCCAGCAGCGGCAGCATGGCCGCCGGCATGGCGCCGCGCTGCACCATCACGCTGGCCTCGATGACGTGCCGCGCCAGCCGGGCGCTGTTCTCGGCGCGCTCGGTGTAGCGGCCCAGCCAGAACAGGTTCTCGGCGGCGCGGCTGGTGACGGTCCAGTGCACTTGCGCCAGGTCGGCGGCCTGCAGCGGCTGCGGCAGCAGCGTGGTGGCGTCGACCTCGCCGTCGGTCATGACCCAGGTGTCGGCGCTCAAGCTGCCGCGCTGGATGGACAGCCAGGCGTCGGCCAGCCGGTCGCGGCGCGGCGCCACGCGGGTCAAGCCGCCGGGCAGCACCTTCCAGCCGCCCTCGCCATCGGTCAGCGCGAACACGCGCAGCACCGCGCCGCGCGGCTCCAGCGCGCCGCGCACCCAGACCGGCTGCTTGGTCGGCTTGACGCGCGCCTGCAGCGTGTAGGCGGTGGGGTCGGCGTCGATGCGGGCGGCCAGCGCCGCCAGCCCGGCCTCGTCCAGCTCGGCCGCGACGATGGGCGAGAAGCTCTGCGTGGTGCCGCTGGCCGAGAAGGTGGGCACGGCGATGAACTCGGCCAGCCGCGGCCGCAGCGCGGCCCAGGCGCTGTCCTCGCCGCACCACCAGCTCTGCAGGGCCGGCAGCGCCAGCGGCTCGCCCAGCAGCTGCTCGGCCACGCCGGGCCAGAAGGCCGCCAGGCCCGGGCTCTCCAGCCAGCCGGCACCGGGCGCATTGGCGATCACCACCTCGCCGGCGCGTGCCGCCTGCAGCAGGCCCGGCACGCCCAGGATGGAGTCGGGCCGCAGCTCCAGCGGGTCGAGCCAGGTGTCGTCGATGCGGCGCAGCAGCACGTGCACGCGCTCCAGGCCGCCCAGCGTCTTCAGGTACACCTTGTCGGCGCGCACGGTCAGGTCGGCGCCCTCGACCAGCGTGATGCCGAGATAACGCGCGAGGAAGGCCTGCTCGAAATAGGTCTCGTTGCGCGGCCCGGGCGTCAGCAGCGCCACGCGCACGTTGGGGCCGCGCTCGCCGGCCGGCACCAGCTTCATCAGCGACTGCACCAGCCCGCGGTAGCTGGCCGCCAGGCGCTGCACCGCCATCTGCCGGAACGCCTCCGGGAACTGCTGCGCGATGATGAGCCGGTTCTCCAGCACATAGCCCAGCCCCGACGGGGCCTGCGTGCGCTGGCCCACCACCCACCACAGGCCGTCCGGGCCGCGGGTCAGGTCGAAGGCCAGCACATGCAGGTGAACGCCGCCGGCCGGGCGGCTGCCATGCATCGCGCGCAGGTATTGCGGATGGGCCAGCACCAGCGAGGCCGGCAGCAGGCCCTGCTGCAGCAGCCGGCGCTCGCCGCAGGTGTCGGCCATCACGGCCTCCAGCAGCCGGGCGCGCTGCACGATGCCGGCCTCGATGTGGCGCCACTCGTCCGGCTCGATCAGCAGCGGCAGCAGCTCCAGCGGCCAGTGGCGGTCCAGCGAGGCGCCCGCCGGCCCGTCCTGGCCCGGCAGCGGCGGCGCGTCGCTGTGCACGTTGTAGCTGGCGCCGTCCTCCAGCACGCGGCGCTGCACGCGCAGCGCCTTGGCCGACAGCTCCTGCCAGCCGGCCGAGCCGCCCGCGGCGAAGAAGCGCTGCCAGCGCGCGCTCAGCCCCGCCTGCGGCTCGCCGGGGCGGTTGACCTGGCCGGTCAGCTCGTAGAAATGGCCGTCGCGGCTGCGCAGCGCGGCGGAGGCCGCCTGCACCAGCGGGTCGGGCGCGGCCGGCGCCTCGGGGTCATCGGGCAGCAGGCTCCACTGGCTGGGCGTGAGTTCGGACATGTCGGCCGGCGGGCGCCGTTCAGGCCGCGAGGAAGGCGCGCAGCACCCGCTCGGCGGCGTCGGGGTCGTCGCGCCAGGCGCCATGGCCCACGCCGGCGAAGCGCTCGAACTGCACCCGCCCCGCCGGCAGCGCGGCGACGATTTCCTGCGCGTCCTCGGGCGGCGTGACGGGGTCTTCCTCGCCGGCCATCACCAGCACCGGGCATTGCACCTGGGCCAGCCCGGCGCGCAGGTCCATGCCGGGCAGCTCGGTGCGGGTGTGGGCGAACAGGATCTCGGGCTTGAAGATCATCCAGCCCGCCGCGTCGGGCGGCTTGGGCCGGGTGTTGTAGAGGTGGCGGCAGTGGGTCTCGTAGGCGGCCCAGCTGGCCGGGCCGGGGTTCTGCCAGAACTCGCGCGTGGCCGCGGCCGCCTGCGGCCCGCCGAGGCGGCCGAAGTGGTGGATCTTGCGCTCCAGCCCGAAGTGGTGCGAGGTGCTGGACAGCACCACCTTGCTCGGGTGGCCCGGGTGGCGCGCCAGGTAGCGCTGCGCGACGAAGCCGCCGAAGCTCTGGCCCAGCACGATGGGCTTGACCACGCCCAGCGCGTCGCACAGCCGCACCACGTCGTCGGCGAAGGTATCCAGCACCCATTCCTCGGCCGGCCGCGGGTCGCTGCGGCCATGGCCGCGCAGGTCGAAGTAGACGACCTGGCAGAGGTCGGTAAAGCGGCTGAAGAAGGGCCGGAACGCCGTGTGGTCGAAGCCCGGCCCGCCGTGGATGAGCACCAGCGTGGGCTTCTGGCGCAGCACCGGGCCCTCGGGCACATGGCCCAGGCCCTCGATGTCGACGAAAAGGCGGATGCCGGGTTGGATCTCGATGCGCATGGGAGGAGGCGGCCCCGTGGGGACCCTTGCGGGTGGGTAGCGCGCTAGTTTGCCTTGCGCAGGTCCAGCGTGAACGGGAACTCCAGGCTGCGCTGGGGCTCGCCCACCGCCACGCGGCCCGGCGTGTGGCCGTGGGCCACGAAGCGCGCCAGGCGCCGGCTCTCGGCCTCGTAGGCGTTGACCGGCAGCGTGGCGTAGTTGCGCCCGCCCGGGTGGGCCACGAAGTAGCGGCAGCCGCCCAGCGACTTCTGCTGCCAGCTGTCGACGAGGTCCAGCGTCAGCGGCGCATGCACGCCGATGGTGGGGTGCAGGCTGGAGGGCGGCAGCCAGGCGCGGTAGCGCACGCCGCAGACGAACTCGCCGACGCGGCCGGTGGGCTGCAGCGGCAGCGGCTGGCCGTTGACGGTGACGCGGTGGCGCAGGTCCACCAGGCCGCTGACATGCACCTCCAGCCGCTCCAGCGACGCGTCGACGAAGCGCACCGTGCCGCCGGCCGCGCCCTCCTCGCCCATCACATGCCAGGGCTCCAGCGCGGCACGCAGCGTCACGTGCACGCCGCGCGCGGCGAACTCGCCCACCTTGGGGAAGCGGAACTCGAAGTGCGGCGCAAACCAGGCCGCGTCCAGCGCGTAGCCGGCCTCGGCCATCTCCTGCATGACGTCGGCGAAGTCGTCATGGATGAAGTGCGGCAGCAGCCAGCGGTCGTGCAGCTCGGTGCCCCAGCGCACCAGCGGTGCGCGGTAGGGCTGCCGCCAGAAGCGCGCCACCAGCGCGCGCAGCAGCAGCTGCTGCACGATGCTCATGCGCGCATGCGGCGGCATCTCGAAGGCGCGCAGCTCCAGCAGTCCCAGCCGGCCGGTGGCCGAGTCGGGCGAGTAGAGCTTGTCGATGCAGAACTCGCTGCGGTGGGTGTTGCCGGTCACGTCCACCAGCACGTTGCGCAGGATGCGATCGATGAGCCAGGGCGGCACGTCGTCATCGCCCAGCTTGTGGATCTCCGCCAGCGCGATTTCCAGCTCGCGCAGCTGGTCGTTGCGCGCCTCGTCCACGCGCGGCGCCTGGCTGGTGGGGCCGATGAACAGGCCGCTGAACAGGTAGCTCAAGGACGGGTGGTTGTGCCAGTAGGCCAGCAGCGAGGCCAGCAGCGACGGCCGGCGCAGGAAGGGTGAGTCGGCCGGCGTGGCGCCACCCAGCACGAAATGGTTGCCGCCGCCGGTGCCGGTGTGGCGACCGTCCATCATGAACTTCTCGCTGGACAGCCGCGTCAGCCGTGCGGCCTCGTAGAGGAACTCGGTGTGCTGCACCAGCTCGGCCCAGTCGTGCGCCGGATGGATGTTGACCTCGATGACGCCGGGGTCGGGCGTGACCTGCAGCAGCTTCAGGCGCGGGTCGCGCGGCGGCGGGTAGCCCTCCAGCACGATCTGGAAGCCGGTGTCCTCGCAGGCGGCCTCCACGGCGGCCAGCAGCTCCAGGTAATGCTCCAGCTTCTCCAGCGGCGGCATGAAGACGTACAGCACGCCGCCGGCCGGGCCTTGCGCCTCGGCCGCCGGCCCGTTGGCGCGCCGGGGGTCGCGGGCCTCGACGCACAGCGCGGTGCGGATGCCGTCGCGGTCGCTCTGGAAGCGGGCCGGCGGGGCCACGCGCGCCGCAGCCGGGGCGGCCGGCGCGGCGCCCGGCCCCTGCGCCCGCAGCGCGGCGGCCGCGGGCAGCGCACCGCGCGGCGCGAACGGGTCCTGCGGGAACAGCTGCGGTGCATCGCCCGGCGCCACCCAGGGCAGCGAGTCCAGCGGCAGCCGCCAGCCCATGGGCGAGTCGCCGGGGAAGAGGTAGAGCCGCTCGTCGCGCAGGAACCAGGGCCCCGTCTGCCAGGCCGGGCCGCGCAGCGCGGGCATGTCGTCGCCGCGCCGCAGCGGCAGCACATGACCGACCACCTGGCTCAGCCCCTGCTCGAACACCCGCCGCAGCCGCGCACGCTCCATCTCGTCCTCCAGCCGCGCGTCGAACGGGTCCACGTTGACCGGCAGCCGGCGCTCGCGCCACAGGTAGTAGAACGTGTCCTCGTAGGCCGGCCGCACATGGGTGTCGGGCAGGCCCAGGCGCCGGGTCAGCGCGGCGATGAAGGTGCGCGCGTGTTCGCTGGTGTAGGCATGGCCCTCGCGCTCGTCGGCGAACCAGCCGGGGTTGCGCCAGCAGGGCTGGCCGTCGGCACGCCAGCCGATGGACAGCGCCCAGCGCGGCAGTTGCTCGCCCGGGTACCACTTGCCCTGGCCGAAATGCAGGAAGCCGCCGCGGCCGTACTCGTCGCGCAGCCGGTGCGTGAGCTGCTGGGCATACAGCCGCTTGGTGGGGCCCAGCGCCTCGGTATTCCATTCCGGCGCGTCGCGGTCGGCGACGGCCACGAAGGTGGGCTCGCCGCCCATGGTCAGGCGCACGTCGCCGGCGACGAGGTCGCGGTCCACCTGCTCGCCCAACTTGAGCACCGCAGCCCACTGGTCCTCGGTGTAGGGCTTGGTGACGCGCGGCGACTCGTGGATGCGCGTGACGCTCATCGCGTGCTCGAACTCGACCTCGCTCTCGTCCACGCCGCCGCTGATGGGCGCCGCGCTGCCCGGCGTGGGCGTTGCGGCCAGCGGGATGTGGCCCTCGCCGGCCATCAGGCCCGAGGTCGGGTCCAGGCCAATCCAGCCGGCGCCGGGCAGGTAGACCTCGCACCAGGCGTGCAGGTCGGTGAAGTCCACCTCGGTACCGCTGGGGCCGTCCAGTGCCTTCTCGTCGGGCGTCAGCTGGATCAGGTAGCCCGACACGAAGCGCGCGGCCAGGCCCAGGTGGCGCAGCAGCTCGACCAGCAGCCAGCCGGAGTCGCGGCAGGAGCCGGAGCCCTTGTGCAGCGTCTCCTCGGGCGTCTGCACGCCCGGCTCCAGGCGGATCAGGTAGGAGACGCTGCTCTGCACGCGCTGGTTCAGCTCCACCAGGAAGTCGATGGTGGCGCGCGCGGTGCGCGGGATGTCCTGCAGATAGGCAGCCAGCCGCGGCGTCGGTGGCTGGACCTGCAGGTAGGGCGCCAGCTCGACCTGCTGGGCCTCGTCGTAGGCGAACGGGAAGCTCTGCGCGTGCGGCTCCAGGAAGAAGTCGAACGGGTTGTAGACGGCCATCTCGGCCACCAGGTCCACCGTGACGGTGAACTCGGTGGTCTTCTCGGGGAACACCAGCCGCGCCAGGTAGTTGGCGAACGGGTCCTGCTGCCAGTTGATGAAGTGGTTGCCCGGTTCGACGCGCAGCGAGTAGCTCAGCACCGGCGTGCGGCAATGCGGCGCGGGGCGCAGCCGCACGACCTGCGGGCCCAGGCTGACCGGGCGGTCGTACTTGTAGCGGGTGACGTGCTGCAGGGCGACGTGGATGCTCATGTCAGGGGGCTCCGGCCGCACCCGGGTGCAGCGCTGCTGGTTCGGTGGCGGGGTCGGGGGGTGGCGGCGACTGCGGCGGCGATCAAGCCGGTGCTCAGGCCGGCACCAGGAAGTCGCGGCTGATCCCGGCGCCCAGGTCCGCCACCTCGGCCAGGAAGCCGTCCAGGAAGGGATGCAGGCCGTCGGCCAGGATCTCGTCGATGCGGCCGAAGCTCAGCGCCGCCTCCAGCCGCCCGGCGCGGCGCAGCGTCTCGCCGGACTGCGCGTTCGCCACGCGCTTGAGGTTGGCCAGCATGCGCGTCAGGCAGTGCGACAGCGAGCGCGGCATGTCGGGCCGCAGGATCAGCAGCTCGGCCACCTTGTCGGGGTGGATCACGTTGCTGTAGACCTTGCGGTAGATCTCGAAGCCCGACACCGAGCGCAGCACGGCCGACCAGTAATAGAAGTCGCGCGCGGCGTCGCGCTCGCTGCCGCTGGCGTCCTGGCGGTAGAACTTGACGTCCAGCAGCCGCGCGGTGTTGTCGGCCCGCTCCAGGAAGGAGCCGATGCGGATGAAGTGGAAGGCCTCGTCCTGCAGCATGGTGCCCACCGTCACGCCGCGCGACAGGTGGCTGCGGTACTTGACCCACTCGAACAGCGCCGAGGGGTCGCGCGCCAGCGCGCCCTCGCGCAGCAGGCGGCGGAACTCCAGCCAGGTCTGGTTCATGGTCTCCCAGACCTCGGTGGTCAGCGCGCCGCGTACGGCCCGCGCGTTCTCGCGCGCCGCGCGCAGGCAGTTGAAGATGGACGACAGGTTGCTCTCGTCGGCCACCATGAAAGCCATCACGTCGCGGCCGTTGATGGCCGGGTACTTGGCGCCGTACAGGCCGCCCAGCTCCGAGATGGACACCAGGCTGCGCCAGCTCTGCTCGCTCTCCGGGGCCGACTGCGGCTGCAGCGAGGTCTGGTAGGCGATGTCCAGCATGCGGGCGGTGTTTTCGGCCCGTTCGATGTAGCGGCTCAGCCAAAAGAGATGGTCTGCGGTTCTTGAAAGCACGTCGTCGTCTCCCTCAGTCTTCCAGCACCCAGGTGTCCTTGGTCCCGCCGCCCTGGCTGCTGTTCACCACCAGCGAGCCGGCCTTCAGCGCCACCCGCGTGAGCCCGCCGGGCACCATGCGCACCGACGCGCCGGACAGCACGAAGGGCCGCAGGTCGATGTGGCGCGGCGCGATGCCGGCCTCGACGAAGGTCGGGCAGGTGGACAGCGACAGCGTCGGCTGCGCGATGTAGTTGCCCGGGTTGGCCAGCAGCCGCGCCCGGAAGGCCTCGATCTCGGCCTGCGTGGCCGCCGGGCCGACCAGCATGCCGTAGCCGCCGGCGCCATGCACCTCCTTGACTACCAGCTCGGCCAGGTGCGCCAGCGTGTAGGCCAGGTCGTCCGGCTCGCGGCACACATAGGTGGGCACGTTCTGCAGGATGGGCTTCTCGCCGAGGTAGAACTCGATCATCTTCGGCACGTAGGGGTAGATGGACTTGTCGTCCGCGATGCCGGTGCCGATGGCGTTGGAGAGCGTCACGCGGCCGGCCTTGTAGGCCTCCACCAGGCCGGCGCAGCCCAGCTGCGAATCGGCGCGGAACACCTGCGGGTCGAGGAAGTCGTCGTCGATGCGGCGGTAGATCACGTCCACGCGCTTCGGCCCGCGCGTGGTGCGCATGTACACGAAGCCGCCGTCGACGAACAGGTCCTGCCCCTCCACCAGCTCCACGCCCATCTGCTGGGCCAGGAAGGCATGCTCGAAGTAGGCCGAGTTGTACATGCCGGGCGTCATGACCACCACCGTGGGGTCCGCCACGCCCTGCGGCGCCACGCTGCGCAAGGTGTCCAGCAGCAGGTCGGGGTAGTGCGCGACGGGGGCCACCCGATGCCCCGTGAACAGCTCGGGGAACAGCCGCATCATCATCTTGCGGTTTTCCAGCATGTAGCTGACGCCGCTGGGCACGCGCAGGTTGTCCTCCAGCACGTAGTAGTCGCCCGAGCCGTCGGCATTGCCGGCGCGCACGATGTCCACGCCGGCGATGTGGCTGTAGACGTCGCCCGGCACGTCCACGCCCATCATCTCGGGGCGGAACTGCGCGTTGTGCAGGATCTCGTCGGCCGGCACGATGCCGGCCCGCAGGATGTCCTGGCGGTGGTAGATGTCGTGGATGAAGCGGTTCAACGCCGTCACCCGCTGCGCCAGGCCGGCCTGCATCGACGTCCACTCCGCCGCCGGGATCACGCGCGGGATCAGGTCGAAGGGGATGAGGCGCTCGGTGCCCTCGCCGCTGTCCTTGTCGCCATAGACGGCGAAGGTGATGCCCACGCGGCGGAAGATCAGCTCGGCCTGCTCGCGCCGCTCGCGCATCAGCGACTCGGGTTGCTGGGCCAGCCAGTCGGCGTAGGCCCCGTAGTGCGCGCGGGTGCCGCCCGCTGCGGCATTCATCTCGTCAAACGCGGTCTGCATCGTCGCTCCTGTTCCTGAGGGGCCGACGCAAGTTCCGCGCCCGCGCAGGACGGCAGCTTCTGGTGCGCGCACGCACGACTTGCGTGCATGCCGCCCGATGGGCGGGCGGCATGCACGCTTTTACACCCGCACGGGGGTCAGAAACGCACCTGCAAGCCGGTGCTGGCCGAACGGCCCGGCTGGGGCGACAGGTCGCGGATGGTGGGCACGGCCGTCGCGTTGTAGGCCAGCTTGTTGCCCAGGTTGTCCAGCTTCAGGTACCAGAGCGCATCCGTGCGGCCCCAGCGCAGCTGGCGCGCCAGGCTCAGGCGCACCGTGCCGTAGCCGGCCGTGGGCGTGTCGAACCGGGCCACGCGCGTCTGCCGCGCCGCGCCGCGCCACTCCAGCCGGCCCGACCAGTCGCCCTGCCGGACCTCCAGGCCCAGCATCGCGCGCAGCGGCGCCAGGCGGGGCAGCGCTTCGCCGGTGGCGCGGTTCTCGCCGCGCACCGCGTCCAGCTGGCCCAGCAGCGCCAGCGCCGGGTGGGCCTGCCAGCGGCCCTCCAGCTCCACGCCGCGCAGCCGCGCCGGCACGGCCTGGAAGGCGTAGACCGGCAGCGCCTCGCCGTCGTTGTCCACCGTCTCGCCGGTGGCCTGCAGCGCGATGTAGTTGGCAAAGCGCGTCTCGTAGACGTTCAGGTGCACATGGCTCTCGGCGCCCTCCCATTTCAGGCCCAGGTCCGCGCCCCTGGAGCGCTCCACGCCCAGCCCGGCGTCGCCGCGCTCGAAGGCCGCGCTGGCCACATGCGCGCCGTTGGCGAACAGCTCGTAGTAGGCCGGCGCCCGCTGGGTGCGGTTGAGGTTGGCGCTGGCATGCCAGCCCTGGCCCAGCGGCAGCACGCCGCCCAGCGCCAGGCTGAGCGGGGTGAAGCGGCGCGACTGCGCGGCGCCGAAGCGCTCGCCGCCGTCCGAGCTGACCGTCACCTGCTCGCGGCGCGCGCCGGCCGACCAGTCCACGCCGCCCAGGCGCGCCTGCTCCAGCAGGAAGACGCCGGTGTTGCGCGTGCGGGTGCCGGGCACGAAGGCCTCCTCGCCCAGCGCCGAGAAGTCCAGCGACTCGGTCTGCAGGCCCACCAGACCCTTCACGGGCCCCAGCGGCGCATGCTCCAGCTCCAGCCGGCCGTCGGTGCCGCGGCTCTTGAAGGTGGTGCCCACCTCGGCGCCCTCCATCTCGGTGTGCTCGTAGCGGTTGCGGCTGAGCTGCCAGCCGATGCGGCGCAGCGGTCCGTCGGCGCTGGCCCATTCGCCGGCCGTGGCGATGCGCTGGCGCTGCATGCGGATGGTCACGTCGGCCTCGGCGGTGGTGCCGTAGTCGGTGTGGAAGTCGTCCAGCGACACGCCGGCAAAGCCGCCCTGGAAGAACACCGAGCCGCCCACCGCGCCGCCATGGCTGCGCGCCGCGGAGTTGCGCACGCGCGTGCGGCTCTCTGGGCCGTCCTCGGTCGGGCTGGCGAAGCGCGGCGCGCGCTGGTCGTCGGCGTCGCGGCCGGCCAGGTCCAGGTGCCAGCCCCAGCCCGCGCCCGCCTGGCCGCTGCCGCCGTCCAGCACCACGGCGCCGCTGCGGTCGCGGCTGGCGCCGCCCAGGCGCAGTTCCGCGGCGCCGCTCAGGCCGTCGACCCGCGTGCGCGGGATGCGGTTGTCCAGCGTGTTGACCACGCCGCCCACCGCGTTGCCGCCGTACAGCAGCGCCGCCGCGCCGCGCAGCACCTCCACCTTGTCGATGACCAGCGGGTCGATCGCCACGCCATGGTCGAAGCTCAGGTTGGACGCGTCCACCGACGCGCCGGAGTTGTTCAGGATGCGCACGCGGTCGCCGTCCAGGCCGCGGATGCTGGGGCGGCTGGCGTTCGGACCGAAGTTGGTGGCCGCCACGCCGGGCAGGCCTTGCAGGGTGTCGCCCAGGTTGGCGCCGCGGGTCAGCGTCAGCGCATCGCCGGACAGCGAGTCGCTGGGCTGGGCCAGCAGCTGGCTCTTCAACGGGTTGCCGGTGACGACGACCTTGTCGAGCGATTCGGCCGGGGCGGGGTTGGCCTGGGCGGCCAGGGCGAGAACAGACAGAGAGGCGGCCGCGAGCGGCGCCAGAGCGAAGGAACGCATGGAAAGAAATCCGCAGGAAAGACAAGAGCCCGCGCTCCTGTCTCTTATACACATCTCCGAGCCCACGAGACGGACTCCTATCTC
>CAXDTK010000113.1:0-15610 GCA_963992225.1 uncultured Comamonadaceae bacterium | reverse complement strand
CGCCGCGACCACCCGGCCGTGCGCGTGGCCGTGCTGGGGCTGACCGCGGCGGCCCACGACGCGGCCCAGGCGAGCGCCTTCGGCATCCGCGCGCTGTGCGCCAGGCCGCCGCTGCCGGGCGAGCTGCGCCGCCTACTCAGCGAGGGCACGGCCGAACGCCGCGCCGTGCACGACGCGCAGTCGCTGGCCGGTCTGCGGGTGCTGCTGGTGGAGGACCATCCGACCAACCAGGAGATCGCGCTGCGCCTGCTGGGCAGCCGCGGTGCGCAGGTCGACGTGGCCGGCAACGGCCAGCTGGGGCTGGACCAGCTGCTGGCGCTGGGCCCCGATGCCTACGACCTGGTGCTGATGGACCTGGAGATGCCGGTGCTGGACGGCCTGAGCGCGACGCGGCGGCTGCGCGAGCAGCCCGGCTTCGAGACGCTGCCGGTGCTGGCCATGACGGCGCATGCGCTGGCCGAGGAACGCGCGCAATGCCTGGCTGCCGGCATGCAGGGCCATATCGCCAAGCCGCTGGATGTCGGCCGCCTGGTGCGCGAGCTGCAGCGCTACCGGCAGCCACCGCCCGGCGGGCCGGTGCCGCCGGTGCTGGACATGGCGCTGGGGCTGCGCCAGTTCGACGGCCAGGCGGCGCTGTACCGCCGCACGCTGCAGGGCTTTGCCGAGCACTACGCCGACGGGCTGGCGGGCTGGGCCGGCTGGCTGTCGCAGCACGACTGGGCCGAGCTGCGCCGCGCCGCCCACACCTTGCAGGGGCTGGCCGCGACGCTGGGCGCGCAGCCGCTGCACCGCGCGGCCGTGGCGCTGGAGCGCAGCGCCGCGGCCGCGGACGGCAGCGCCGCGGCCGGGCAGCTGGCCCGCGTGGAGGCGGCCCTGGCCGCCCTGCTGGCGGAGCTGCGCCAGGCCCCGCACGACACGGCCCCGCCGGGGTCGGCTGCCGCCGTGCCGGCCGTGCTGGCTGGGCTGACCGACCTCGCCGAGCTGCGCCGGCTGCTGAGCGAGAGCGACAGCGGCGCGCTGGACTGGTGGCAGGCCCACGGCGCCCGGGCCGGGCTGGACGCCGCCACGGCGCAGCGGCTGGAGGCGGCGCTGGACGCGCTGGACTTCGACGCCGCCGCGCAGGTGCTGGACGCCCGCCCATGAGGCGCCGCACCACGCTGGTCATGCTCGGGCCGGTCGGCACGCGCTGGCTGTTCGGCCTCATCGTGGCATCGGCGCTGGGCGCCTGGGGCAGCGAGACGGCGCTGGGCGTCATCGACCCCAACGACCGCATCGCCTACCCCGTCCTCGCGCTGGCGTTCGCGGCGCTGGGCGGGCTGGCGTGGTGGCGGCCGCAGCGGCTGGGCCACTGGCAGCGCTGGGGCGTCACGCTGCTGGCGCTGTACTTCAGTCTGGGCATGCTGGCCTTCACGCTGCGTCCCGACCCGGGCCCCAGCCTCTACACGTTGGCCAGCCTGGCGCCCTGGACGCTGGGCGGCAGCCTGCTGCTGTTCACCACCTGGCGCAGCGGCCAGGCGCTGGCCATCGCTATCGGGCTGCTGGCGGTGATGCTGGCGCCGCCGACGCTGCTGCGCTTTGTCGGCGAGCCGCCGCGCTGGCTGGTCGAGGCCTGGCCGCTGCTGGCCAACCTGGCGCTGTGCCAGCTGATGTTCTGCCTGGCGCTGTGGGGCCTGTCGCGCCAGCTGGCACGGCTGATGCAGCTCGCACCGGCCGCCGGCAGCCTGGCCACCACCGACGACCTCGTCAACGCCCGGCTGGCCGAGCTGGAGCGCTCGCGCGCCGAGGCCGAGGCCGCCTCGCGGGCCAAGTCCGACTTTCTGGCCAACATCGGCCACGAGATCCGCACACCCATGAACACCGTGCTGGGCCAGACCCGGCTGCTGCTGGCCGATCAGCCGAGCGCCGGCCAGCGCGCGCAGCTGCTGGAGGTGGCCCGCGCCGGCGAGGCGCTGGTGCGGCTGATCGACAGCCTGCTGGACCATGCCGACCTGGATGCCGGCCGCATGCAGCTCGCGGCCGAGCCGCTGCACCTGGAACAGCTGCTGGCCAGCGCCTTCGACGCGGTGCGCCCGGCGGCGCAGGCCAAGCAGCTGGAGCTGCTGTGCGAGATCGCGGCGCCCGCGCTGCTGGGCGCGGCCGGCGCGCGGCGCGGCGACCCGGTGCGCCTGACGCAGCTGATCACCGAGCTGCTGGTCAATGCCGTCAAGTTCACGCCGGCCGGCCAGGTGCAGCTGAGCGCGGCGCTGGGCGACGACGATGCCTGGCGGCTGCGCGTGCGCGACAGCGGCGTGGGCATGGGCCAGAAGCAGCTGGCGCGGCTGTTCATGCCGTTTGCCCAGGCCGAGGCCGGCGCGACGCGGCGCTTCGGCGGCACGGGGCTGGGCCTGGCCGTTTGCCGGGCGCTGGCGGTGCGCATGGGCGGCACGCTGACGGCGCGCAGCACGGCCGGGCGCGGCAGCGAGTTCGAGCTGACGCTGCCGCTGCCGCGCTGCCCCGACCTGCCGGTGCTGCCGCCGCCGGCGGTGGGCAGCGTCATGCTCGTGCAGGCGCCGCACAGCGCCGGCCATGACGCGCTGCTGGCGCTGCTCCGCGCGCTGGCCCCGCAGGCGCGGCTGACGGTGGCGGGCCAGGGCAGCCAGGCACTGGCCCGGCTGGCCGAGGCGCCGTCCGACGCCGCACACGACCTGCTGCTGATCGACTGGGTGCTGCCCGACATGGAGGGCAGCGAGCTGCTGACCCGCCTGGCCGCGGCAGGCCCGCCGCCGGCGCGGCGCGTGGTGCTGCTGAGCGCCTTCGACACCCCGGCCCTGCGGCTGCGCGCGCTGCGCCGCGGCGCGCACGCGCTGTGCGCCAAGCCGCTGCTGCCGCACACGCTGCGCCGGTTGCTCGACCTGGCGCGCCCGCTGCCGGCCGAGGCGCTGCCCGACCCGCTCGACGTCCCGGATGCCGGCGTCGCCGACCCGGCCACGCTGATCGGCGAGCTGGACACCCTGCTCGGCGACGCCGACAGCCGCGCGCTGACGCTGTGGGAACGGCATGAATCGGCCTTCACCGACCTGCTGCCGGCGCGCCGCGCCAAGGCGCTGGCCGGCGCCATGCAGCGGTTCGACTTCGACGAGGCCCAGGCCGCGCTGCGCGGGGGGAACGACAAGCCATGATGCCGTCCGAGCCCCCGGGCACCGCCCTGCCCACCGTGCTGGTCGTGGACGACACGCCGGCCAACCTGACGCTGCTGGCCCAGGTGCTGAAGCCGGCGTACCGCGTGCAGCTGGCGGTCAGCGGCGCCAAGGCGCTGGAGATCTGCCGCCGCCAGCCGCCGGACGTGGTGGTGCTGGACATCATGATGCCCGAGCTCGACGGCTACGAGGTGTGCCGCCGCCTGAAGGCGGACCCGGCCACCCGCCACCTGCCGGTGATCTTCCTGACCGCGCTGACCCGCCCCGAGGACGAGAGCGCCGGCTTCGAGGCCGGCGGCGCGGACTTCATCCACAAGCCCTTCAACCCGGCCACGGTGCGCGCCCGGGTGCGGGCCCATGTGCAGCTGAAGCGGGCCGAGGACCAGCTGCGCGGGCACAACGCGCGGCTCAGCGACGAACTGGACGCCCGCCGCCGCGAGGTGGAGCGGCTGCGCGACACCACGCTGTTCGTCATGGTGGGGCTGGCCGAGTTCCGTGACGCCGACACCGGCAACCACATCCAGCGCACCCAGGAGTACGTGCGCACCCTGGCGCGCTGGCTGGCCGCCCAGCCCGACGGCCCCGCCGACTGGACCGAGGCCGCCATCGACGAGCTGGCCAAGGCGGCGCCGCTGCACGACATCGGCAAGGTGGCCATCCCCGACGGCATCCTGCTCAAGCCGGGCCGGCTGTCGGCCGACGAATGGCAGGTCATGAAGACCCATGCCGAGCAGGGCGGCGACCTGCTGCAGCGCGCCATCGACCGCCTGGGCGACGACGCCGGGCCGATGCTGACCTACGGCAAACAGATCGCCCGCCACCACCACGAGCGCTGGGACGGCAGCGGCTACCCCGACGGCCTGGCCGGCACCGCCATCCCGCTGCCGGCCCGGCTGATGGCGGTGGCCGATGTCTACGACGCCCTCATCAGCGCCCGGCCCTACAAGCAGGCCATGACGCATGACCAGGCGCTGGCCTTCATCCGCGCCGGCCGCGGCAGCCATTTCGACCCGCGCGTGGTGGACGCGCTGGACGCCTGCCTGAGCGAAGTCCGCGCCATCGCGTCACGCTGGGCGGACTGACACTGGCCCCTCGCCCGTCCCGCACCGCTGGACGCGGGCGAGTCCGTTCGGTCCCCCAAGGGGACGCCGATGCTCGCGGCATCGAGCCCCGAGCACATCGCGATAATCCGCCGCTGCTATGCAGACCGGCCCCATCCTCAACATCTCCTGCTACCTCTTCGTCTCGCTGCCCGACACGGCAGCCCTGCGTGACCGCCTGCACGCCCATGCCGACGCGCTCGGCCTCAAGGGCACGGTGCTGATCGCCGAGGAAGGCATCAACCTGTTCCTGGCCGGCCCGGCCGCGGCGGTGCGCGCCTGGGTGGACGCGCTGCGCGCCGACGCCCGCTTCGCCGCGCTGACACCCAAGGAAAGCTGGAGCGAGGCCCAGCCCTTCCAGCGCCTGAAGGTCAAGGTCAAGCCCGAGATCATCCGCATGAACCGCCCCACCGTGCGGCCCGACCGGGCGCCGCGCGCGCCGGCGCTGCCGCCGGCCACGCTGGCACGCTGGCTGGACCAGGGCCATGACGACGACGGCCGCCCGGTGGTGATGCTGGACACCCGCAACGGCTTCGAGGTCGACCACGGCGCCTTCAACGGCGCCATCGACTGGCGGCTGCACAAGTTCAGCGACTTCCCGGCCGCGCTGGACGCCCACCGCGACGAGCTGGCCGGCAAGACGGTGGTGAGCTACTGCACCGGCGGCATCCGCTGCGAGAAGGCCGCCATGGTGCTGCAGGACGCGGGCCTGACGGCCTGGCAGCTGGACGGCGGCATCCTCAAGTATTTCGAGGACACCGGTGGCCCGCACTACCACGGCAGCTGCTTCGTGTTTGACGAGCGCGAGGCCCTGGCCCCCGACCTGAGCCCGGCACCATGAGTTCGCGCCTGGGCGCCCTCGCGCTGAAGGCACTCGGCATCCTGCTGATGCTGGCGGCGCTGGCGTTCGCCGTCAGCAAGGCGCCGGACCGCTCGCTGGAAAGCCTGGTGCCCCGCTGGGCGCCGCCGCCGTCCGACTTCGTCGACGTGGACGGCCTGCTCGTGCACTACCGCGACCAGGGCCCCAGCAGCGACCCGCTGCCGCTGGTGCTCATCCACGGCACCAGCGCCAGCCTGCACACCTGGGAGGGCTGGGCCACGGAGCTGGCCCGCACGCGCCGGGTCATCAGCTTCGACCTGCCCGGCTTCGGGCTGACCGGCCCGAACGCCGACGGCGACTACCGCGATGGCCGCTACGTGGCCTTCGTGCGCCAGATGCTGTCGCGGCTGGGCGTGGGCCGGGCCATCGTCGCGGGCAACTCGCTGGGCGGCGAGATCGCCTGGCAGCTGGCGCTGGCCGACCCGGCGCGGGTGGCCGGCCTGGTGCTGGTCGACGCCGCGGGCCATGCCTTCGAGCCCGAGTCGCTGCCGCTGGGCTTTCGCATCGCCCGCATCCCGGTGCTGCGCGAGCCCATGCGCTGGGTGCTGCCGCGCCGGGCCATCGAGGACAGCGTGCGCGAGGTCTACGGCGACCCCGGCCGCGTCACGGCCGCGCTGGTGGACCGCTACTACGAGCTGGCGCTGCGCGCGGGCAACCGCGTGGCGCTGATGCAGCGCATGGACCAGCTGGCGCCCGGCCCGGTCGAGCGCCTGGGCGAGATCCAGGTCCCCACGCTGATCCTGTGGGGCGGCCGCGACCGGCTGATCCCGCCGCGCTGGGGCCAGGCTTTCCACCAGGCCATGCCGGGCAGCCAGCTGGTGGTGTTCCCGAAACTGGGACATGTGCCGCAGGAGGAAGACCCGGCTGCTACCCTTGCGGCCTTGCGCGACTGGCTACCTCGGGTCGCGCGCTGAACACCGTCCAACCCAAGAGGTCCGACATGAAGAAATCCCTGCTGTTCGCCGCGGCCCTGGCCCTGGCATCGCTGGCCCAGGCCCAGGCGCCCGAGTGGAAGAAGATCCGCATCGGCGTGGAAGGCGCCTACCCGCCCTTCTCCGAGATCGGGCCGGACGGCAAGCTCAAGGGCTTCGAGATCGAGCTGGTGCAGGCCTACTGCGCCGAGATGAAGGCCCAATGCACGCTGGTGCAGCAGGACTTCGACGGCCTGATCCCGGCGCTGCAGTCGCGCAAGGTGGACGCCATCTTCGCCAGCGTCTCCATCACCGAGGAGCGCCAGAAGGTCATCGCCTTCTCCCGGCCCTACTACAACACCCCCGCCCGCCTGATCGCCAAGGCCGGCGTGAAGCTGGAGCCCACCGCCGCCGGCCTGAAGGGCAAGAAGGTCGGCGTGCAGCGCGGCACGACGCACGAGACCTATGCCACCGCCACCTTCAAGCAGAGCGACATCGTGCGCTACGGCAGCCAGGACCAGGTGTTCCTGGACCTGAAGAGCGGCCGCATCGACGCCACGCTGATGGACGCGCCTGCGGGCGACTTCGGCTTCCTGAAGAAGCCCGAGGGCAAGGGCTTTGCCTTCTCCGGTCCGGCCATCCTGGACGACAAGGTGTTCGGCGTCGGCACCGGCGTGGGCATGCGCCGCGCCGACGAGGCCACGCTGGGCAGGAAGTTCAATGCGGCCATCGATGCGCTGCAGGCCAACGGCACCTTCAAGAAGCTGGCCGACAAGTACTTCGACTACGACATCGCGCCCCGCACCAAGCAGTGATGCGCCGCCGTTCCGCCCTGGCAGCCGGCCTGGCCTGGGCGACCGCCGCCCGCGCCCAGGCGCCGCAGCGCCTGCGCATCGGCTTCGCCGTCGGCTATGCGCCGTTCAGCGAGGTCGGCAGCGACGGCCAGCTCAAGGGCTTCGAGATCGACCTGGCGCGGGCGCTGTGCGCCCAGCTGGGAGCCAGCTGCACGCCGGTCATCCTGGATTTCGACGCCCAGATCCCGGCGCTGCAGTCCCGCAAGATCGACGCCATCATGGCGTCGATGTCGATCACGCCGGAGCGCGAGCGCAGCATCGCGTTTTCGACGCCCTACTACTTCTCGCCCGCCCGCCTGGTGGCGGCGCAGGACGCGAAGCTCAACGTCAGCCCCTCGGGCCTGCGCGGCAAGCGCATCGGCGTGGAGCGCGGCACGGTGCATGAGCGCTTCCTCAACGAGGTGTTCGAGGGCAGCCAGATCATGCGCTACAGCACCCAGGACCAGGTCTTCCTGGACCTGAAGGCGGGCCGGCTGGATGCCGCGCTGGTGGACGTGGTGATCGCGCAGTTCGGCTTCCTGAACACCTCGGACGGGCGCGGCTTCGGCTTCGTCGGCCCGGATTTCCGCGAGCCGCAGTATTTCGGCAAGGGCATCGGCGTGGGCCTGCGCAAGGCCGATGCCGAGACGCTGGGGCGGCGCATCGACGCCGCACTGGCCGCGCTGCGCGCCAGCGGTGCGCTCAAGACCCTGAACGACCGCTACTTCCGCTTCGACCTCGTCAGCCCGCCGCACTGAATCCCCCTCGTCCATGTTGCTGCACGGATTTCTTCCCAGCCTGCTCGAAGGCGCCGCCGTCACGCTGGCCGTGGCGCTGTCCTCGCTGGCCGTGGCCGCCCTGCTGGGGCTGGCCGGCGCGCTCGCCAAGCTGTCACGCTCACGCCTGGCCCGCGGCGCCGCTGGCCTGTACACCACGCTGATCCGCGGCGTGCCCGACCTGGTGCTGATGCTGCTGGTCTTCTACGGCGGCCAGCTGGCCGTGAACACCGTCGCGCCGATGCTGGGCCATGAGGACTACATCGACATCGACCCCTTCGTGGCCGGCGTGCTGACCATCGGCTTCATCTTCGGCGCCTACCTGACCGAGGCCTTCCGCGGCGCCTTCCTGGCGGTGCCGCCCGGACAGCGCGAGGCGGGCCTGGCCTTCGGCATGAGCCCGCGCCAGGTGCTGTGGCGCATCACGCTGCCGCAGATGCTGCGCCATGCGCTGCCGGGCATCTCCAACAACTGGCTGGTGCTGGTCAAGAGCACCGCCATCGTGTCGGTGATCGGGCTGTCCGACCTGATGACGCGTGGCCAGCAGGCCGCCGGCACCACGCGCGAGCCCTTCAGCTTCTACCTCGCGGTGGCGTTGATCTACCTGGTGTTCACCAGCCTGTCCGAGCTGGCCTTCGGCTGGGTCCACCGCCGGCTGGCGATCGGCGTGCGGGAGGGGCGGCTATGAGCGCCGCACGGCCGCCCGAAGGCGAACGCCTGGCCGCCCGGCCAGGCAAGCGCGAAGCGCGCGGAGTGCTGGCATGAATTTCGAAGCCATCGTCGAGAACCTGCCGATGTACGTCGACGGCCTGGGCGTCACGCTCAAGCTGCTGCTGCTGTCGCTGCTGTGCGGGCTGGCGCTGGCGGTGCCGCTGGCGCTGGTGCGCACCGTCTCGCGCGGCCTCGCATCGCGGGCGGTGTGGGCCTACACCTATGTGTTCCGCGGCACGCCCATGCTGGTGCAGCTGTTCCTCGTCTATTACGGGCTGGCGCAGTTCGACGCGGTGCGCGACAGCTGGGCCTGGCCGTGGCTGTCGTCGGCCACCTTCTGCGCCTGGCTGACCTTCACGCTGAACACGGCGGCGTACACGACCGAGATCATCGCCGGCAGCATCCGTGCGCTGCCGGCCGGCGAGATCGAGGCGGCCAAGGCGCTGGGCATGGGCCGCGGCCTGATGCTGCGCCGCATCGTGCTGCCTGCCGCGCTGCGGCGTGCGCTGCCGGCCTATGGCAACGAGGCCATCTTCATGCTGCACGGCACCTCGCTGGCCAGCGTCGTGACGCTGCTGGACCTGACGGGCGCCGCCCGCGCCGTCAACGCCAAGTACTACCTGCCCTTCGAGGCCTTCATCACCGCCGGCGCCTTCTACTTCGTGCTCACGCTGGGCCTGGTGGGCCTGTTCCGCTGGGCCGAGCAGCGCTGGCTGAAACCCATGATGAGCCGCTAGCCATGAAGCTCCCACGTTCCTTTCAGTCACGGCCCCCCGAGCAGGCGCGTCAGCGCCTTCGGGCGGCCGGGCGCCGCTGACATGCAACTCATCCGCCACCCCCTGCTCTCCCCCGCACCCGGCACGCAGCGCGAGCTGGTCTCGCTGCATTACGGCACCGATGCCCGGTCCAGCGGTGGCCAGAAGGCCTACATCCAGGCCTCGCTGCACGGCGACGAGCTGCCCGGCATGCTGGTGGCCCACCACCTGCGCCGGCAGCTCGACGCGCTGGAGGCCGCCGGCCAGATCAACGGCGAGATCGTGCTGGTGCCGATGGCCAACCCGATCGGGCTGAGCCAGTTCCTGCTGCACGCCCACCTGGGCCGCTTCGAGCTGATGTCGGGCGAGAACTTCAACCGCCATTACCCCGACCAGGTGGCGGCCGTCGCCGCGGCCGTCGAGTCGCAGCTGGGCCCCGACCCAGTGGCCAACGTGGCCGTGCTGCGCCGCGCCTTGCTGGCCGCGGTGCAGGCCACGCCGGTGGACACCGAGCTGCAGTCGCAGCGCCGCACGCTGATGCAGCTGTCCTGCGACGCCGACATCGTGCTGGACCTGCACTGCGACGCCCAGGCGCTGATGCACCTCTACACCGAGACACCCTGCTGGCCCGACTGCGAGCCGCTGGCCCGCTTCCTCGGCGCCCGCGTGACGCTGCTGGCCCAGGACTCGGGCGACAACCCGTTCGACGAGGCCTGCTCGCAGGTCTGGTGGAAGTGGGACCGGCACTTCAACGGCCAGGGCCTGCGCTTCCCCATTCCGCAGGCCTGCCTGTCGGTGACGGTGGAGCTGCGCGGCGCCTGCGACGTGACGCACGAGCTGGCCGCGGCCGATGCCACGAACATCATCGGCTTCCTGCGCTGGCGCGGCCTGATCGCCGGTGACCGGCCCGAGCTGCCCGAGGCGGTGGGCGACGCCCGCCCGCTGGCCGGCAGCATGCCCATCAAGGCGCCGGTGGCCGGCGTGCTGACCTTCCTCAAGGACGTCGGCGCCGAGGTGCGCGCCGGCGAGGTGCTGGCCCATGTCATCGACCCCATCACCGCCGAGGTCACCGAGCTGAAGAGCCCCGTCGACGGGCTGCTGTTCGCGCGCGACTTCCTGCGCTTCGCCAACGCCGGCATGCGGGTGGCCAAGGTCGCGGGCCGCGAAGCGCTGCGCACCGGCAAGCTGCTGGGCGCCTGACATGAAACCCCTCGCCCAGCCCAGCTCCGCTGAACGCGGCCGGACCGGTCGGTCCCCCAGGGGAACGGCGATGCTCGCGGCATCGAGCCGCGAGCACATCGCCAGCCCGGGCCAGCCCGGGCCAGCTTGGGAGCGGCCCGGCGCGCGGCCCGGAACATGAGAATTGACATGACGATCCAACTCCAGGCCACCAACATCCACAAGCGCTTCGGCGAGCGCGAGGTGCTCAAGGGCATCTCGCTGGCCGCGCGGCGCGGCGACGTGGTCACGCTGATCGGCTCGTCCGGCTCGGGCAAGAGCACCTTCCTGCGCTGCCTGAACCTGCTGGAGCAACCGCACGAGGGCGAGCTGAGCCTGGGCGGCGAGGCGCTGGCACTGGTGCGCGACCGCGACGGCAGCCTGAAGGCGGCCGACGCCCGCCAGCTGCAGCGCTGGCGCGCCCGGCTGGCCATGGTGTTCCAGAACTTCAACCTCTGGGCCCACATGACCGTGCTGGAGAACGTCATCGAGGCGCCCATCCACGTGCTGGGCAAGCCCCGGCCCGAGGCGATCGACCGCGCGCAGGCGCTGCTGCAGCGCGTGGGCGTGGGCCACCGTGCCCATGTCCACCCGGCGCAGCTGTCGGGCGGCGAGCAGCAGCGCGTGGCCATCGCCCGCGCGCTGGCGGTCGACCCGGAGGTGATGCTGTTCGACGAGCCCACCTCGGCGCTGGACCCCGAGCTGGTCGGCGAGGTGCTCAAGGTCATGCGCGACCTGGCCGCCGAGGGCCGCACCATGGTGGTCGTCACGCACGAGATGGGCTTCGCGCGCGAGGTGTCCAACCACTGCCTGTTCCTGCACCAGGGCCGCGTCGAGGAGGAAGGCAACCCCAAGGAAATGCTGCTGCGCCCGCAATGCGAGCGGCTGCAGCAGTTCCTCAGCGGCGGCCTGAAGTGAAGCGGGCGGCATGCGCCAGGCGCTGACCCGGCTGCTGTGGCGCGGGCTGGCGCTGCTGAGCCTGGCGCTGGGGCTGGTCGGCGTGGTGCTGCCAGTGATGCCCACGGTGCCCTTCCTGCTGCTGGCCGCCTGGGCGGCCGGCAAGGGCTGGCCGGCGCTGGAGCGCTGGATGCTGGACCACGCGCATTTCGGCCCGCACATCCGCCGCTGGCGCGAGAACGGCGCCGTGCCGCGGCGCGCCAAATGGCTGGCCACCGTGATGATGGCCGGCAGCGCGCTGATGCTGGTGCTCTCGCCGCTGCCGCAGGCGGTCAAGATCGCCGTGCCGACCGTGATGGCCGCGGTGGCGATCTGGCTGTGGCGCCGGCCCGAGCCCTGAGCCCCGGGCGGCGCCCGCCCGCTCAGGCCGGCAGCAGCCCGCGGTCCTTCAGCATGGGCTCCACGACCGGGTCGCGGCCGCGGAAGGCGCGGAAGGCCTCGCCCGGCTCGCGGCTGTTGCCGCTCGCATAGATGCAGTCGCGCAGCCGCGCGGCCACCGCCGGGTCGAACACGTCGCCGGCCTCGACGAAGGCCTCGAAGGCATCGCAGTCCAGCACCTCGGCCCACAGGTAGACGTAGTAGCCCGCGGCATAGCCGGCACTGCTGAACAGATGCTGGAAATGCGTCAGCCGGTGGTTGAGGCCCACCTCGTGCGGCAGCTGCCAGGCCGCCAGCGTGTCGCGCTCGAAGGCCACCACGTCGGCGGGCGCCGCGGGCAGCGCATGGGCAGCCATGTCGACCAGCGCGCTGGCGGTGTAGCGCAGCGTCTCGTAGCCCTGGCCGAACTGGCGCGCCGCCTGCAGCTTGGCCAGCAGCGCGTCGGGCAGCGGCTCGTCGGTCTGCCAGTGGCGGGCGAATTGCTTCAGCACCTGCGGCTCGGCCATCCAGTGCTCGTACAGCTGCGACGGCAGCTCGACGAAATCGCGCAGCACCTGCGTGCCGGCCAGCCGCTCATGCTCGACGCTCGACAGCAGGCCGTGCAGCCCATGGCCGAACTCGTGGAACAGCGTGCGCACGTCGTCGAAGCTCAGCAGGGTCGGCTCGCCGGCCGCGCCGCGGGCGAAGTTGTTGTTGTTCAGGATGACCGGCGTGGCGCCGAGAGCGCGGCTCTGGTTGCGCAGCGCATTCATCCAGGCGCCGCTGCGCTTGGTCGGGCGCGCGAAGTTGTCCTGCAGGAACAGGCCGCGCAGCGAGCCGTCGGCATTCAACACCTCCCAGGCCCGCACGTCCGGGTGGTAGCCCGCGATGTCGGGCCGGGCCCTGAACTGCAGGCCGAACAGCCGGCCGGCGCAGTCGAACATCGCGGCCACCATGCGGTCCAGCGAGAAGTAGGGCTTGACCTCGGCCTCGTCCAGCTCGAAGCGGGCGCGCCGGGCCTGTTCGGCGTAGAAGCGCCAGTCCCAGGGCTCCAGCGCATGCGTGGCGCCGGCGGCGGCCATCGCCCCCTGCACCGCCTCGCGCTCGCGCGCCTGCGCAGCCAGCGCCGGGTGCCAGACGCGCTGCAGCAGCGTCATGACGGCGCCCTGGCTGCGTGCCATGGTGTCTTCCAGCGCGTAGTCGGCATAGCAGGCGTGGCCGTGCAGGCGGGCCTGCTCGGCGCGCAGCTCAAGGATTTCGCGGCAGATCGCGCGGTTGTCGGTGGCGGCGGCGTCCGGGGCGCTGCCGTCGCCGCGGCTCACCCAGGCGCGCCAGGCCTGCTCGCGCAGGTCGCGGCGGGCGCTGAAGCTGAGGAAGGGCACGATCAGCGACCGCGACAGCGTGATCACATGCACGCCCTCGCCCAGCCCGCGGTCGATGGCGGCCTGGCGCGCCGCGGCTCGCACGAAGCCGGGCAGCCCGGCCAGGTCGGCCTCGGTGGTCAGCCGCAGCTGGTAGCCGCTTTCCGCCGCCAGCACGTTCTGCGCGAACTGGGTGTTCAGTTCGGCCAGCCGCGCCATGATGGCGGCGTAGCGGGCCTGGGCCGGCGCTGCCAGGCGGGCACCGGCGCGCAGGAAGTCCAGGTGCACGCGCTCCAGCAGCCGGCCTTGCTCGGCCGTCAGGCCCAGGCGGCTGCGCTGCTCGAACAGCGCGTCGATGCGCGCGAACAGGCCGGCATGCATGTAGACCGCGCTGCCATGCGCCGCCAGCGGCGCGGCCAGCGCGCGTTGCTGCGCCTGCAGCTCGGGCGAGGTGGCCGAGGCGGCCAGCGTGTAGAACAGGTGCTCCAGCCGCGTCAGCCGCCGGCCGCTGGCGTCGAAGGCGGCCACGGTGTTGGCGAAGCTGGGCGCCTCGGCCTGGGCCGCGATGGCGTCGATCTCGGCACGGTGCTCGGCCAGCGCGACCTCGAAGGCGGGCTGGAAATGGGCCGCATCGATGTCGGCGAAGGGCGGCAGGCCGTGGGGAACGGCGGGCTCCTGCAGCAGCGGGTTGGTGCTCATGCGGCTGGGTTGTCGTTGAAGCAAGAAAAAGGGCCGCGTCCTGCCGGAAGCGGCCCCTCGGGGCGGGGTCAGCGCGCGCTGGCCGTCACTTGCCGGCGGCGGCCTTCTCCTTGCGGATGGCCTTCTCGTCGTTCTCGTCGTAGGGCTTGTTCTGGCACTCGGCCTTCCACTTGTCGTTGGCGTCGAAGTGCTTCTCGGTGCGGTCCTCGATGCCCTTGAACTGCACGTCCAGTGCATCGACCTTCTCGGAGAAGGCCTTGCGCTTGACGCCCTGCTCGGCGTCGGCGGCCTTGAGCGTCTCGATCAGCGTGCCGAAGGCGGCCGTGCGGGCCTGGTAGGCCTCGTTGCGGGCCTTGAGCTCGGCCTTCTCGAGCTTGGGCGCCTCGGCGGTCAGCGTCTCGTGGGCCTTCAGGATGCCGTCGCGCTCGGCCTTCACCTCGCCGGCCTGCTTGGCCAGCGCGGCCTCGCCGGCCTCGATGGTGGCCTTCTCGGCCTTCAGCTTCTCGGCATTGGCCTTGTAGGAGGCCTGCTCGGCCTTGATGGCCTCGGCCTCCTTGCCGTTGGCCTCCTGCTGGTCGATGCAGGCACGCAGCTCGTCGCGCGACATCAGCTTGACCTTGGGCTTCTCGACGACCGGGTTGGCGACCTTGTTGTTCTTCGGGTCGACCTTGGCCTTGGAATTGGTGGTGATCTGCGCCTGGGCAGAGACAGCGAGGACCAGGGCGAGCGGAAGAAGAATGCGTTTCATGAAGAGGGGGCAACTCACGTTGCGAAGGTTCCAGACGGGAGGCGGCAATGATGCCATGAGGCTTCGCCGCGATAATGCCCGGCTGCTCTTCGTTACAGGGGCCCGCCCCTTCCCCATGGCGCTCAAAGCCACCATCCACAAAGCCCAACTGCAGATCGCCGACATGGACCGCCATGTCTACGGCGACCATGCGCTCACCATCGCCCGCCACCCGAGCGAGACCGACGAGCGCATGATGATCCGCGTGCTGGCCTACGCGCTGAACGTCACCGCCGACGACCTCAACGGCCGGCTGGAGTTCACCAAGGGCCTGTCCGACGTGGACGACCCCGACATATGGCAGCTCGACCTGACCGGCGAGGTGCAGCACTGGATCGACCTCGGCCAGCCCGACGAGCGCCGCCTGATGAAGGCCCATGGCCGCGCCCGCCGCGTCAGCGTCTACAGCTATGCGTCCAGCACGCCGGTGTGGTGGTCGGGCATCGAGAGCAAGCTGACGCGCGCGCCGCGCCTGGCGGTCTGGCAGATCCCGGCCGAGCAGTCGCAGGCGCTGGCAGCCCTCGCCGAGCGCAGCATGCAGCTGCAGATCAGCATCCAGGACGGCAGCCTCTACGTGTCGACCGCGAACGCCTCGGTCGAGCTCCACCCCATCGCGTTGAAGCGCGCCAGCGAATGACGCCGCAGCACGCGCCCCGACACGAGCCGGAGCAGCAGCGCTTCACGCTGCCGACCACGCCCGTCAGCGTGCTCGACTACCGGCTCGCGCCCGGCCGTGTGGTGTTCACCCACACCGGCGTGCCCCCGGCCCACCAGGGCCAGGGCCTGGCCGCCCGGCTCGTCGAGGCCGGCCTGCACTGGGCCCGGGACCAAGGGCTGAAGGTCGAGCCGGCCTGCAGCTACGTCCAGACCTACCTCCAGCGCCACCCCGAGTGGCACCCCCTCGTCGCCTGAAGAAGAGACCCCACCCATGTCCACGATCCTGCAATCCGTTCCCGTCGGCCAGAAGGTCGGCATCGCCTTCTCCGGCGGCCTCGACACCTCCGCCG
The DNA here is from genome assembly GCA_963992225.1 of uncultured Comamonadaceae bacterium. Taxonomy (GTDB): domain Bacteria; phylum Pseudomonadota; class Gammaproteobacteria; order Burkholderiales; family Burkholderiaceae_C; genus Pelomonas. Next base: position 82 of record CAXDTK010000113.1, on the reverse strand, counting down.
CGCTGCACTGGATGAAGATTTAGTGGGCGATGACCTAGTTCTACACGGCCAACCTGGGCCAGCCCGACGAGCCGGACTACGA
>CAXDTK010000112.1:0-15701 GCA_963992225.1 uncultured Comamonadaceae bacterium | reverse complement strand
CACGTTCACGCCCTCGTCCACGACGGGCTCGGTGTCGGTGGCCAGCGGCCGCTTCGCCGATGCGGCCGGCAACCTGAACGACGACGGCGCGGACGCCGACAACGCCGTGGCCTTTGACTACGACGGCGTGCGCCCGACCATCGTGATCGCTGCCGACAAGACCCGCCTCAGGCTGGGCGAGACCGCCACGCTGACTTTCACGCTGTCGGAGCCGTCCACCGATTTCACCGCCGCCGACATCACCGTCAGCGGCGGCACGCTGAGCGGCTTCGGCGGCAGCGGCACCGCCTACACCGCCACGTTCACGCCCTCGTCCACGACGGGCTCGGTGTCGGTGGCCAGCGGCCGCTTCGCCGATGCGGCCGGCAACCTGAACGACGACGGCGCGGACGCCGACAACGCCGTGGCCTTTGACTACGACGGCGTGCGCCCGACCATCGTGATCGCTGCCGACAAGACCCGCCTCAGGCTGGGCGAGACCGCCACGCTGACTTTCACGCTGTCGGAGCCGTCCACCGATTTCACCGCCGCCGACATCACCGTCAGCGGCGGCACGCTGAGCGGTTTCAGTGGCAGTGGCGGCACCTACACCGCTGTCTTCACACCGACCACGACCAGTGGATCGGTGTCGGTCGCCAGCGGCCGCTTCTCGGATGCCGCCGGCAATGTCAATGCGGATGGCGCCGATGCCGACAACGCCGTGGCCCTCGTCCACGACGGCGTGCGCCCCACCATCGCCGTCAGCACCGACAAGACCGCGCTCAAGCTCGGCGACACCGCCACGTTGACCTTCACGCTGTCCGAGCCATCCACCGACTTCACACCGGCCGACATCACCGTCAGCGGCGGCACGCTGACCAGCTTCAGCGGCAGTGGCCGCACCTACACCGCCCGTTTCACGCCCACGGCCCTGGCGCGGGGCATGGCCGAGGTGTCGGTGGCCAGTGGCCGCTTCACCGACGCGGCCGGCAATGCCAACGCCGACGGCGCCGATGCCGACAACGCGGCGGCGCTGGCCTTCGACACCTTTACCCCGCCTTCGGTCACCAGCCCGGTGGTCAACGAGGCCTCGCCCTACGCGGTGTTCACGGTCGGCGGTGGCGCCGGCCAGGCGGTGGAGCTGAGGCTGGCCGGCGGCTCGGCCCAGGCCGACGGCGTGGACTTCGGCCAGGCCGGTGCAGCGCGGCTGCAGGTCTCGCTGGACGGCGGCCGCAGTTGGGCGGACTACGCCGGCACGCTGACGCTGCCCGCGGGCGGCACGCTGCTGGCCCGCACGCCGGTCATAGCCGACGCCGTCAGCGACAACAACGAGACCTTCACGCTGACCGCCACGTCGACCGCCGGTGCCGCCACCGGCACCGCCACGCTCAAGGACGATGGCGGCGGCGATGTCTACCGGCCCGACGGCAGCCCGGACCCGCAGGCCCCCCGCAGCGACGATCGCGCGGTGACGGTCAGCAGCCCGGTGGTGAACGAGGCCTCGCCCTACGCGGTGTTCGGCGTCGCCGGCAGCGCAGGGCAGACGCTCAGCCTCGCGCTGGCCGGCAACACCGCCACCGGCGGCGGCACGGACTTCGGCCCGGCGCTGCAGGTGTCGCTGGACAACGGCTTGAGCTGGACGGCCTACAACGGCGCCGTCACGCTGCCGGCCGGCGGCCTGCTGCTGGTGCGCACGCCGGTCGTCAACGACGCGGTCAGCGACAGCGGCGAGACGTTCACGCTCACCGCCACGCCGGTGGGCGGCCGGGCAGCCATGGGCACCGCCACGCTGCGCGACGACGGCAGCGGCGCGGTGTTCCGCCCCGACGGCAGCCTCGACGCCGAGGCGACGCCCGACGACGACCGCCCGCTGAGCGTCAGCAGCCCCGTGCTCAGCGAGGCCTCGCCCTACGTGGTGTTCACCGTCGGCGCCGCCGCGGGCCAGCGCGTGGGCCTGGCGCTGGAGTCGGGCAGCGCGGCCATCGGCCAGGACACCGGCACGACGCTGGAAGTGCTGGTGGGCACGCGCTGGCAGGCCTACGTGCCCGGCAGCCTGGCCACGGTGGGCGCCAGCGGCACGCTGCTGCTGCGCACCACGGTACGGGACGACGGCGTGCAGGAGGGCGCCGAGACGCTGCGCCTGGTGGCGCGCAACACGGCCGGCAGCGCCGTGACCGGCACGGCCACGCTGGTGGACGACGGCAGCGCCGCCGCCGTCTTCACCGCCGACAACCTCAGTGGCCAGGCCACCCTGGGCGCGGCGGACGACGACCGGCCCCACCGGGGGCCCCCGCCCCCCCCCCCGCCCCCGCGGGGGGCGCCGCCGGCGCCCGCGCCCGCGCCCGCCGCCACGCCGGCCGAACCCGCGCCGGCCGCCACCGTGCCGACCACCTTCGTCAGTGCCCAGCAGGCCGAGCCGGTGGCGCAGGACGCCGCCGTGCCGCCACCGACGCGGGTGGCCGAGATGCTGACCGAGTCGTCGGGCTTCCGCGTCGCCGTCGTGGCGGCCGCCCAGCCGCAGCTGACGGTGTTCCGCGGCATCACTGACCAGTATGTCGAGCGCGGCGAGGCCAGCAGCTTCATGCTGCCGGCCGACGCCTTCGCCCACACCCGGGCCGATGCCAGCATCAACCTGACCGCCAAGCGCGCCGACGGTGCCGAGCTGCCCCGCTGGGTGCAGTTCGACGCCCGCACCGGCACCTTCCGGCTGGACCCGCCGCCGGACTTCGACGGCGAGCTGCAGGTGGTGGTGATCGCCCGCGACAGTGAGGGCCGCGAGGCCCGCTCGCTGTTCAAGATGGCGGTCGGCAAGGGCAAGCGGCTGTCGATCGGCCGGGCGGGCCTGAGCGAGCAGATGCGTGCCACGGCCGACACGGCGCCGGGCTGGCTCGCCGCCGACCGTAGCGCCGGCATGCGCGCGAGGGCCTGATGGACGACGCCGCGGCCCCGCCGGTCGCCCGGCTCTACGAGCTGGTGCGGCGCGCCCGCCTGGCGCGCAGCGAACGCGAGCTGGCCTTCCTGCTCGTCAACGACAGCCTGCAGCTGCTGCCCTACCGGCAGAGCGCGCTGTGGCGGGCCGACAGCGGCGTGGACAGCCTGTCGGGCGTGGTGCAGCCGGAGGCCAACGCGCCCTACGTCCAGTGGCTGGCGCGCCTGTGCCGCCACCTCGCCGCGCAGCCGCCGGCCGACGGGCGGCTAACGGCGCCGGCGCTGCCGGCCGCCCTGGCGGCCGAATGGGCCGACTGGTGGCCGGCCCATGCGCTGGTGCTGCCCATGGGCCGCGACGGCGAACCGGCGCAGGCACTGCTGCTGCTGCTCGACGAAGCCGCCTGGACCGCTGACGACGTGGCGCTGGCGCGCGAGTGGACGCAGGCCTGGTGGCATGCCTTCACGGCGCTGCGGCGGTCGTCGGCGGGCCGGCTGCGCGGCTGGCGGGCGCGGCTGGGTGGTGCACCGGCGCCGGACGGCGCACCGCAGCCGCGGTGGTGGCAGCGGCGCGGCCCGCGCTGGCTGGCCGGCGCCCTGCTGGTGGCGGCCTTCCCGGTGCGGCTCACCGTGCTGGCCCCCGGCGAGCTGGTGCCCGCGCACCCGGTGGTGGTGCGCGCGCCGCTGGACGGCGTGATCGGCAGCTTCCACGTGCAGCCCAACGCGCTGGTGCGCGAGGGCCAGCCGCTGTTCGGCTTCGACGAGATGCTGATCCAGGGCCGGCTGGACGTGGCGCGCCAGGCGCTGGCCACGGCCGAGACCGAGTACCGGCAGTCCTCCCAGCAGGCCTTGCTGGACGCCCGCGTCAAGGCGCAGCTGGCGCTGCTGACCGGCAAGATCGACGAGAAGCGCACCGAGGTGCGCCTACCTCGGCGAACAGCTGCAGCGCGCCCGCGTGCTGGCACCGCGGGCCGGCGTGGTGCTGTTCGACGACCCCAGCGAGTGGATAGGCCGGCCCGTCACGGTGGGCGAGCGCATCCTGCGCATCGCCGCGCCCGACGACGTCGAGATCGAGGCCTGGCTGCCGCTGGGCGACATGCTGGCGCTGCCGACCGGTGCCGCCGTGAAGCTCTACCTGAACGCCACGCCGCTGGACCCGGTGGCCGGGCGGCTGCGCTACCTGGCGCATGACGCCGTGCAGCGCCCGGACGGCAGCCATGCCTACCGGCTGCGCGCCACCCTGGACGAGCCCACCGCGCACCGCGTGGGCCTGAAGGGCGCCGTCAAGCTGTACGGCGGCTGGGTACCGCTGGCCTACTGGGCGCTGCGCCGGCCGCTGGCCACGCTGCGCGTTACGCTGGGGTGGTGAGCATGGCCCTGCCGCTGCTGCGCGAGGAGCTGGACCTGCTGCCCGGCCCGGCGCTGCCCGACGGCCAGCCCAGCTGGACCCTGCACGACCCGGTGCGCCAGCAGTTCTTCCGGCTGGACTGGTCGACCTTCGAGATCCTGCGCCGCTGGTGGCAGGGCGACGCCCAGGCCATCGCCGCCGACGTGCGCGCCCACACGACGCTGGACCTGCAGCCCGACGACGTCGACCGCGTCAGCGAGTTCCTGGTCGGCAACCAGCTCACCCGCCCCGCGCCCGGCCGCGCCGCGCAGTGGGCCGAGCGCCTGCAGCGCCAGCGCGGCACGCCGCTGCACTGGCTGCTGCACCACTACCTGTTCTTCCGCGTGCCGCTGCTGCGGCCCGACGCCTGGCTGACGCGCTGGCTGCCGCTGGCGCGCCGCTTCGGCCACCCGGCGTTCGCGGGGCTGACGCTGGCGGCGCTGCTGCTGGGGCTGGGCCAGGTGGCCAAGCAGTGGGACCTGTTCAACGCCTCGCTGGTGGACGCCGTCAGCTGGCAGGGCCTGGGCGCCTATGCGGTGGCGCTGTTCTGCACCAAGCTGCTGCACGAGCTGGGCCATGCCTTCACCGCCAAGCACTACGGCTGCCGCGTGCCCACCATGGGCGTGGCCTTCCTGGTGATGTGGCCGGTGGCCTACACCGACACCAACGAGACCTGGAAGCTCACCGATGCCCGCCAGCGCCTGCGCGTGGCCTCGGCCGGCATCGTCACGGAGCTGTTCGTCGCCGCCTGGGCCACGCTGGCCTGGGCACTGCTGCCGGACGGCGCCTGGCGCTCGGCCGCCTTCGTGCTGGCCACCACCAGCTGGGTCGCGACGCTGGCCATCAATGCCAGCCCCTTCATGCGCTTCGACGGCTACTTCATCCTGTCGGACGCGCTCGACATGCCCAACCTGCATGGGCGCAGCTTCGCGCTGGCGCGCTGGCGGCTGCGCGAGGCGCTGTTCGACCTGGGCGAGCCGGCGCCCGAGCTGCTGTCGCCGCGCCGCAGCCGCGCGCTGATCGTGTTCGCCTGGGCCACCTGGCTCTACCGCGCGGCGCTGTTCCTGGGCATCGCGCTGCTGGTCTACCACGCCTTCTTCAAGCTGCTGGGCATGCTGCTGTTCGCCGTCGAGATCGGCTGGTTCCTGCTCGCGCCGCTGCGCCAGGAATGGCAGGCCTGGCGGCAGCGCTGGCCGCAGATCCGCCGCCGCCGCCGCGCGCGCTGGAGCGCCGGCCTGCTGCTGGCGATGGTGCTGCTGGCCTGCGTGCCGCTGCCCACGCGCTCCACCGCCAGGGCGCTGCTGCGCCCGGCGGACATCTGGCCCGTCTACGTGCCGGGGCCGGCTCAGCTGCAGCAACTGCCCTTCCGCGACGGCCAGCCGGTGCCGGCCGGGGCCGAGCTGGTGCGCCTGCATGCGCCCGAGCTGGCCACCCGCCGCGCCACGCTGCTGGCCCGCCTGGACAGCCAGCAGTGGCAGGCCGCCACTTCGGGCTTCGACGCGAGCACCCGCGCGCAGCTGCTGGCCGGCGAGGAGGCCGTGGCCTCGGTGCGTGCCGAGCTGGCCAGCCTGGAGGCCGAGCTGCGCGGCTACGCGCCGCTGGCACCGTTCGCCGGGCGCCTGCGCGATGTGGACCCGGACCTGCAGGTGGGCCAGTGGCTGGGCCGGAAGGAGCGCATCGGCCTGCTGGTGCGCGACGATGGCCGCTGGCTGGTGGAGACCTGGCTGGACGAGGACATGGTGCGCCGGGTGCGGGTGGGCGACCACGCGCTCTTCGTCGCGCCCGCCCTGCCGGCGCAGGGCCTGCGGCTGCGCATCGATGCGATAGCCCGCGATACCAGCCGCGTGCTGCCCCGCCCCGAGCTGGCGGCCCAGGCCGGCGGCCACCTGACCGCCCGCGAGAAGGGCGGCCAGCTGCTGCCCGAGCATGGCGCCTACCACGTCACGCTGGCGCTCGACGGACCACCGCCAGCGGCGCTGGGCGCGCAGTCCTGGCGCGGCGAGCTGTCCATCGCCGGGCAGTGGGAGGCGCCGGCCGCGCGCTACGCGCGCCAGGCGGCGGCGGTGCTGGTGCGCGAGCTGGGCTTCTGAGCCGCCGGCTGCGGCACAGTGCACGCCACGCGCCCGCGGCCCGGCGCCCGCCGGTGCCGCGCGAGCTAAAGTCACGCCCCTGCCCGGCAGGCGCCGCCGGACGCACCGCACAACGCATCACGAATCCATGGAATACCCCGGCAATCTCTTCGTCGTCGCCGCCCCCAGCGGCGCGGGCAAATCCAGCCTGGTCAAGGCCCTGCTGGAGCTGGACGCCCGGCTCGCGGTGTCCATCTCGCACACCTCGCGGGCGCCGCGCGGCCAGGAGCAGCATGGCCGGGAGTACTGGTTCATCAGCCCCGACGAATTCCGCGCCATGGCCGCGCGGGGCGACTTCTTCGAATGGGCCGAGGTGCACGGCAACCTGTACGGCACCTCGCGCGCCGGCATCGAGCGCCGGCTGCAGCAGGGCGAGGACGTCGTGCTGGAGATCGACTACCAGGGCGCGCTGCAGATCAAGCAGCTGTTCCCCTATGCGGTGCTGATCTTCATCCTGCCGCCCAGCTGGGACGAACTGCGGCTGCGCCTGAACCGCCGCGGCGACACCGAGCCCGAGGTGATCGCGCAGCGCATGAACAACGCGCGCATCGAGGTGGCACAGGCGCGGCACTTCGATTTCGTGGTCGTCAACGCGGTGTTCGACACCGCCGTCTTCGACCTGAAAACCATCGTCCACGCGCAGCGGCTAAAATACGCGGCTCAGCGCCGCAACCGCTCGGCGGTCTTTCAGGCGCTCGATCTGCCCTGATCGCGCCCCTGACACCGCTCACTCAAGGAAAACCATGGCCCGCATCACCGTCGAAGACTGCCTGACCAAGATCCCGAACCGCTTCCAGCTGGTGCTGGCCGCCACCTACCGCGCCCGCATGCTAAGCCAGGGCCACAGCCCCCGCATCGAGAGCAAGAACAAGCCCGGCGTGACCGCGCTGCGCGAGATCGCCGCCGGCGAGGTGGGCATCGAGATGCTGCGCAAGGTGCCGGTCTAAGCGCCTGCCGCTCCCTTCGACGGGCGCCCTCGGGCGCCCGTTTGCATTTCGGCGTCCGGGCCGGCGGCCACAGGCCCTCGAGGGACCGGCCAGGTATTCCCCGGACGAGGGGCCGGCCGTCTTCATCGTTTAAATTCGGCGCCATGGCCCAACGCTCCCTCACCGCCTGGTTCACGCTGCCTGGATTGCGCCAGCCAGCGCCGCCCACCCCGGCGGAGGCAGCCTCCTTCGACGCCCTCGCCCCCAAGCTCGGCTACCTGAGCAAGGCCGAGGTCAAGCGCGTGCGCGAAGCCTACCGCTTCGCCGACGAGGCGCACCTGGGCCAGAAGCGCGCCACCGGCGAGCCCTACATCACCCACCCCATCGCGGTGGCCGGCATCTGTGCCGAATGGCGGCTGGATGCCCAGGCGCTGATGGCGGCGCTGATGCACGACGTGGTCGAGGACTGCGGCGTGTCCAAGACCGAGCTGATCGAGAAGTTCGACGCCACCACGGCGGATCTGGTCGACGGCCTGACCAAGCTGGACAAGCTGCAGTTCTCCACCAAGGAGGAATCGCAGGCCGAGTCCTTCCGCAAGATGCTGCTGGCGATGGCGCGCGACCTGCGCGTCATCCTGATCAAGCTGGCCGACCGGCTGCACAACATGCGCACCATGGGCGCGATGGCGCCGCACAAGTCGCGCCGCATCGCCCGCGAGACCTTCGACATCTACGCCCCCATCGCGCACCGGCTGGGCCTGAACCAGACCTTCCGCGAGCTGCAGGACCTGTCCTTCCAGTACTTCCACCCCTGGCGCTACGCGGCGCTCTCCAAGGCCGTGGCCAAGGCGCGCGGCAACCGGCGCGACCTGGTGTCGCGCATCGAGGGCGAGATCCGCGCGGCCTTCGCCAAGGCCAGCATCCGCGTCGAGGTGCAGGGGCGCGAGAAGACGGTCTATTCCATCTACAAGAAGATGCGCGAGAAGGGCGGCCTCTCCTTCGCCCAGGTCAGCGACATCTTCGGCTTCCGCATCCTGACCGAGGAGCCGCTGCAGTGCTACACGGCACTGGGCGTGCTGCACCAGCTCTACAAGCCGCAGGCGGGTCGCTTCAAGGACTACATCGCCACGCCCAAGGACAACGGCTACCAGTCGCTGCACACCACGCTGATGGGCCCGCTGGCCACGCCGCTGGAGTTCCAGGTGCGCACCGAGGGCATGCACCAGATCGCCGAGCAGGGCGTGGCCGCGCACTGGATCTACAAGAGCCGCGGCAAGCAGGCGTCGGCGCTGATCGCGCAGCAGGCCAACGCGCGCTGGCTGCAGAGCCTGATCGACATCCAGGACGAGACGCGCGATGCCAACGAGTTCCTGGAGCACGTCAAGATCGACCTGTTCCCGGACTCCATCTACGTCTTCACGCCCAAGTCCAAGATCATGGCGCTGCCCAAGGGCGCGACGCCGGTGGACTTCGCCTACGCCATCCACTCCGACGTTGGCGACCATTGCGTGGCGGCCCAGGTCAACGGCGAGGCGGTGCCGCTGCGCGCCGAGCTGCGCAGCGGCGACATCGTGGAAATCATCACCGCCCCGGGCGCCAGCCCCAACCCGGCCTGGCTGAGCTTCGTGCGCACCGGCCGTGCGCGCTCCAAGATCCGCCACTACCTGAAGGACCTGGAGCAGGAGGAATCGCGCGAGCTGGGCGAGAAGATGCTGGCCCAGGCCATGCGCGTGGAAGGCCTGGGCCTGCCCAGCCTGGAGCTGGACGCACCCGAGGCGCCGATCTGGCACGAGCTGGCCGTCTGGGCCGGCAGCGCCGGCACCGAGCAGCTGCTGGTCGACATCGGCGCGGGCCGCAAGATCGCCACCATCATCGCCAAGAAGCTGGCGCGGCTGATGGCCGACAAGGGCCAGAAGCCCGACGCGCTGGCGCTGACGCTGGGCCGCTTCGGTGACGCGGCGCCCGACCAGCACAGCGTCGTCATCGACGGCAGCGAGGGCGCCTCGGTACAGCTGGCCAGCTGCTGCCGCCCCATCCCGGGCGACGAGGTGCGCGGCTACCTGGGCCGCGGCGAAGGGCTGGTGGTGCACACCTGCGAATGCGCCGTCGGCCGGCGGCTGTTCCAGCGCGACAGCGAGCACTGGATCCAGGTCGAATGGGCCGAGGAGCTCAAGCGCAGCTTCGAGGCCGGCATCACGCTGCTGCTGCACAACGGCAAGGGCGTGCTGGCCCAGGTGGCCCAGGCGGTGGCCCAGGCCGAGGCCGACATCACCCACATCGCGATGGGCGACGACGCGCCGCTGCGCGAGACGGCCGAGATGACGCTGCTGATCGCCGTGCGCGACCGCCTGCACCTGGCCGATGTGCTGCGCGTGCTGCGGCGCTCGCCGGCCGTGCAACGGGTGGCGCGGGTCAAGGCCTGACCCCGGCCCGGGCGCGCCGCTGGCCGCCCTTGTCAACGCTGTCAACGCGCCGGCCCGCGCGCCGCTCCGCTCAGCGGCGTGAGTGTTTCTGTTCGCGTCCACGGGTTAACCATTGTTTCCGGCCCCGGTATCGCGTTTCGACATAGCTCGCCGCGCAAAACGCATTTCTCTGTTCGTAACTCGCTGTTTAAGGTCCGCGTCAACGCCTGCCGTGGAGAGACCCGACGCGCTCTCCGCCGCGCAGATGTGCCGCCCCGGACTGCCCCGGACCGGCCCGCTGCGCAGGCATCCCGTTCACAACAACGAATGGCCGGACCCTGACCGGCTTGCGGAGACCCACGTGACCCCCACCAGCAAACCCGCGCTGCGGCGTGACCAGATCGCCACCGCCGCCTCCCTCGCCCTGGCCCTGATGGCCCATGAGGCCTGGGCCCAGCAGAGCAGCACCGAGCCCACGCCCGCGCCGGCCGCCAAGCCGGCCGAGGCCAAGCCCAAGGCGCCGGTCAACGAGCTGGAGACCGTGCTGGTGGTGGGCACGCGGCAGTCGCAGCAGTCGGCCATCAACCGCAAGAAGAACGCGGCCACGGCGCAGGACTCCATCGTGGCCGAGGACGTGGGCGCCTTCCCCGACCGCAACATCGGCGAGGCCATCTCCCGCATCGCCGGCGTGGCGCTGGACCGCGGCGACTTCGGCGAGGGCGTGAACGTGTCCATCCGCGGTAACGGGCCGGAACTCACGCGCGTCGAGCTGGACGGCATGGGCGTGCGCTCCGGCGCCGGCACCGACCTGCTGGGCGGCGGCGACGGCCGCGGCACCGAGTTCCGCGAGCTGTCCTCCGACCTGATCAAGAGCGTGGACATCATCAAGGGCTCGACGGCCGCGATGACCGAGGGCTCGCTGGGCGGCGGCATCATCATCCAGACCCGCACCGGCCTGGACTTCGACAAGCCCTACTACTCGCTGCGCGCCGCGGCCACGCAGAGCTCGCTGATCAAGAAGACCACGCCCAACTACAACCTGGTGCTGGCCGACAAGTTCCTGGACAAGCGACTGGGCGTCATCACCAACCTGAACTACTCGCGCTACAAGAGCGAGATGCACTCCATCACGCAGGGGGGCAGCAACAACCAGCAGGGCCTGGTGCGGCAGGCGGACTTCGACAACTCGCCCGAGAAGACCTTCACCTTCAACCCGAGCACGCTGTACGGCGACACCATCAACTCGACGCTGCTGGCCTCGCCGCTGACGGCCGGTGGCTTCTTCAACGCGGCCACGCCCACGGAGCTGGTCACCAAGTCGGCCGCCGCCGCCACCAAGGCGGACTGCTTCACCGCCTTCCCCAATCTGACGACGGCGCAGATCAACGCGATCAACACCACGGCCAACCGCAACCTTGCCTACACGCAGCGCCAGAACGAGCAGCTGACCTGCCTGAACCAGTGGAACGACTACGCGCCGTCGCATTCGGCCGGCTTCCGCTACAACCTGCGCGGCCAGGACGACGTGCGCAAGAGCGGCGACATCCGGCTGGACTTCAAGGTCAACGACAACCTGACCGTCTACGGCAAGTACAGCGGCGCGACGCGCCATGTGGACGACATCGTCGGCTTCCTGGGCGTCGGCAGCGCCGTGCTGGTCAACCCGGCCGGCACCTTCACCGACAACACCACCACCAACGTCCGCACGCTGAACCCGGCCTCCACGGCCGTCGCCTCGCTGCTGCCCGGCAGCTACAGCTGGCGCGCCGCCAATGCGCCACTGGTGCTGGGTACGACGACCAACGTGCTGCCCGGCTACACGGTGGACGCCAGCCACCACGTCACCAGCTACTCGACCAACAACGGCTTCTACGGCACCGACACCATCTTCAGCACCATCGACACCGACTCGAAGACGCTGATCGCCGGCGGCGAGTACAACGACGGGCGCCTCAAGGCCCAGTTCATGGGCGGCTCGACCCAGTCCACCGCGATGCGCTACGACCGCCGCGCCTCGTTCAGCTACAACTACGGCGTCGGCAACTTCGCGCTGCAGCCCAACGGCTTCTGGTCATTCACCTTGCCCAATGGCAGCACCAACGACCAGCTGAACTTCCCGGCCTACGCGACGCTGAACCCGGCCGTGCAATCGGCGGCCTTCGCGGCCTCCAACGTGAACCCGGTCTCGGTGCCGGCCTACACGGCCGCGCAACGCGCCCAGTACACCAACAACACGCTGCTGCAGGTCATCCGCTCCTTCGACACCGACAGCACCGAGAAGACCGGCAAGCTGGACCTGGCCTACAACCTGGTCGACAAGGTGCCCTTCCTGACCTCGCTGAAGGGCGGCCTGAACTACCGCGACACCGGCGGCGCGTTCTACAACGGCGCCGGCGGCACCATCAAGGAACCCATCGGCACCTTCGGCACGGCCGGCTTCGTGCCCGGCGTCTACATGCCGCAGGTCAACACGCGCTGGAACGTCGTCGGCTGCGAGAACACCCCCGGCTCGCTGGCCGCTGGCGGCCAGCCCTGCGCCCCCGCGGGCTACGTGCCCAACAACCAGCTCAACAGCGGCATCGGCGGCGTCGCGGCCGGCACCACCACGCTGAGCCGCGCGCAGTACGAGGAGCTGGTGCGCCAGACCATGACGCTGGCGCCCGCCGGCCAGTTCTACGCCGGCGCCAAGGACCGCCCGTCCACGCTGATCAACGGCTGGCACCAGCTCGACATCGACAAGCTGTTCCAGCTGGCCGGCGTGCCGGTGCGGCTGGACTGCTTCCGCAGCTGCACGGCCAGCGACGGCAAGGTCTATGACATGCCGGTGACCAAGTTCAGCGAGAAGTCGCAGGCCGCCTACCTGATGACGGACTTTGAGGTCGACCGCGTGCCGTTCACGAACTGGTCGCTGCCGTTCGGCATGGAGCTGTCGGGCAACTTCGGCGTGCGCGTCGTCAAGACCGACGTGCAGGGCACGGGCTACATGACCTTCCGCTCCATCCGCAAGACCTCCTCCTTCAACCCGGCCGACCCCACCAATGCCGCCGGCTTCGTGCTCAGCACGCTGAGCCAGAACACCTCCATCCAGGACAGCAGCACCGACGTGCTGCCTTCGCTGAACCTGGCGCTGTGGCCGGTCGCCGACAAGCTGGTGCTGCGCTACAGCGTGGGCAAGACGGTGGCCCGCCCGCCGGTGTCCAAGCTGTTGCCCTCCGGCACCTGCACGCTGAGCCAGATCACCGAGGAAGACAGCGCGAGCGACCCGGACGGCTCGACCAACGACCAGGGCTGCTCCGGCACGTTCGGCAACCCGGCGCTGAAGCCGCAGACCAACGTGAACCACAACCTGTCGGTGGAATGGTTCCCCAACCGCGACACCATGTTCTCGGCGGCCTACTACCGCCAGCGCGGCCTGATCGGCGCGCCCACGCTGATCCGCAACCTGCAGGACGTGAAGGTGTTCGGCAGCAGCTCGGCCGTGGACCCGGCCACCGGCCGCCCGCTGTCCGACGTCGAGTATTCGCTCAACCAGTGGGACAACCAGCCCGCCTCGACCCGCCGCGGCATCGAGTTCGGCATGAAGACGGCGTTCACCTTCCTGCCCTGGTTCCTGCGCTACACCGGCTTCGACGCCAACTACACCAAGGCCAAGTCGACGCAGCAGCTGGCCATGCGCGACCTGATCAGCGGCGACACGCTGCCGCCGTTCGGCGAGCCGAAGTACTCGTACAACGCCTCGCTGTGGTACGACGACGGCGGCTTCCAGGCCCGCGTGGCGATGCAGGTGGTGGGCGAGCGCCTGTTCGCCTTCTCGCCCAACAGCGGCACCAGCGGCCTGGGCGTCAACAACTACCCGGCGGTGCTGGTGCCCAACGTGCGCCTGCCCTACAACCCCGGCGCGCCCATCTTCGGCAACCGCACCGCCTTCGTCGACGCCAAGGTCTCCTACCGCTTCAAGAACGGCCTGGAGCTCTTTGCCGACGTGCGCAACCTGACCGGCGAGCGCACCATGTCCACCACCGGTGGCTACCAGGACTACGCCGACGGCATCCCCAGCATCTACGGCGACAACTACAACGGCCGCCGCTACATGGTGGGCTTCACGATCCGCAGCCCGCGCTGATATGAGGCCGCTCGTCTGGTTCCGCCCCGCTGGACGCGGGCGCGCCCAGCCGGTCCCCCGAGGGGACGGCGATGCTCGCGGCGTCGAGCCGCGAGCACATCGCCAGCGCGGGCCGGCTGGGGAGCGGCCCGGCGCACGGCCCGCAAGTCGAGCGCGCCGCCGCGCGAGCGGGTGCGCCCTGGCGCTGCTGATGGCTCTGCCCCTGCCGGCTGCCGCCCAGCAGGCCGCCGCCAGCGCACCCAACACGCTCGACGCCGTCCAGGTCACCGGCCAGCGCAGCGGGGCGGTCGACCCGTCCCTCGTCACCGCCGCCAAGAACAAGCTGCTGTCGCGCCAGTACGCCTCGTCCTGCGGCTTCATGAGCGGCTACTCGGCCGCCGAGGACGAGGTCACGCTGGCCTACCTGCGCGACTTCGGCCTGGGCGACAGCCCGTCCAACGAGGCCGAGCGCTTCAGCGACCTCAGCCCCGAGGGCAACGCCAAGACCGCAGCGGTCGGCAGCGCGCTGGCCGAGAGCCGGGGCGACACGGGCTCGACGGCAGACCCGCTGGCGCCGTCGGTGGCCTGCGCCGGCAGCGACCGCCGCTTCGCCGCCGGCCGCCACTGGATCGCCCGCAAGGACAAGTCGCTGACCCAGGGCTTCGAGGCCTACGAGGCGGGCCGCTACACCGAGGCGCGTGCGCGCTTCGAGGAAGGCTGGCGCAAGCTCGGCTACGAGGAGGCCGCGCTGATGCTGGGCCGCCTGCACCTGCTGGGCCTGGGCACCCCGGCCAGCACGCCCAAGGCCGTTGAATGGCTGCGCCAGGTGACCGACGCGCGCTACGACCCGGTCGGCGACCGGCTGCGCTTCGACCCCGCCAAGCCCGACCTGATCAACACCCGTGTCGACGCCGCGCTGCTGCTGGCGCGCATCCACCTGACCGGCCAGGGCACGCCGCGTGACCCGGCCCAGGCCTACCAGTGGTGGCGCAAGGCGCTGGACTACGGCTTCGAGCCGGCGGGCACGCTGCTGGCACAGGCCCACCTCAACGGCGTCGGTGCGCCACGCGACGCCGGCCAGGCGCTGGCCCGGCTGCAGGCCGCGGCCGGGGCCGGCCATGTGCCCGCGCTGTTCATGCTGGGCCAGCTGTACCACCACCGCCTGCCCGGCCAGCCCGAAGGCATCCCGCTGGACCTGCCGCGCGCCGGCGCCTACTACGGCGCGGCGGCCAAGGCCGGCCACCTGGAGGCGACCTACGCGGCCGCCCGCATGCTGGACCTCGGCGAAGGCGTGCCCGCCGCGCCCGAGCGCGCCGTGGTGCTCTACAAGGACGCCGCGCTCAAGGGCCATGCCGACGCCCAGAACGCGCTGGCCACCTACTTCTACCGCGGCGAGGTGGTGGCGCAGGACCTGGCCACCGCGCGCAAGCTGTTCCAGGCCGCCGCCCAGCGGCGCCAGCCGGACGCGATGTTCAACCTGGCGGTCATGCTGGCCCAGGGCCAGGGCGGTGCGCAGGACCTGGCCAGCGCCCATGCCTGGCTGAGCCTGTGCCAGGCCGTCGGCCACCCGCAGGCCCAGGCGGCGCTGGCCGCACTGGCGCCGCGGCTGTCGCCCGAGGACCGGGCACGCGCGGACGCCATGCTCAGGCCGAAGGCGCGGGGTAGCTGACCTCGACGACCTCGATCTTCTCCACGCCCACCGGCGTGACCAGCTGCAGCTCGTCGCCCACGCGCGCCTTCAGCAGCGTGCGGGCGATGGGCGACACCCAGCTGACCTCGCCGCCCAGGCTGTCGGATTCGTCGATGCCCTTGATGGTGATGGTCTTCTCGTCGCCGCGCGCGTTCGCGTAG
>CAXDTK010000111.1:0-15800 GCA_963992225.1 uncultured Comamonadaceae bacterium | reverse complement strand
ACGGCAACGCCGGCTACATGCGCGAGCAGGTCTGCAAGTACATGTGCCCCTACGCGCGCTTCCAGAGCGCGATGTTCGACCGTGACACGCTGATCATCAGCTACGACGTCGAACGCGGCGAACCGCGCGGCAAGAACGCCCAGCGCGGCAAGAAGGGCGAGGCGCGCAGCGCCAACCTGGCCGTCGGCGACTGCATCGATTGCGGCCTGTGCGTGCAGGTGTGCCCGACCGGCATCGACATCCGCAACGGCCTGCAGTACGAGTGCATCGGCTGCGCCGCCTGCATCGACGTCTGCAACGGCGTGATGGACAAGATGGGCACGCAGCGCGGCCTGATCCGCTACGACACCGAGAACGGCCTGGAGCAGCACCTGACCCGCGCGCAGCGCTGGCGCCGCGTGCTGCGGCCGCGCGTGATGATCTACACCGCCGTGCTGCTGGTGATCTGCGGCGCGGTGCTGTACAGCCTGCTGTCGCGCCACAGCTTCCGCGTCGACGTGGTGCGCGATCGCGCCTCGCTGGCCCGGCTGGTGGACGACGGCTGGGTCGAGAACGTCTACCGGCTGCAGGTCATGAACGCCACCGAGGCACCGCAGCGCTACCGGCTCGAAGCCGACGGCCTGGCCGGGCTGATGGCCACGCCGGCCCAGGTCGTCGAGGTGGGCCCGGCCGAGGCGCGCTGGGTGGCCATCGCGCTGCGCGTGCCGCCCGAGACGGCCCAGTCGCTCAAGGGTGGCGCCCACCCGGTGCGCTGGCTGATCCGGCGTGACGACGGCGAGACCGTCGCCGAGAAATCCACCTTCGTCGTGCCGCGCTGAAGCGGCCAGGAGAATGCGATGAACCCCTCTGCCTTGCCTCCCACGCCCTCGGGCTGGCGCGAGCCCATGGTCTGGCTGGTCGTGGGTGGTCCCGCGGCGGTCGTGGTCGCCAGCTTCATCACGCTGGCCCTGGCCATCCGCCACCCGGACCCGCCGCTGGACCTGCGTGCCAGTGCCACCCGTGCGGCCGAGGCCACCGCGCCGGCCGACCTGCGCGACAAGGCCGGTGACGTGCCCGCGCTGGTCGGCCGCAACCACGCCGCCACCGGCGCCCCCGGGGCCCGGCGGTGACCGGAGCACCCGGACCGTCGCGGCTGCGGCGCTTCGCGATGAGCGTGGCCTGGTCGGCCTTCCTGGCCGCCGGCCTGATGGAGGCGCTGGTGTTCGCGGTCGTCGACCCGGCCGACCTGCGCTGGTTCGGCGGGGCGCAGCTGCAGCTGTCCGCGCAGGCCATCTACACCGTCAGCTTCCTGATCTTCTGGGCCGTCACGGCGCTGGGCGCCAGCCTGGCACTGCTGCTGGTCAACCTGCCGGTCGACGAGCCGGTGCCTACGCGTCGCGCGCCGGGCTGGCCGCGCTGAGGCCGCCGCCGGCCACCACGCGCGCATGGCGCTCGTGCGTCCAGTAGGCCCAGGCCCAGTCCAGCAGCACGACGAAGCGGTTGCGGAAGCCGATCAGGAAATACACATGGGCGAACAGCCAGAACAGCCAGGCCGCATAGCCTGAGAAGCGCAGCGGGCCGGCCGGCGTACCCAGGTCCACCACGGCGCTGTGGCGGCCGATGGTGGCGAGGTTGCCGTAGTCGCGGTAGCGGAAGGCCTGCGTCGGCCGCCCGGCCAGCCGGCTGCGGATGTTGGCTGCCGCGCAGCGGCCCATCTGCTTGGCCGCCGGGGACACGCCCGGCACCGGTTGCGGCTCCTGGCCCTTGTGATGGCTGCGCGCCGACGCCAGGTCGCCGATGACCTGGATGGCCGGGTGGCCCGGCAGGCTCAGGTCAGGCTCCACGACCACCCGCCCGGCACGGTCCAGCGTGCAGCCGGTGGCCTCCGCCAGCGCCCGACCCAGCGGCGAGGCCGCCACGCCGGCGGCCCAGACCACGCAGCGGCTGTGCAGCCGCTCGGGGCCGGCGTCGGTCGCGATGTCCAGCCCCTGGGCGTCGATGCCGGTCACGCGCGCCCCGGTGTGCACCTCCACGCCCAGCGCGGCCAGTTGCTCGGCGGCGCGCCGGCTCAGCGATTCGGGCATGGACTGCAGCACCCGTGGGCTGCCTTCCACCAGCAGCACGCGCGCCTGCCGCGGGTCGATGCGGCGGAACTCGCCCGGCAGCGTGTGGCGGGCGATCTCGGCCAGCGTGCCGGCCAGCTCCACGCCGGTGGGCCCGCCGCCCACCACGACGAACTGCATCAGCGCGGCGCGCCGCACGGGGTCGTCCTCGCGCTCCGCGGCCTCGAAGGTCAGCAGCACGCGGCGGCGGATCTCGAACGCGTCGGCCAGCGTCTTCAGGCCCGGCGCGTGCTCGGCCCAGTCGTCACGGCCGAAGTAGCTGTGGGTGGCGCCGGCGGCGACGACCAGGTGGTCCCAGCGCAGCGTCGCGCCGTCCGCCAGCGTGGCCGTGCGGGCGCCGGCGTCGATGGCCGTCACCTCGCCCAGCAGCGCCGTGACGTTGCGCTGGCCGCGGAACAGATGCCGGATGGGTGCCGCGATGGACGGCGCCGACAGCCCCGCCGTGGCCACCTGGTAGAGCAGGGGCTGGAACAGGTGGTGGTTGGTGCGGTCGACCACGGTGATGTCGACCTCGGCGCTGCGCAAGGCGCGGGCCGCTTCCAGGCCGCCGAAACCGCAGCCGATGATGAGGACTTGGGGGCGCATGGCCCCATCCTAGCCGCCCCGGCGGCTCGATGCTGCAGTGCAGCAACCGCGGCGTCAGCAGGCGGCGTTTGAAATGAGGCGCTGCAGGGCCTGCGGTTCCAGCACGGTGATCTGGCGCTGCTTGACGTCCAGCACGCCGTCTTCCTGGAACTTGGAGAAGGTGCGGCTCACGGTCTCCAGCTTCAGGCCCAGGTAGCTGCCGATCTCCTCGCGTGTCATGCGCAGCACCAGGCTGGACGCCGAGAAGCCGCGCGCCTGCAGGCGCTGCGTCAGGTTCAGCAGGAAGGCGGCCAGGCGCTCCTCGGCGCGCATGTTGCCCAGCAGCAGCATCACGCCATGGTCGCGCACGATCTCGCGGCTCATGATCTTGTGGAACTGGTGCTGCAGCACGGTGAACTCGCGCGACAGCTCCTCCAGCTGGCTGTAGGGGATCACGCAGACCGAGGAGTCCTCCAGCGCGACCGCGTCGCAGTGGTGGTGGTCGCTGCTGATGCCGTCCAGGCCCAGCAGTTCGCCGGCCATCTGGAAGCCGGTGACCTGGTCGCGGCCGTCCTCGCTGCCGACGCAGGTCTTGAAGAAACCGGTGCGCACGGCGTACAGCGCCTCGAAGCGCTCGCCGTTGCGGAACAGGTGCTCGCCGCGCGGCACGCTGCGGCGCTTGGCGACCAAGCCGTCGAGGCGGGTCAGGTCCTGGGCATGCAGGCCCACGGGCAGGCAGAGCTCGCGCAGGTTGCAGCTCGCGCAGGCGACCTTCAGGGGCTCGATGGTGGAGGCGGAGGTCGACGTCATGTCGTGACTGGTCCTTGGTCGCGTCGGGGGTGGAGAGGTCGTCAGCATGGTCGGCCTTGGCTTGCGTCAACCAGTGGCATTCTTGGCCGGCGGCCCCGCAGTGGGCTTGACGTGGATCAAGACCCGCCCGTACCTGCCTGGGCACAGTGGTCGCATGGCTGCTGTGACCGACCGAACGCTGGACCCCGAACTGCTGCGTCGCCACGACGTGGCCGGGCCACGCTACACCTCCTACCCGACCGCCGACCGCTTCGTCGAGGCGCACCAGGCGCCCCAGCACCTGCAGGCGCTCGCGCAGCGCGGCGCCGCCCAGCCGCTGTCGGTCTACGTCCACATCCCGTTCTGCGAGCAGCTCTGCTACTACTGCGCCTGCAACAAGATCATCACCAAGCACCATGAGCGTGCCCAGCCCTATCTGGCCACGCTGGACGTGGAGATGGACCTGGTCGCCGCGACGCTGGGCGGCCATGCACCGGTGTCGCAGCTGCACCTGGGTGGCGGCTCGCCCACCTTCCTGTCGGATGACGAGCTGTCGCAGCTGATGGCCTCGCTGCGCCGGCATTTCCGGGTGCTGCCCGGGGCCGAGCTGTCGATCGAGATCGATCCGCGCACGGTGGATGCCGGCCGGCTGTCGCACCTGAAGGCGCTGGGCTTCAACCGCCTGTCCTTCGGCGTGCAGGATTTCGACGCCGCCGTGCAGAAGGCGGTGCACCGCCAGCAGCCGCTGGAGTCGGTGGCCGCGCTGATGCGCGCCGCACGCGAGCTGGGCTTCACGTCCATCAGCGTGGACCTGATCTACGGCCTGCCGCTGCAGACGCCGGCCTCGTTCGCCCGCACCATCGCGCAGGTGGCCGAGCTGCGGCCCGACCGCATCGCGATGTACGCCTACGCCCACCTGCCGCAACGCTTCAAGCCGCAGCGCCGCATCGCCGCGGAACTGCTGCCGCCGGCCGGCGACAAGCTGGCCATGCTGTCCGGCGCCATCAGCGCGCTGCTGGGCGAGGGCTACAGCTACATCGGCATGGACCATTTCGCGCTGCCCGACGATCCGCTGGCCGTGGCCAAGCGCCAGGGCCTGCTGCACCGCAACTTCCAGGGCTACTCGACGCAGCCGGACTGCGACCTCATCGGCCTGGGCGTGTCGGCCATCAGCCGCATCGGCGCCACCTACGCGCAGAACGCCAAGACGCTGGATGAGTACGAGGACGCGCTGCGCCAGCACGAGCTGCCGGTGCAGCGCGGCCTGCAGCTGACCCGCGACGACCTGCTGCGCCGCGCGGTCATCATGGCGCTGATGTGCCAGGGCCGCGTCGAGTTCGAGTCCATCGCGGCGTCCTACCTGGTGGACGTGCCGAGCTACTTCGCGGCCGAGCTGGAGCGGCTTGCGCCGCTGGCCGACCAGGGCCTGGTGGTGCTGGAGCCCGGCGCCATCCAGGTCACGCCGCTGGGCTGGTACTTCGTGCGTGCGGTCGCCATGGTGTTCGACCGTTACTGCCGCGCGGATGCCAGCCGCGAGCGCTTTTCCAAGATCATCTGATGTCGCTCGACGCCGCGCTGATCGCGTCGGCCGCGTTGATGGGCCTGGCTGGCACACCGCATTGCGCGGCAATGTGCAGTGCGCCCTGCGCGCTGGCGGCCGGCAAGCGGCCGGCCCGGCTGCTGGTGGGCCGCGTGCTGGGCTACACGGCCGGCGGCGCGGTGGCGGCGGCCTCGGCCGAGGCGCTGGCCCGGGCATCGCAGGGCGCGGCCCTGCTGCAACCGGTCTGGGCGCTGCTGCAGGCGGCGCTGCTGCTGCTAGGCCTGACGCTGCTGGTGCGCGGCCGCGCGCCCGCCTGGCTGGGCGCCGTCAACTGGCGGCCGCAGCCGCGCCATGCGGTGGTCACCGGCATGGCCTGGGTGGCGATGCCCTGCGGGCTGCTGCATGCCGCGTTGCTGATGGCGGGGCTGTCCGGCTCGGTCGGCAGCGGGGCGGCGGCGATGGCGGCGTTTGCGCTGGCCAGCACGCCGGCCCTGGTCATCGCGCCGGCCTGGCGCGCGCGCCTGCTGCGCCGCGGCGACGACGGCGCGATGCTGGCCCTGCGGCTGGCCGGGCTGGCGCTGGTCGTCGCCTCGGGCTGGGCGCTGGCGCACGGCGTCTGGCAGCGGCTCACGCTGGCCTGCTGAGCCCGCCCGGCCGTCGGGGCGGTCCTAAACTCCCGCCGTCTCGTCTTTTCCCGCTTCCTCGCGAAAGCCCTCCGCCATGTACCAACACATCCAAGTGCCCGAAGGCGGCCAGAAGATCACGGTCAACGCCGACTTCTCGCTGAACGTCCCCGACCAGCCCATCATTCCCTACATCGAAGGCGACGGCACCGGCGCCGACATCACGCCGGTGATGCTGAAGGTGGTGGACGCGGCCGTGGCCAAGGCCTACGGCGGCGCGCGCAAGATCCACTGGATGGAGATCTACGCCGGCGAGAAGAGCACGCGCGTCTATGGCCCCGACGTGTGGCTGCCCGAAGAGACGATGACGGTGCTGCGCGACTACGTCGTGTCCATCAAGGGCCCGCTGACCACGCCGGTCGGCGGCGGCATCCGCTCGCTCAACGTCGCGCTGCGCCAGGAGCTGGACCTCTACGTCTGCCTGCGCCCGGTGCAGTACTTCGACGGCGTGCCCAGCCCGGTGAAGGAGCCGCACAAGGTCGACATGGTGATCTTCCGCGAGAACTCGGAGGACATCTACGCCGGCATCGAGTACGAGGCCGAGAGCGACAAGGCCAAGAAGCTCATCAAGTTCCTGCAGGACGAGATGGGCGTCAAGAAGATCCGCTTCCCGAACACCTCGGGCATCGGCATCAAGCCGGTCAGCCGCGAGGGCACCGAGCGCCTGGTGCGTAAGGCCATCCAGTACGCCATCGACAACGACAAGCCCAGCGTGACCCTGGTGCACAAGGGCAACATCATGAAGTTCACCGAAGGTGGCTTCCGGGACTGGGGCTATGCGCTGGCGCAGCAGGAGTTCGGCGCGCAGCCTATCGACGGTGGCCCGTGGTGCAAGTTCAAAAACCCGCGCACCGGCCGCGACATCACCATCAAGGACAGCATCGCCGACGCCTTCCTGCAGCAGATCATCCTGCGCCCGGCGGAGTACAGCGTCATCGCGACGCTGAACCTCAACGGCGACTACATCTCCGATGCGCTGGCCGCGCAGGTGGGTGGCATCGGCATCGCGCCGGGCGCCAACATGAGCGACTCGGTCGCGATGTTCGAGGCCACGCACGGCACCGCACCCAAGTACGCCGGCAAGGACTACGTGAACCCCGGCTCCGAGATCCTGTCCGCCGAGATGATGCTGCGCCACATGGGCTGGACCGAGGCCGCCGACCTCATCATCAGCGCAATGGAGAAGGCCATCCTGAGCAAGAAGGTCACCTACGACTTCGCGCGCCTGATGGACGGCGCGACTCAGGTGTCGTGCTCCGGCTTCGGCCAAGTGATGATCGACCACATGTGACGCGCCCCACGCCGGGCTGAACAAGCACAAGGGGCGCCGCGGCGCCCCTTGTCGTTTGTCTTCGTCAGGCCGTCATGGCCGCCCGTGGCGGGGCCTGTGGCCCCGGCAGGCTCAGGCCAGCGAGTCCAGCACCGCGTTGAACGTGGCGCTCGGGCGCATCACCTTGTCCAGCTTGGCGACGTCCGGCAGGAAGTAGCCGCCGATGTCGGCCGGCTTGCCCTGCACCGCGCGCAGCTCGTCGACGATCTTGGCCTCGTTGGCCGCCAGCTGTTCGGCCACCGGCTTGAAGCGGGTGGCCAGCTCGGCGTCTTCGGTCTGCGCGGCCAGTTCCTGGGCCCAGTACAGGGTCAGGTAGAAGTGGCTGCCGCGGTTGTCGATCTCGCCGGTCTTGGGGCTGGGGCCCTTGCCGTTGTCCAGCAGCTTGCCGGTGGCGGCGTCCAGCGCCTTGGCCAGCACCTTGGCCTTGGTGTTCTTGGTCTTGAGGCCCAGTTCCTCCAGGCTCACCGCCAGCGCCAGGAACTCGCCCAGCGAGTCCCAGCGCAGGTGGTTCTCCTCCACCAGCTGCTGCACATGCTTGGGCGCCGAGCCGCCGGCGCCGGTTTCGTACATGCCGCCGCCGGCCATCAGCGGCACGATGGACAGCATCTTGGCGCTTGTGCCCAGCTCCATGATGGGGAACAGGTCGGTCAGGTAGTCGCGCAGGATGTTGCCGGTGGCGCTGATTGTGTCCTGGCCGCGGATCACGCGCTCCAGCGTGTAACGCATCGCGCGCACCTGGCTCATGATCTGGATGTCCAGGCCGGTGGTGTCGTGTTCGTGCAGGTACATCTTGACCTTGCGGATCAGCTGCGCCTCGTGCGGGCGGTAGCTGTCCAGCCAGAACACGACCGGCATGCCGGAGTTGCGGGCACGGTTGACGGCCAGCTTGACCCAGTCGCGGATGGCGGCGTCCTTGCACTGGCACATGCGCCAGATGTCGCCCTGCTCGACGTTCTCGCTCAGCAGCACCTCACCGGTTTCCAGGTCGGTGATGTTGGCCACGCCGTCCTCGGTGATCTCGAAGGTCTTGTCGTGCGAGCCGTACTCCTCGGCCTGCTGGGCCATCAGGCCCACGTTGGGCACCGTGCCCATGGTGCGCGGGTCGAAGGCGCCGTGCCACTTGCAGAAGTTGATCATCTCCTGGTAGATGCGGGCGAAGGTCGACTCGGGCATCACGGCCTTGACGTCCTTCAGGCGGCCGTCGGCGCCGTACATCTTGCCGCCGCTGCGGATCATGGCCGGCATGGAGGCGTCGACGATCACGTCGTTGGGCGAGTGGAAGTTGGTGATGCCCTTGGCCGAGTCCACCATCGCCAGCTCGGGGCGGTGCTCATGGCAGGCGTGCAGGTCGCGCTTGATCTCCTCCTGCTTGCTCTGCGGCAGCGTGGCGATCTTGGTGTAGAGGTCCACCATGCCGTTGTTGACGTTGACGCCCAGCTCGTCGAACAGCTTGCCGTGCTTCTCGAACGCCTCGCGGTAGAAGATGCGCACGCAGTGGCCGAACACGATGGGGTGGGACACCTTCATCATGGTGGCCTTGACGTGCAGCGAGAACATCACGCCGGTCTTCCGCGCGTCCTCGATCTCCTTCTCGTAGAAGGCCAGCAGCGCTTTCTTGCTCATGAACATCGAGTCGATCACCTCGCGGTCCAGCAGCGAGACCTTGGGCTTGAGCACGATGGTCTTGCCGCTCTTGGTGATGAGTTCCATCTTCACGTCGCGGGCGCGGTCCAGCGTCATGGACTTTTCGCCGTGATAGAAGTCGCCGTCATGCATGTGCGAGACGTGCGAGCGCGAGGCCTGGCTCCACTCGTCCATGCGGTGCGGGTTCTTGCGGGCGTATTCCTTGACGGCCTTGGGTGCACGGCGGTCGGAGTTGCCCTCGCGCAGCACCGGGTTCACGGCCGAGCCGATGCACTTGTTGTAGCGGGCGCGGATGTCCTTTTCCTCGTCCGTCTTGGGCGCCTCGGGGTAGTCCGGAATCTTGTAGCCCTTGTCCTGCAGCTCCTTGATCGCGGCCTTGAGCTGCGACACCGAGGCGCTGATGTTGGGCAGCTTGATGATGTTGGCCTCGGGCTTGAGCGTCAGCTTGCCCAGTGCCGCGAGGTTGTCCGTGACGCGCTGTTCTTCCGTCAGCAGCTCGGGGAACTGGCCCAGGATGCGTCCGGCCACCGAGATGTCGCTGGTGACGACGTCGATCCCGGCGGACGCCGCGAAGCGCTGCACGACCGGCAGCAGCGATGCGGTGGCCAGGCGGGGCGCTTCATCGGTCAGGGTGTAAACGATCTGGGTCTTGTCGGCGGTCATGAACGTGGTCCGGTGATGTGGGAATCGGCGCGCGGCCGCCAAGGGGCTGCGCGCGAGGCATGAACTCTAGCAAGCCGGGTTTGGCGCTTCCCTTACGACCCTCACTGCGGCCGGGTTTGGGCGCCGCGACGCAAAAAGCCCCGTGCGCTGCCGCGACGGGGCCGGGTCGGCAAGCGGGTGGCGTCAGGAGGCCTGGGGCAGTTCCAGCGGGCGGGCTGCCGCGGCTTCCATCGGCGTGATGTTCTGGGCCAGCTGGCCCTTGGGGCCCTGCACCAGATCGAACTGCACCTGGCTGCCCTGCTTCAGCGTGCGAAAGCCCTCCATCTGGATCGCCGAGAAATGGGCGAAGACGTCATCGCCGCCGGCCTCCGGCTCGATGAAACCAAAGCCCTTGGCATCGTTGAACCACTTGACTTTGCCCAGCGCCATCATCTTGTCTCCATTCTTTGTGGCACCTCCCGGGGAGGCGGGGGCTGATTCTGGTGACGCGAACCAATGCGTCAATTCGGGACCTTCCCGCCCGGGTTCACCCCAAGAGCTTGCAATCCCGCCGGTCGCCGCCAACTGCCCGCGGTCGGCGAGGGGATACCCCCGTCGATAGAATCCCGACATGCCTGTGCTCCCCGTCTTTTCACCGCGAAACCAGTCGGCTCCGCCCCCGCCCGCGCCTCCCCAGAAGCCCGGCAAGGACGAAGGCGACGGGGCGGTCGTCGTCGAGCGGCAGACGCAGAAAACCGAGCCGCCGCGGCTCTACCAGGTTCTGCTGCTGAACGACGATTTCACGCCGATGGAGTTTGTAGTCATGGTTCTGCAGGAATTTTTCCGGCATGACCTGGATACGGCGACGCAGATCATGCTCAAAATCCACCACGAGGGTCGCGGGGTTTGCGGTGTCTTCACCAAGGACGTCGCCGCGACCAAGGTGGAGTTGGTTCTGGCCGCCTCCCGGCGTGCCGGCCACCCCCTGCAGTGCATTATGGAGGCCGCATGATTGCGCAAGAGCTTGAAGTCAGTTTGCACATGGCGTTTGTCGAGGCGCGCCAGCAGCGGCACGAATTCATCACCGTCGAGCACCTGCTGCTCGCGCTGCTCGACAACCCCAGCGCCGCCGAGGTGCTGCGCGCCTGCGCCGCCAACCTGGACGACCTGCGCAAGAGCCTGACGCAGTTCATCAAGGAAAACACGCCGATGGTGGGCGGCAGCGACGAGGTGGACACCCAGCCCACGCTGGGTTTCCAGCGCGTGATCCAGCGCGCCATCATGCATGTGCAGAGCACCGGCAGCGGCAAGAAGGAAGTGACTGGCGCCAACGTGCTGGTGGCCATCTTCGGCGAGAAGGATTCGCACGCCGTCTACTACCTGCACCAGCAGGGCGTGACGCGCCTGGACGTCGTCAACTTCATCGCCCACGGCATCAAGAAGACCGATCCCGAGCAGCCGCCCAAGGCACCCGAGGGCCAGAGCCAGGGCCAGGATGGGGAACGCGAGGAAGGCGAGGGCGGCAACGCCAAGGCGTCGCCGCTGGAGCAGTTCACGCAGAACCTGAACCAGCTCGCCAAGGACGGCAAGATCGATCCGTTGATCGGCCGCGAGTCCGAGGTCGAGCGCGTCGTGCAGGTGCTGTGCCGCCGGCGCAAGAACAACCCGCTGCTGGTCGGTGAGGCCGGCGTGGGCAAGACGGCCATCGCAGAGGGTCTGGCCTGGCGCATCACCGAAGGCGAAGTCCCTGAGGTCCTCGCCGACTCCGTCGTCTACTCGCTGGACATGGGTGCGCTGCTGGCGGGCACCAAGTACCGCGGCGACTTCGAGCAGCGCCTCAAGGGTGTGCTCAAGGCGCTGAAGGACCAGCCGCATGCCATCCTCTTCATCGACGAGATCCACACGCTGATCGGCGCCGGCGCGGCGTCGGGTGGCACCCTGGACGCCAGCAACCTGCTCAAGCCGGCGCTGTCCAGCGGTGCGATGAAGTGCATCGGCGCGACCACCTTCACCGAGTACCGCGGCATCTTCGAGAAGGACGCGGCGCTGAGCCGGCGCTTCCAGAAGGTGGACGTGGCCGAGCCCTCGGTGGAGCAGACCATCGAGATCCTGAAGGGCCTGAAGAGCCGTTTCGAGGAGCACCACTCGGTCAAGTACGCGCTGGGCGCGCTGCAGGCTGCGGCCGAGCTGTCGGCCAAGTACATCAACGACCGCCACCTGCCGGACAAGGCCATCGACGTCATCGACGAGGCCGGCGCCGCGCAGCGCATCCTGCCCAAGAGCAAGCAGAAGAAGACCATCACGCGTGCCGAGGTTGAGGACATCGTCGCCAAGATCGCGCGCATCCCGCCCGCGTCGGTCAACAGCGACGACCGCAGCAAGCTCAAGACGCTGGACCGCGACCTGAAGAGCGTCGTGTTCGGCCAGGACCCGGCCGTCGATGCGCTGGCCGCCGCCATCAAGATGGCGCGTTCGGGCCTGGGCCGGCCGGACAAGCCGGTGGGCAGCTTCCTGTTCAGTGGGCCCACGGGCGTCGGCAAGACCGAAGTGGCCAAGCAGCTGGCCTACATCCTGGGCATCGAGCTGATCCGCTTCGACATGTCGGAGTACATGGAGCGCCATGCCGTCAGCCGCCTGATCGGCGCGCCTCCGGGATACGTCGGCTTCGACCAGGGCGGCCTGCTGACCGAGGCCGTCACCAAGAAGCCGCACGCCGTGCTGCTGCTGGACGAGATCGAGAAGGCGCACCCGGACGTCTTCAACGTGCTGCTGCAGGTCATGGACCATGGCACGCTGACCGACAACAACGGGCGCAAGGCGGACTTCCGCAACGTCATCATCATCATGACGACGAACGCGGGTGCCGAGGCGCTGAACAAGGCGACCATCGGCTTCACGACCTCGCGCCAGCAAGGCGACGAGATGGTGGACATCAAGCGCCTGTTCACGCCCGAGTTCCGCAACCGGCTGGATGCCATCGTGTCCTTCCGCCCGCTGGACGAGGAGATCATCCTGCGCGTGGTCGACAAGTTCCTGCTGCAGCTGGAAAGCCAGCTGCAGGAAAAGAAGGTGGAGGTCAGCTTCTCCGACGCGCTGCGCAAGCAGCTCGCCAAGAAGGGTTTCGACCCGCTGATGGGGGCGCGGCCGATGCAGCGCCTGATCCAGGACACCATCCGCCGCGCGCTGGCCGACGAGCTGCTGTTCGGCAAGCTGGTGGACGGCGGCCGCCTCAGCGTGGACGTGGACGACAAGGGCGAGACGGTGCTGGACATCCAGCCCAACGTGAAGCCCACGCGGGACGGCAAGCCCAAGGCGGAACCCGCAACGGCCTGAGCCGCAGCGGCTCGGCTTCAATCAGGGGCGCTTTGGCGCCCCTGTTTCATGAGGCCGCCGGGTCCTGCCTGAAGAAGCCGGACAGCAGCGCGTACATCACCGGCTCCTCGGCGCGCATGGCGGCCGGCGCCACGAAGAAGGCCTCGACCGCCACGGCGAAGAACTCCTCGACGGCCTCGCTGCCGTAGGGGTCGATCAGCGTGTCTTCGCCGGCGTCGATGCGTTCGCAGAACTTCTCCCACTCCGCGTCGATGACCTCGATCCAGCGTTCCCGTTCGGCGCTGTCCAGCGGCGGCACGCCGTCGGCCAGGCCGTCGCGCATGTCGATGACATGGGCGAACTCGTGGATGACGACGTTGAAGACCTCGTCGGGGCCGAATTGCGCCGGGTCCGGGCTGGTCGCGATGGCGGTCCAGGCCAGCATCAGCGGGCCGCCTTCCATGGCCTCGCCGGCCAGCTCCTCGTCGTACTCGTGAACGACGCCGTCCTCGTCCTGGACGCTGCGCTGCGCGACCACCTCGCCCTCGTGCATGACGATGCCGACGAAGCCGTCATACCAGGCCAGGCCCAGCCGCAGCACCGGCAGGCAGGCCTGCGCGGCCACCGCCACGGCCACCTCGTCGCTGACCTCGAAGCCGCCGACGCCGTGGAACTCCTTGGCCGACAGGAACAGGCTGCACAGACGCCGCAGCTCGGTCAGGTCGGCGTCGCTGCGCCGGGCCAGGAAGGGGTAGCGCAGCAGCGTCAGCTGCCACAGCGCGTCGGGGATGGCATGGCGCTCGACGGCGCGCCGTTCGCGCCAGCGGCGCAGGGCGCCCAGCATCACAGCGGCAGGCGCTGCAGGCCGCCGGCGGACAGGCGGATCACGTCGCCGCGCGGTGCCGCCGCGTCGAAGTCCCAGTCGGACAGCACCACGCGCCGCAGGCCGTGGCCGAGGTCGTGTTCGGCCGGCCGGTGGGTGTGCCCGTGGATCATCGTGCGGGCATCCGCCTCGCGCAGCAGCGCCCGGCAGGCCTCGGCGTCCAGGTCGCTGGCCATCAGCTGGGCCGCCTGGGCCGCGCGGCTGCCTTCGCGCATCTGCCGGCCCAGCGCCTGGCGTGCCGCCAGCGGCTGGGCCAGCAGCTGGGCCTGCCACTGCGGCGCGCGCACCTGGCGGCGGAAGGCCTGGTAGGCGGTGTCGTCCAGGCATTGGGCATCGCCATGAACCAGCAGCCAGCGCTGGCCGAAGGCGTCGAGCACGGTAGGGTCGGGCAGGGCGGTCATGCCGGTGTCGGCCAGCAGGTCCGGGCCGACGAGGAAGTCGCGGTTGCCCGGCATGAAGAACAGCGCCAGGCGTTGCGAGGCCTGGCGCAGCAGCTGCACGACGCCGGCCTCGAAGGGCTCGTGGCGGGCGTCATCGCCGACCCACACTTCAAAGATGTCGCCGAGCAGCAGCACCGCCTGCGCGGGCGTCTCGGCCAGATGCCGCGCCAGCCGGGCCAGCGTGCCCGGCGTGTCCGGCCCCAGGTGCAGGTCCGACAGCAGATCGATCTGCTGCCACTGCGCCGGGGCCGTCAGCGCGTGGATCAAACCTCGACGGCCTTCTCGATGACCACGGCCTCGACCGGCACGTCGTCATGGAAGCCCGAGCGGCTGGTCTTGACCTTCTCGATCTTGTCGACCACGTCCTGGCCTTCGACGACCTTGCCGAACACCGCATAGCCCCATCCCGACGGCGACTCGGACTTGAAGTCCAGGAAGCCGTTGTTGGTGGTGTTGATGAAGAACTGCGCGGTGGCCGAGTGCGGCGCATTGGTGCGCGCCATCGCCAGCGTGTAGTGGGCGTTCTTCAGGCCGTTGTTGGCCTCGTTCTGGATCGGCGCATCGGTGGGTTTTTGCTTCATGCCGGGCTCGAAGCCGCCGCCCTGCACCATGAAGCCCTTGATGACGCGATGGAAGATCGTGCCGTCGTAGTGGCCCTTGCGGACGTAGCTGAGGAAGTTGGCAGCCGACAGCGGGGCCTTCTCGACATCCAGTTCGATCAGGATGTCGCCGTGGTTGGTGGTGAGTTTGACTTGGCTCATTTTTTGACGGGCTCGACGAGCGCCTTGGTGATGAAGATGGGCTTGACCGGGAAGTGCTCGTGCATGCCCTTGGGCGCGACTTCCGCGGCGCGGATCCTGTCGACGACCTCCATGCCCTCGACGACCTGGCCGAAGACGGCATAGCCGCTGGCCTTGTTGTCCGGGTCACCGTCCAGCCGCACGTTGTCGGCCACGTTGATGAAGAACTGCGCGGTGGCGGAGTTGGGGTCGTTGGTGCGGGCCATGGCCACGCTGCCGCGCAGGTTGGACAGGCCGTTGTGCGATTCCAGCGGGATGGGCGGCTTGGTGGGGCGCTGGTTCAGCTTGGCGTCGAACCCGCCGGTCTGGATCATGAAACCGTCGATGACGCGGTGAAACAGCACGCCGTTGTAGTGGCCGGCCTTCACATACTGCACGAAGTTGGCGACCGACTTCGGCGCCTTCGCGGCGTTCAGCTCGATGCGGATGTCGCCTTCGGTGGTCTGCAGCTTGACGGTCTGCGCCGCGGCGGTGCCGAAGGCCACCAGGCCGGCGAGGAGGAGGGCAAGGGTCTTCGTCATGGCGTGAGGTGAAGGGTCAGCGGGGACGCAGCTCGCGGGTCAGCGCCAGCGTGCGGTTGATCTTGGCGGCCAGCGCGTCGCTGGGCGCGATGGCTGCCTTTTGCGCGCGCTCGTAGGCGCGCAGGGCCAGGCGCAGCAGCACGTCGCCCAGGTTCTCCTGCGCCTGGGCATGGTCGGGCTGCAGCCGCAATGCCTGCTGCAGCGCCGCCTGCGCCTCGTCCAGGTCGCCCTCGGCCGCGTGCAGCACCGCCAGGTTGTTGTAGGGGTCGGCCAGGTCGGGGAAATCCTGAGTCAGCCGCGTGAAGAGGGCACGGGCCTGGGCGCGCTCGCCCAGCTCCATGCGCATCACCCCCAGCGCGAAACGCAGCTGCAGGTCGTCGGGCGAGCGGGTCAGCGCCTGCTCCACTTGCGCGACGGCCTGCGTCTTCTGGCCGGCCAGCCACAGGCGCTGCGCGCCGGCGAGGTCCTGCGCCTGGGCCGGGGCGGCGGTGAGCAAGGCCAGCAGCTGTCTCTTATACACATCTCCGAGCCCACGAGACGGACTCCTATC
>CAXDTK010000110.1:0-15817 GCA_963992225.1 uncultured Comamonadaceae bacterium | reverse complement strand
CTCCAGCGTGCGGTTGGCCACCGCCATGTGACGCGGCGTGCGGGCGGCGAAGTGAGTCGCGGTCAGCTCGATCATCTCGCCCGCGCCGACGAAGAGCACGCGCGTCTGGGCCAGGTCCTCGAACAGCTGGCCGGCCAGGCGCACCGCGGCGGCGGCCATGCTGATCGAGTGGGCGCCGATCTCGGTGGAGCTGCGCACCTCCTTGGCCACCGAGAAGCTGCGCTGGAACAGCTGATGCAGCGTGGTGCCCAGCGCGCCGGCCGCCTCGGCCTCGCGCACGGCCTGCTTCATCTGGCCGAGGATCTGCGGCTCGCCCAGCACCATGGAATCCAGCCCGCTGGCGACGCGGAAGGCGTGGCGCGCGGCGGCGCTGCCCTGCATCACATAGGCATGCTCGCGCAGCGCGCCCACATCGACGCCGCCGGTCTGCGCCAGCCACGCGATGGCCGGCTGCACCTGCGCCGTGGGTGCCGCGACATAGACCTCGGTGCGGTTGCAGGTGGACAGGATGGCCGCCTCGGGCGTGTCCGGCAGGCGCTGGCGCAGGCCTGCCAGTGAGGGGGCCAGCTGCTCCAGCGTGAACGCAAACCGCCCGCGCAGGTCCAGCGGGGCGGTGTTGTGATTCAGGCCGAGGGCAAAGACCGACATGGATGTGAATTGTAGGATTCGCGGCTTTTCAGCCCCTGACGCCGATCAATCGCCGACCGCCGCAATGAGCCCTTTGGACGCTTTCTGGCACCTCGCCAACCTCTTCGCCCCCGCCTGGGGGCTGGCCGCGTTGATGGCCCTGGCCGTCAAGGGGCTGTGGCGGCGTGACGCCAAGGCGTTGCGCTGGCAGCGCCTGTGGGGCTGGGGCGCGGTCGGTGGCTGCGTGGCCATCGTGGCTGCCCTGGTGCTGCTGGGGCGGGACGGCCGGATGGCCGGCTACGCCTTGCTGGTGCTGGGCGTGGCGCTGCCGCAGTGGTGGCTGCTGAGCTTCAGACGCTGACGTCTTCCGTCGTGACCACCTCGCCGCGCAGCGAATGCGCGAAGGCGGTGGTGATGCGCACGTCCACCAGCTGGTTCATCAGCCTGGGTGCGCCGGCGAAGTTGACGATGCGGTTGCACTCGGTGCGGCCCATCAGCTCGGCCGCGTCCTTGCGGGCGTTGCCGGTGACGAGCACCTTCTCGACCTTGCCCACCATGCCTTGCGAGATCGTCAGCGCATGGGCCTCGATGGCGGCCTGCAGCTCCTGCAGGCGCTTGACCTTGACCTCGTAGGGTGTGGTGTCCTCCAAGGCAGCTGCCGGCGTACCGGGGCGGGGGCTGAAGATGAAGCTGAAGCTCGCGTCGAAGCCCACGTCCTGCACCAGCTTCATCAGCCTGGCGTGGTCCTCGTCCGTCTCGCCCGGGAAGCCGACGATGAAGTCGCTGGCCAGGCGCAGGTCAGGGCGGATGGCCCGCAGCTTCTTCACGATGCTCTTGAACTCCAGCGCCGTGTAGCCGCGCTTCATCGCCATCAGGATGCGGTCGCTGCCGTGCTGCACCGGCAGGTGCAGGTGGTTCACGAGCTGCGGGATCTTGCCGTAGGCTTCGATCAGGCGGGGGCTGAACTCGTTGGGGTGGCTGGTGGTGAAGCGCAGGCGGCGGATGCCGGGGATCTCGGCCGCGTATTCCAGCAGCAGGGCCAGGTCGGCGAACTCAGGCGTATCGCCCATCCTGCCGCGGTAGGCATTGACGTTCTGGCCCAGCAGGTTGATCTCCATCACGCCCTGGTCGGCCAGGCCGGCGATCTCGGTCAGCACGTCGTCGAACGGCCGCGACACCTCCTCGCCGCGGGTGTAGGGCACCACGCAGTAGCTGCAGTACTTGGAGCAGCCTTCCATGATGGACACGAAGGCCGACGCGCCCTCGACCTTGGCCGGCGGCAGGTGGTCGAACTTCTCGATCTCGGGGAAGGAGATGTCCACCTGCGGGCGGCGCGTCTCACGGCGGGCTTCCAGCATGGCGGGCAGGCGGTGCAGCGTCTGCGGGCCGAAGACCACGTCCACGTACGGTGCGCGCTCGATGATGGCCGCGCCTTCCTGGCTGGCCACGCAGCCGCCCACGCCGATCATCACGCCCTTGGCCTTCAGGTGCTTGACGCGGCCCAGGTCGCTGAAGACCTTCTCCTGCGCCTTCTCGCGCACCGAGCAGGTGTTGAACAGGATGAGGTCGGCAGCTTCAGGGTCGTCGGTGGGGGTGTAGCCCTTGGCGGCTTCGAGCACGTCGGCCATCTTGTCCGAGTCGTACTCGTTCATCTGGCAGCCGAAGGTCTTGATGTAGACCTTCTTCGGTGAGGTCTCGCTCATGGCTTGATCCAGGTCTGGTTGCCGGGGTTGAACTGCCAGGTGGCGGCCTGGGCCGGCGTGGCGGGCCAGGTCTTGTTGGCGAGCTCCACCGGGTTGAGCACCCAGACGTCGAGGATCAGGCCGCTGGACTCGACCGTGTAGTGCACGGTCAGCTTCTGGCCGGTCAGGCCGGCGGGCGGGACCCAGAGGTTGGTGTCGTTCTTGATGCGCGCGCCGGGCGCCAGCCGGGCCGGCTTGCCGTTGAGCTGGGCGTCGGGGAACTGGGTGATGACCAGTTCGCCGCGCAGCGCGGTGGCGGGGAAGAAGCGATGCGTCTGGGCGTGGGCGACCAGGCAGCTGGCGGCCAGGGCCAGCGAGAGTGCACAGCGGTACATGGTATGTGTCCAGTGGCTGCGAAGCGGCGACCGTGAAGTATCGACCGCGGAAATGGAAACGGCCCGAGGGGACTCGGGCCGTTCGACTTTTTGGTGGCGCTTCAGGGATTCGAACCCCGGACCTGCGGATTATGATTCCGTCGCTCTAACCGGCTGAGCTAAAGCGCCTGAGCCCGCCATTCTATACGTGCTTTTGCGAGACTGGCAAGCGGCTTTGTTGTTTCAGGGCGCGGCGGGGCGCAGGAAGGCTTGCAGCGGCTGGCCCGGCAGGCGCTTCAGGCCCTCGACGACCTGGGTGGCGTTGAAGACCGCGCCGGCCTCGTTGGTGTGCGTGCGGGCGTCGGAGAACAAGCCCTCGACGCGCTCGGCGCCCACCGCGCGGTAGGCCTCGGCCACGCGCAGCGTCAGGTCGATGAACTGCGCGCCGTGCGCGCGCGCCACCTGCTCGCCCCAGGCGGCGTAGGTCTCGAAGTCGCGCGGCTGCCCGGGTTTCCAGCGGTCCTTGTGCGGAATGGGCGACAGGACGACCACGTTCGCGCCCTTGGCGCGGGCCTCGGTGATGTAGCGCGTCAGGTACCAGCCGAAGCTCTGCACCTGCTCCTTGCTGCCGTCGGGCCGGGTGTCCTCCGCCGTCTCCGGGCCGATGCCGGGCACCGAGCCGCGGTTCTTGGCCGCCGGGTCGCCGATGCGGGCGCCGTCGTTGTGACCGAACTGGACGAGCAGCCAGTCGCCGGCCTTGAGCTGCTCCAGCACCGCGGCCCAGCGGCCTTCGGTGAAGAAGGTGCGGCTGCTGCGGCCGCCGATGGCGTTGTTGACGATGTTGATGCGGTCGGTGTCGAAGAAGGCCGCGATGCGCTCGCCCCAACCCCAGGCGCCGTTCTGGCCGCCGCTGCGCACGGTGGAGTCGCCGATCATCACCAGGCTGGGCAGGCGCGGGTCGCGCGGCGCCTCGACCCGCACCTTGCGGGCGTCCACCACCGGCCGGTCGTCCGAGCCGTCGGGCGCGAAGCGCTGCTTGTAGACGTCCTCCGTCAGCACCTTGTGCTGCAGCAGGCCGGCGATGACCAGCTGCGCGTTGACCGCCGCGCCCAGCCAGTTGGTGTGGACGGTCTCGGGGTCGGGCGGGAACAGCGTGGCCACCACGTCCTTGCCCAGCGCCTCGTAGCGCCGGGCGCCCCATTCGTTGAGGTCGATGAAGGCCACGCCTTCCTGCTTCGCGACCTCGGCCGCCCAGCCGGCGAAGTTGCCGCCGGCGCGCGTCACGGTCTTGCCGTCGCCCTCCCAGCGCTTGCGGATCACCGGCGAGCAGACCACCGGCGTGGCGCCGGCGGCGCGGATCTCGGCGATGTAGCCGCGCAGGTAGGCGCCGTAGGTCAGGACCGTCTCGCGCTGGCCGGTCAGCCGGTTGTCGATCACCTCCTGCTCGGGGCCGGTGCCGCGCAGCACGCCGCGGGCGCGGCTGTCGTCGTTGACCGGGCTGGCGTCGTTGTGGCCGAACTGCATGACCACCCAGTCGCCGCGCTTGATGAGGGGCCTGGTGCGGTCCCAGTGGCCGCTGCTGCGGTAGGTGCGGCTGGACAGCCCGCCCACCGCGCGGTTGACGACGTTGATCTTGTTCGTGTCCAGGTAGGCGGCGATCGGGTGGCCCCAACCCCATTGCCCCTCGGCGCCCTTGCCCTGGCCGTCGTCATGGCCGTTGCGCACCGTGGAGTCGCCGATGAGGATCAGCGACGGCAGCGCAGGCTTGGCCGGCTCGGGCAGCCGGACCTGGGCGCGCGCCGGATCGGTGGCGGCGGTGAACTCCTGCGCCTGGAGCGGGGCCAGCGGCAGGGCGAACAGCAGGGTCGCAGCGATTCGGCGGGTCAGGCGGCGGATGGGCAGGGCGGTCATGGCGCGGATGCTAGGAGCAGCCCGGCCCCGGCGGCGGGCCTCGACGGCGCAAGTTCTTGAGCGATTGGCGGCCAGCAACACCGCGCAACAGCGCGCGGCCTAGAGTGCGCCCACTCAAAAAACGGAGACGCCCCATGTCGTTGCGCAACACCACCCTGCTGCTGGGCCTGCTGCTGGCCCTGGTGCCAGCCTGGGCCCAGATCGGCCAGCGCTTCCCGTCCGAGAAGCGCATCGTGCCCGACCCCGTCACCGGCACGCCGCTGAGCTTCCTGACCACCCAGCCGCGCGGCGACAGCAAGATCTACCCCAGCCACCCGCAGTGGACGGCGGATAGCCAGTGGCTGGTGTTCCGCTCCGCGCGCGTGAAGGGTGAGGCCATCGCCGTGAACGAGGCCAGCGGGGAGATGGTGCAGGTCACCGAGGGCGGCTACGACGGCATGCTCAACCTGGCGCAGTCGGGCGGCAACCGGCTGTATTTCCTGCGCAAGGAGCCAGGCGGCGCGGCCAAGGCGATGCAGGCCGTCGAGGTGGACCTGGACCGCGTGTTCGCCGACAGCCAGGCCGGCGCGATGAAGCCCGCTGCCCGCTACCAGCGCGTCATCGCGACGCTGCCCGCCGAGCTGGAGGCCGTGGGCGACAACGCGCTGGACGCCGATGGCCAGTGGTTCTACTTCCGCATCACCGGCAAGGCCTACGCCGGTGCGCGCCTGCCCGCCGGCACCAAGGTCGAGCCGCCCTTCGGCCCGCGCGGCATGGGCGCCGGGCCGCATGCCATCGGCAAGGTCAACGTGCAGACCGGCGAGATCAAGCATGTCGTGTCGGTGCCCTTCCAGATCGGCCATATCCAGGCCAACCTGTGGAACCCCGGCGAGCTGGTGTTCAGCTGGGAGACCGGCGGCAAGTCGCCGCAGCGGACCTGGACGGTCAAGGGCGACGGCACCGGGCTGCGCCCGCTCTACCCCGAGGCGCCCTACGAGTGGGTGACGCACGAGGCCGTCATCGGCCGCGACGAGGTGGCCCTGGCCATCATGGGTCACCGCCCCATCCCCGGCGTGGTGGACCCGAACCGCCCGGCCGGCACCGACGTGGGCGGCGCCAACCCGGGCCAGGACGCCGCCTGGGGCGACGCCGGCACGCGCGAGAAGCCCACCGGCCTGGCCATCGTTAACCTGCGCACCCGCGAGGTGAACCTGGTGGGCCAGACGCCCTCGGGCAGCGGCCTGTGGCATGTGCATGGCTCGCCGGACGGCCGCTTCGCGGTGGGCGACGACTTCAGCCGCAGCCTCTACCTGATCGACCGCCGGACGCGCGAAATGATGCTGCTGAGCGCCGGCCACAAGGCCACGGCGCGCGACCATCCGCACCCCACCTTCAGCCCCGACGGCACCCGCATCCAGATCCAGTCGGCGCTGCTGGCGGCCGACGGGCGCGAGATGAATATCGTCGTGGTGCCGGTGCCGCCGGCCTGGCTGGCGCGCAAGCCCTGAGTTTGGGCTGAGTTATTTGGGTGGCGATGATCAATATCCGGCGCGCGAATATCCAGCCCTGCAGATATTGCACGGCCGAGATATGGAAGGCCGGCGGCATATTGCCGGCGTCGGGATTCTCCGCGGCGGCGCGCCCGCCGCGGCCACGGTCGCGCAGGCCGCACGGCAGCGGGAAACGCTCACGCATCTGAGCGAACTAGGCACTTTCCCGGAGGGCTGGCGGGCCGAAGCAATCACCCCGGTGATTCTTTGCTGAGCGGTGGCCCCGGCGTGAATTCAGACCTCTAGACTGATCGCAGGGGCAATAACAAAGAGCCGGGCGGCTGTATCCCGTGCTCGCCTTGTCGATATTCTGGAGACAACAATATGCTGAAGAAGATTCACGGCCAGAGCGCAGTTCTGCCGGTTTCGCGCTGGACCCCGCTGGCCCTGGCCGTGTCGGCCGCGCTCGCCAGCCAAGCCCAGGCCCAGCAGGCGGCCGCGCCGGCCGTAGCCGCATCGGCCCCCGTGACGGCACCTGCCGCTGCGGCAGCGCCCGCCGCTGCCGCCAAGCCGGCCGCCAACCAGCTCGACACGGTGGTGGTGTCGGGCATCCGCCGCTCCATCCAGAGCGCGATCGACCGCAAGCGCAATGCGTCCACCGTGACGGACAGCATCGTGGCCGAGGACATCGACCAGTTCCCCGACAAGAACGTCGGCGAGGCGCTGTCGCGCATCACCGGCGTGCAGCTGAGCCGCTCGTTCGGCGAAGGCTCGCAGGTGGCCATCCGCGGCGTCGAGCCCGACCTCAACCGTGTCGAGATCAACGGCATGTCGGTGCTGGGCACCAGCGGCGGTGCCGGCCGCGGCGCCGAGCTGCGCGAGCTGGCCTCGGAGCTGATCGCCTCCATCGACGTGATCAAGGGCTCCACCGCCGACGTCACCGAGGGTGGCGTGGGCGGCACCGTGCGCATCACGACGCGCAAGCCGCTGGATTTCACCAAGCGCACCATCGCCGCCTCGCTGTCGGGCGAGCAGGGCAGCCTGCGCGGCGGCGTGCAGCCGCGCGCCACGCTGCTGCTGGCCGACAAGTTCCTGGACGGCAGGCTCGGGGTCATGGCCAACCTGGTCTACGACAACATCCACACGCGCGGCGACTTCAGCCGCAACACCTCGTGGACCTTCCTGCGCGACTGGGATTTCTCGAGCGAGAAGACGCTCACCAGCCTGAACCCGGTGGCTGCGGCCATCACCGACCGCACGGGCTGCGGGGCCTTGTCGGCCAACGCCACCAACCTTGCCGACTGCAACCGGCAGTGGTTCGACTACGCGCCCCGCATCTCGCGCTACGGCATCTGGGAGCGGGATCACAAGCGCAGCTCGGCCGAAGTCACCGCGCAGTACAAGTTCACCCAGGACTTCGACGCCTACGTCAGCCATCAGGTCAACACCCAGGCGCAGAAGCTCAACGACATGAACTTCGGCACCGACTTCACGGCGGTGAACCGGCTGTCGAATGCCGGGACTGCCCCGGTCTACCGCGCCGACGGCACGGTGCTGACCGCCGGCACCTGCACGGGCGTGAGCGGCACGGCGACGCCGGCCGGCATGGTGGTCGAGAACCATCATGTGACCCAGTACACGGTGGGCACCTGCCTGAACGTGGCGGGGCAGGGCGGTCAGGGGGCGTTCGGCACCTCGGCGCGCGACTTCGCGCTGGACATCGAGTCCAAGTACACGACGGCCGGCTTCAAGTTCAAGAACGAGGCCTGGCGCATCGAGGGCCTGCTGGGCGACTCCAGGTCCGATTACAAGAGCGAGAGCAACAACATCGTGCTGACGCAGAACGCGCCGGGCCTGGTCGTCAAGCTCGACGGCGCGCGCCTGCCGCAGTTCACCTTCCCGTCGGCCTACAGCCCCGACAACGCAGCCTCCTACGTGCAGGCGCAGCTGCAGTACCGCCCGTCTGCCACGCAGAACAAGGAGCGCCAGGCCAAGCTGGACCTGCAGTACAACTTCGACCACGGCTTCTTCCAGAGCCTGTGGTTCGGCGGCCAGGCGCGCGAGTCCAGCTCGCGCCAGTACAACGGTGGCGGCTACCTGGTGCAGAACAACGGCAGCCTGACGGCGACCGACGAGGCGGTGGACATCAACGCCCGCACCGCCAACGTCAACCAGACCCTCATCTTCGACCCGCTGTACACCGGCACCGCCCAGCGGCCGAACGATGCGCAGACCTTCATCAACAGCGGCTACAAGACCTCCTACGTGACCGGCGCGCGCATGCAGGAGATCGTCAACGCGATCCGCACCAAGTCGCCGGGCACCTTCTTCGGCGGCTATGGCGACGTGTCGGGCCTGCCGGCCAACTGGACGGCGCCCAGCTACCAGGCCGCCGCCGCGTCGGGTGTCTTCGACACCAAGGACTTCAACCACGGCTACCTGTACCAGACGCCCGGCAACGACGGCAAGACCTATCCGCAGATCCCGGCCTTCGACGTCAGCGAGAAGATCAAGGCCGCCTATGTGCGGCTGGACTGGGGTACGGAAATCATGGGCCTGCCGCTGGACGGCAACCTGGGCGTGCGCTATGCCCGCACCGACGTGACCTCCACCGGCCTGCGCAGCGACCGCACCTGTGATCCGACCCGGCTGACGACCTGCAATGCGCTGGTGAATGCCAACACGGTGGTCTCGCTGAGCAACAGCTACAGCGACGTGCTGCCCAGCCTGAACGGCACGCTGCAACTGCTGGGCGGCAAGCTGCTGGTGCGCGGCGGTTGGGCCAAGGTGATGGCGCGTCCGGCGATCGACCTGCTGGCACCCAACGTGACCTGCACGACCGGCAGCGGCGACCCGGCCCGGGGCGGCAACGGCACCGACGGCTGCACGGCCGGCAACCCCGACCTCAAGCCCTACCGCGCCACCAAGTACGACCTGAGCCTGGAGTACTACCCCAGCCGCGACACGCAGGTCAGCCTGGCCACCTTCCGCACCAACATCGACACCTATGTCCGCAAGGGCGTCATCAGCCGTGGCGTGAACTTCTACGGTGACGGCCGCCTGTTCGACGTGAACCAGGCCATCAACGGCGAGGGCGCCAAGACCCAGGGCATCGAGCTGGCCGGCCGCACCGCGCTGACCTTCCTGCCGGGCTGGCTGAGCGGCTTCGGCGTGGATGCCAACATCACCCGCATGTCCTTCAGCTATGCGGCCGGCAACGAGCTGATCAGCCCGCTGGACAACTCCGTGCTGCCCTACCCCGGCCTGTCCAAGATGGCCTACAACCTGGGCCTGTGGTACGACAACGGCGAGTTCAACGCCCGCCTGGCCTACCACCACCGCGACAAGTACTACACCGGCGGCAACGACGTGTCGGGCAACCCCAACTTCGCCGACAAGACCGGCTACCTGGACGCCAAGCTGCAGTGGAAGGCGACCAAGAACTTCACGTTCGCGGTCGAGGCCAAGAACCTGACCGACCAGGCCGAGCTGACCTACGCGGGCGATCTGTCGCGCCCCAACGAGCTGGCCTGGTCCGGCCGCCGCTACTACATCACGCTGAGCTACAAGCTCTGATCTCCGGGCCCGGCCGGCATGGCCGAACCTGTTGCGTCCGGTCCCCGGGTGCCCGGCCTCGCAAGAGGCCTTTTTTTCGGGTGTTGCGCATGACCTCACTGTCCTTGTCCAGGCGCTGGCTGGGCGCCGTCCTGCTGGCCGCAGCCACCACCGCCCAGGCGGACGCGCTGCAGGTGGAAAAGCTCGACCGCGGCAGCGTCGCGCTGCAGACCCCGGCCGGCGTGTTCGTCAGCTGGCGGCTGCTGGGCACCGACCCGGCGGGCGTGCGCTTCAACCTCTACCGCGACGGCAGGCGGCTGACGAAGCAGCCGCAGGCGCTGACCAGCTTCAGCGACCCCGCCGGCCGTGTCGACAGCCGCTACACCGTGCGGGCCGTCGTGGCCGGGCGTGAGCAGCCGGCGGCCGCGCCGGTGTCGCCCTGGGCCCAGCCCTATCTGCGCGTGCCGCTGCAAAAGCCCGCCGGCGGCGTGACGCCCGACGGCGTGGCCTACGGCTACCAGCTGAACGACGGCACGCCGGCCGACCTGGACGGCGACGGCCGGTACGAGCTGATCGTCAAGTGGCAGCCCACCAATGCCAAGGACAACTCGCAGCGCGGCCACACCGGCCACACGTTGATCGACGCCTACAGGCTGGACGGCACGCGGCTGTGGCGCATCGACCTCGGCGCCAACATCCGCGCCGGCGCCCACTACACCCACCTGGTGGCCTACGACCTGGACGGCGACGGCAAGGCCGAGCTCATGCTCAAGACCGCCGACGGCAGCGTGGACGGGCAAGGCCGGGTCATCGGCGACGCCCGGGCCGACCACCGCAACGAGGGCGGCTACGTGCTGGCCGGCCCCGAGTTCCTGACCGTGTTCAACGGCCTGACCGGCGCGGCCATGGCCACGGTGGACTACACGCCCGCGCGCGGCGGTGCGGGCGAGGGCTGGGGCGACCGCTACGGCAACCGCGTCGACCGCTTCCTGGCCGGCGTGGCCTACCTGGACGGTCAGCGGCCCAGCGCGCTGTTCTCGCGCGGCTACTACACCCGCGCCGTCATCGCCGCCTGGGACTGGCGCGACGGCCAGCTGACGAAACGCTGGGTGTTCGACAGCGACGCCGACGCCGCCAGCAAGCCGGCCGCGGGGCAGGGCGCGCACTGGTTCTCGGTGGCCGACGTGGACGGCGACGGCCGCCAGGACATCGTCTACGGCGCCGCCACCCTCGGCAGCGACGGCCGGCTGCTCTACAGCACCGGCCTGTGCCATGGCGACGCGCTGCACGTCAGCGCCTTCGACCCGGCGCGAGAGGGCCAGCAGGTGTTCATGGTGCACGAGAGCCCGCGCTGCTACGGCGAGCATGGCCTGGAGATGCACGACGCCGCCACCGGCAAGGTCTTGTGGAGCATGTCCGGCAACAACACCGACGTGGGCCGAGGCGTGTGCTTCGACATCGACCCCGCCCACCCGGGCGCCGAATGCTGGGGCAACGTGGGCGGCCTGATGAACGCCGCCGGCAGCCTCATCAGCGACCGGCATCCCAACCGCTACAACTTCGCCGTCTGGTGGGACGGCGACCTGCTGCGCGAATCGCTGGACCATGTCGCCATCGACAAGTGGAACCCCGCCACGTTCAAGTTCGAGAAGCTGCTGGACGGCAAGGCCTTCGGGGCGGCGTCCAACAACGGCACCAAGGGCAACCCGGTGCTGTCGGCCGACCTGTTCGGCGACTGGCGCGAGGAGGTGATCTGGCGCAACGAGGACAGCACGGCGCTGCTGGTGTTTTCCACGGCCATCCCGACCGAACACCGCTTGGTGACGCTGATGCACGACCCGCAGTACCGCGTGCAGGTGGCGGCGCAGAACGCCGGCTACAACCAGCCGCCGCACACCAGCTTCCACCTCGGCGCGGCCATGAAGCCGCCGCGCCCGCTTTCCATCAAGGCCGCGCCGTGAAGGGGCTCGTCGTACTGGTGGCCCTGGCCGCCCTGGCCGGTTGCGCCGTGCCGCCGCCACCCGCCGGGGTGGAGCCGGCGCCGCGCCCGCTGTACCGCGACCCGGTGCTGGACGGCGCCGCCGACGTGTCCCTCGTCTTCAACCGCGGCCTGCAGCGCTGGGAGATGTTCTACACCAACCGCCGCGCGACGCTGCGCCTGGACGACCCCCGGGACGTGAGCTGGGTGCACGGCACGCCCATCGCCATCGCGACGACCGACGACGGCAACCGCTGGCGCGCCGCGGGCGAGGCGAGCTTCCCCGCCGCCTGCACCGGCGCCACGCTGTGGGCGCCCGAGATCCTCGACGTGGACGGCACCTACCACTTGTGGCTGACCATCGTGCCCGGCGTGCACAGCCGCTGGACCGGCGAGCGCCGCATCGAGCACCTGACCAGCACCGACCTGCGCCACTGGACCTGCGCCGGCCGCGTGGACCTGGGCTCGCCCAAGGTCATCGACGCGGCCGTCATCCGCGCGCCGCAGGGCGGCTGGCGCTTATGGTTCAAGGACGAGCAGGGCGGCAGCCGG
Source organism: uncultured Comamonadaceae bacterium (assembly GCA_963992225.1). Classification (GTDB taxonomy): domain Bacteria; phylum Pseudomonadota; class Gammaproteobacteria; order Burkholderiales; family Burkholderiaceae_C; genus Pelomonas. The sequence goes on along the minus strand of CAXDTK010000110.1, from coordinate 3,669 downwards.
CTGAAGTTCGCCGACAGCCCCGACCTGAAGGCCTGGACCGTGCGCGGCCCGGTCAGCCCGCTGCCGGGCGAAGGCCCCAAGGTGTTCCGCTTCGCCGGCCAGTGGTGGCTGGTGGCCGACCTGTGGAAGGGCCTGCTGGTGCTGCGCTCCGACGACGCGCTGCACTGGCAGGAGCAGCCCACGCGGCTGCTGGCGGATGCGGGCCTGCACCCCACCGACCGCGCCAAGGGCCAGCACCCGGACGTGACCGTGGTCGGCGGCCGCGCCTACCTCTTCTACTTCACGCACCAGGGCGGCGAGCCCGAGGCGGCGGGCGACGACCGCTGGCACCAGCGCACCGTCATCCAGGTGGCCGAGTTGACGCTGAAGGACGGCTGGCTGAGCGTGGACCGCAACGCGCCGCCGCCCGACCTGCGCGCGGCCTTCAAGGCGCGGTGACCGTCATGCGCCGGCTGCTGATCGCCTCGCTGCTGGCGCTCGCCGGCCTGGCCCACGCGGGCCTGGACGTGGCCACCCGTGCGACGGCCGGCAGCCTGCCGCTGGACGGTGCCGCCATCATCGCGGCGCCGGCGGCCGACCCGCTGGAGGCCTTCGTCGCGCAGGACCTGGCCGACGACTTCAAGCGCCTGGGCCTGCGCACCGCGCGCCGAGGCCCGGTGCAGGTCTGGGTGGGCACGGCCGGCCGCCACCCGCAGATCGACGCGCTGGCCGCCGCCGGCAGGCTGGACCTCGCCGCGCTGAAGGATTGCTGGGAATGCTTCCAGATCGCCCAGGTCCGCCACCCGGCGCCCGGCGTGGCGCAGGCCCTGGTCATCGCCGGCGCCGACCGCCGCGGCACGGCCTATGGCGTCTACACGCTGAGCCAGGCGCTGGGCGTGTCGCCCTGGGTCTGGTGGGCCGACCTCGCCCCGGTGAAGCGCGGCCCGCTGCATCTGTCGCTGCGCGAGCCGCTGCACGACGGCCCGGCCGTGAAGTACCGCGGCCTGTTCATCAACGACGAGGACTGGGGCCTGCACCCCTGGGCCGCGCAGACCTTCGAGCCCGAGGCCGGCACCCTCGGCCCGCGCACCTACGAGCAGGTCTTCCGCCTGCTGCTGCGCCTGCGGGCCAACCTGCTGTGGCCGGCCATGCACCAGGTCTCCGGCGCCTTCAACGCCGACCCGCGCAACGCGGCGCTGGCGCAGCGCTACGGCATCGTCACGGGCAGCTCGCATGCCGAGCCCCTGCTGCGCAACAACGTGGCCGAATGGACCGCGCCGCACGCGCAGTACAACTACGCGACGCATGCGGGCCAGGTGCGCGACTACTGGGCCGGGCGGCTGCGGGCCAACGGCGGCTACGACAACGTCTACACGCTGGGCATGCGCGGCATCCACGACAGCGGCATGCAGGGCGCCGCCACGGTGGCCGAGAAGCAGGCGCTGCTGAACCGGCTGCTGGCCGACCAGCGCGAACTGATCCGCCAGCACGTGGGCGACCCGGCGAAGTTGCCGCAGGTCTTCGTGCCCTACAAGGAAGTGCTGCCGCTGATGGGCACGCCGCCGGGCCTGGCGCTGCCGGACGACGTGACGCTGGTCTGGCCCGACGACAACTTCGGCTACCTCCGCCAGTTCCCCGATGCCGCGCAGGCGCAGCGCCCGGGCGGCTCGGGCGTGTACTACCACCTCAGCTACCTCGGCGCGCCGCTGTCCTACCTGTGGCTGGACACCACGCCGCCCGCGCTGGTGGCGGAGGAGATGGGCCGCGCCTTCGACGCCGGCGCGCAGCGGCTGTGGGTGGCGAACGCGGGCGACATCAAGCCGCACGAGGTCAATCTCAGCCACTGGTTCGAGCTGGCCTGGAACCCGGCGGCCGTGCGCGCGCAGGGCCAGCCGGCCTGGCTGCAGGGGCTGGCGCAGCGGCTGTTCGGCATCGACGAGATCGCCTCGATCTGGGACGGCCATTACCGCGTCAACTTCGAGCGCCGCCCCGAGCACCTGCAGTTCCACCTGCCCGGCGAGCCCGTGAAGCGCAGCGGCTGGCCCGCGGCGCTCGTGGACGAGCGCCTGCACCGCTTCGCGCAGTTGCTGGCCCGCCTGGACGCCGTGCGCCCGCGCATCGCCGCGGCGCAGCGGGCCGCCTTCTTCCAGCTCGTCGAGTACCCCGTGCGCGCGGCTGCGCTGGCCAACGAGCGCTTCTTCGCGCTGGAGCGCTATGCCGCCACGCTGGAGCGCGACCCGGCCGGCGCCCGCCCGCTCGCGGCCCGCGCCGTGCGTGCCGACCGGCGCCTCAAGGCCTTGACGGCCCGCTACAACGCCGGCCGCTGGCAGGGCATCCTGGCCGAGGAGCCGGCGGACGGGCTATGGCCCCGCTACCGCCAACAGGCGCCGCTGCTGCCCGCGGCCGGCCTGGGCGGCGTGGCGCCCGCCGCGCTGGGCGACCTCGCCCGCGCCGCGGCGGACCTGGCGCCGCCGACCGCGCCGCTGCCGGTCGCGTCGCCGTGGGTGACCGTCATCGCCACCGAGGGCTGGCGCCGCATTCCCGGCCTGGGCCGTGACGACGGGGCGCTCGTCGCGTTGCAGCCGGGCGCCATGCTGGCATTGCAGGGCGGTGCACTGCCGGCCGGCCCGGCCTGCCTGCACGTGCATGTGCTGCCCCGCTACGCCGCGGTGCCGGGCGAGCCCTGGCGCGCCGAGGTGCTGGCGCAAGGCCAGAGCCACCCGCTCGTCTGGCCGCGCGGTACGCAGGACGCCGCCTGGGCGCAGGGCGTGCTCGCCAACCGGTTGACGGCATCGCTGACGCTGCCGGCACATGCCGGCGGGCCGCTGGCCCTGCAGCTGCGTGCCGGCCAGCACGACCTGGCCTTCGACGGCGCCGAGGCGCTGGCCGGGGCCTGCCGGCCCTGAGGCGTTCGGGCGCCTGGCGCGGGCGCCGCGCTCAGAACCTGTACAGGTAGCCGGCAAACAAGCCGGCCTGGTCGCGGCGCTCCAGCAGGGGGCTGCGCGCGGCCGCGCCGCCCAGGCGCGAGCCGGACAGGTCCGCAAAGGCGCTGTCGCGTTCGCCCAGCCGCCAGCTCAAGCGCAGGCCCAGCTCGGTCCGCAGCGCGCTGGCGCCGGCATGGGCCGGGCGGGCCGCGGTGGCCTCGTTCGCGCGCACGCCGTAGTAGTAGTCCACGTACCTGCGGTCCAGCCCGTGCAGCGCGATGCGCGGCGTCAGCGCCAGGTCGCCGGACTCGAAACGCTTCTCGTACTGCAGCTGCCACTGGCTGCCCTTGCTGTGGCCCAGCGTGTCGCCCAGCCAGGACAGCGACCAGTCGCCCACCGGGCTGCGCCACAGCGCCGCCGGCCCCAGCCACAGGCTGCCCTTGCGCTCGGCCATGCCGGCCAGGTCGGGCGAGTCGTCGGCCTCGTAGCCCTCGAAGCCGTAGCGCGCCCGCAGTCGCAGCGCCACCGGGCCGAACTCGCCGAGCTTGACGCTGGCCGTGGGCAGGGCCACCGACAGCCAGGCGTTCTCGTACACCAGCAGCGGCAGCACGCGGGGGCGCGGGTCCACGCCACGGTAGGGCGCCTGGCTCACGCCCACGCCCAGGCCGCCCAGCAGCAGCGGGGGTTGCACTGTCTCATAAACACAACAAACGCTGCCCACAAACGCAAAGCTCAAGATCACCCACCACACCCAAACAAAAAAAAA
>CAXDTK010000109.1:0-15877 GCA_963992225.1 uncultured Comamonadaceae bacterium | reverse complement strand
CTAGGAGTCCGTCTCGTGGGCTCGGAGATGTGTATAAGAGACAGGGCACCACCCCCTGGCCCGGCCGCTGGCCGCGCTGGCGCTGCTGCTGGCCGTGGCCGCCGTCTTCGTGCCCGGCTTCCTGCACCTGGAGATCAAGGACGGCCACCTCTACGGCAACCTCATCGACATCCTGCACCGCGCCGCCCCTTTGATGCTGGCGGCGCTGGGCATGACGCTGGTGATCGCCACCCGCGGCATCGACGTGTCGGTGGGCGCGGTGGTCGCCATCGCCGGCACGGTGGCATGCGTGGGGGTGGGCACGCATGGCGTGGCCGTGGCCTTTGCGGCGGCGCTGGGCGTGGCGCTGCTGTGCGGGCTGTGGAACGGCCTGCTGGTGTCGGCCCTGGGCCTGCAGCCCATCATCGCCACGCTGATCCTGATGGTGGCCGGGCGCGGCCTCGCGCAGCTGCTGACCGATGGCCAGATCCTCACCGTCTACGAGCCCGCCAGCTTCTTCTGGCTGGGCGGCGGCTGGCTGCTGGGCCTGCCGGTGTCGCTGTTCGTCGTCGCGCTGGTGGCGGGCCTGACCGCGCTGCTGATGCAGCGCACGGCGCTGGGCCTGTTCATCCAGACCGTGGGCATCAACCCGGTGGCCGCGCGGCTGGCCGGCGTGCGCACGGCGGCCATCGTCTTTTTCGTCTACGTCTACTGCAGCCTGGGTGCCGGGCTGGCGGGGCTGATGATCTCGTCCAACATCAAGAGCGCCGACGCCAACAACGCCGGCCTGCTGCTGGAGCTGGACGCCATCCTGGCCGTCACGCTGGGCGGCGGGCAGCTGAGTGGCGGCAAGTTCAGCCTGGCCGGCAGCCTCATCGGCGCGCTCATCATCCAGACGCTCACCTCCACCATCTACGCGATGGGCGTGCCGCCGCAGGTGACCATGGTCGTCAAGGCCGTCGTCGTGTTTGCGGTCTGCATCTCGCAGTCCTCGGCCTGGTCGACCTGGAGGAAGGCATGAAAGCCTTGAGAGCGGCCATGGCCGCCCCATCGTTCACGAGCTGGGTCAGCGTCGCGCTGATGGCCGTGCTCTTCATCGTCGGCGCCAGCAGCTACACCGGCTTCGGCTCCACGCAGGTGGTGCTCAACCTGCTCATCGACAACGCCTTCCTGCTGGTCATCGCGGTGGGCATGAGCTTCGTCATCCTGTCCGGCGGCATCGACCTGTCGGTGGGCTCGGTGCTGGCGCTCACCACCATGGTGGCCGCCTGGCTGCTGCAGGTGGCGCACTGGCCGGCCGGGCTGGTCATGGTGGTGGTGCTGCTGGGCGGCGCGGCCTTTGGCGCGCTGCAGGGCGTGGTCATCCACGTCTTCAAGCTGCAACCCTTCATCGTCACGCTGGCCGGCATGTTCCTGGCACGCGGGCTCTGTTTTCTCATCAGCGTGGACAGCATCACCATCGATGCGCCGCTGTTCGTCGCGCTGTCGCAGACGCAGATCCCGCTGTGGAGCGGCGCCTTCCTGTCCCCCGGCGCGGTCATCGCGCTGGCGGTGCTGGGCGCGGGCCTGTGGGTGGCGCATTGCACCGCCTTCGGCCGCACCGTCTACGCGCTGGGCGGCAACGAGGCCTCGGCGCTGATGATGGGCCTGGCCGTGGGCCGCACCAAGGTGGCCGTGTACGGTTTGAGCGGCTTCTGCGCGTCGCTGGCCGGCCTGCTGTTCGCCTTCTACATGCTCAGCGGCTATGGCCAGCATGGCCAGGGCGTGGAGCTGGATGCCATCGCCGCGGTGGTCATCGGCGGCACCGTGCTGACGGGCGGTTATGGCTATGTGGCCGGTGCCCTGTCGGGCGTGCTGGTGCTGGGCCTGATCCAGACGCTGATCGCCTTCGACGGCACGCTGAGTTCCTGGTGGACCAAGATCGTCATCGGCGCCCTGCTGTTCGTGTTCTGCGCGGTGCAGCGCTTGCTCTCCTTGAAGAAAGCCCACGCCTGATGTTGAAGAAGATCGTGTCCGCCACCGCCCTGCTGTGCGGCCTGGCCCAGGCGGCCACCAACCCGCTGTTCGCCCCGCTCTACACCGCCGACCCCGCCGTGCTGGTGGACGGTGGCCGCGTCTACCTCTTCGCCGGCCGCGACGAGGCCACGCCCGAGGGCAAGGACTACGTCATGCACGAGTGGCGCGTGTTCTCCAGCTGCGACATGCTGAACTGGCAGGACCACGGCGTGCCCCTCAAGGCCAAGGACTTCGCCTGGGCCAAGGGCCGCGCCTGGGCGTCGGACGTGGTCAAGCGCCACGGCAAGTACTGGTTCTACTCGACGGTGGAGCACGCCACCGTGCCCGGCTTTGCCGTCGGCGTGGCGGTGTCCGACTCGCCCACCGGCCCCTTCAAGGACGCCCGCGGCTCGGCGCTCGTCACCAACGACATGACGACGCAGACCGACATCGCCTGGGACGACATCGACCCCGGCGTGTTCGTCGACGACGATGGGCAGGCTTATCTGTACTGGGGCAACACGGTGCTGAAGGTGGCCCGGCTGAAGGCCAGCATGACCGAGCTGGACGGGCCGATCTCGGTGGTGCCGGTGGCCAACTTCGTGGAGGCGCCCTACCTGCACAAGCGCGGCGCGGTGTACTACCTCAGCTACTCCCAGCATTTCCCGGAGGAGACGGCCTACATGACGGGGCCGTCGCCGCTGGGGCCGTGGACGCCGCAGGGCGTGGTCATGGAGCGCAACACCAAGACCAAGACCATCCACCAGGCCTTCTTCGAGTTCAACGGCAAGAGCTATGTGGCGTATCATAACGCCGAGCTGCCGGGGGGCGGCGAGTACCGGCGCTCGGTCGCCATCGAGGAGTTCTCGTACCGCGCGGACGGCACCCTCCCGTTCATCCATCAGACGAAGGCGGGGCCGAAGGCGAACCCGTCGCCGGGGTGCAGGCGCTGAACTGAGCCGCAGCGCCGGCGCGCGGGCTTGCAACGGCCAGCGATGTGGCGAACTTCATCACGCCCGCCCCGTGCAACGCGGCACGGCGCGCGCCGCAGGGGCCCGGGCCACGACAATGCGCCCATGCAACCGAAGGAACGACCCCTGGTGCTGCGCTTGCTGGAGGCGGTGGACGCGGGCGAGATCGGGCTTTGGGATCTTCGCCCCGAGCTGGAGACGGTCCAGTACTCGCCCACGTGGAAGCTGAGGCTGGGGTTCCCCGACCCGCAGGGCGCCGACAGCACGCATTTCTGGCGTTGCCGCGTGCACCCCGACGACCTCGAAGGCATGCTGACGGCGATGCGCGCGCACCTGCGTGGCGCGGCGCCCGCCTACGAGGCCAGGTTCCGCGTGCGCAGCAATGGCTCGGGCTATCGACAGGTGCATTCCCGCGGCCGCGTCATCGAGCGCGGCCCCGATGGCACCGCCACCCGCATGGTCGGCACGACGGTCGACCTGACCCCGCGCCCCTGCACGCCCCAGGGCGGCCTGCCGGACGGCCCGCGTGGCGCGATGGCGGGCGCGGCGCTGGGCCTGCCGTTCCATGTGCTGCTGGGCATGCAGGAGGCCGGCGAGGCGGCCGACCCGCCGGTGACCGCCGCGGAGCGCGAGCGGGTGCTGGACCTCATGGAGGACGTGATGCGCGCCACCCTGGCGCATCTGCAGGAACTGCGGACGACCCGGTAGCGCGCGACCGACGCTCGCGGTCTTCGCGACCCGGCGCTGGCTTCCCCTCACCCACGGGCCGCCAAGGTTGGCGCAAGGCAGGCATGGACAATCGGGCCGGGAAGCGATCAGCCGGCGCCGGTCCGGCTCGATGGGCGCCCTGGGGCCCGCCTGTCCTGCAGCGCCGTGCGCCGCAGGGTTCATGATGGCGCCAGGCTGGCATCCCCGTGACGGAGACAGACCTTGATCGAACCAGACGAGGCGGACGCAACGCCGTACCGCCCGACCCCGTCCCCGCAGACCCTGGACGTCCGTCTGGGCACGATCCAGCGCGAGTTCGTGGAGAAGCTCTGGTCTGCCATGGTCGTGCTGGTGGTCGTGGGCGTGCCGATCTCGTTGACGCGGGCCTGGCACACCGGCTGGCAAGGCGTCTACACGGTGCACCTGGTGCTGGGTGCGGTGGTCGTCCTGGTTTACGGCAACAGACGGCGGATGAGCCAGCGCTGGCTCTCGGCCCTGTTGATCGGTCTGTTCTGGTGCGTCGCCCTGCCCGGCGTGATGTCGTTCGGGATCGCGGCAACCGGTTTCTACTGGCTGGCCCTGAGCTGCCTGGTGGCCAACGTGCTGTTCTCGACCCGGACCGCATTCATGGTGACCGCCGGCCTCGGGCTGTCCCTGGCCCTGATCGGCTGGGGTTTCGTGACCGGCCACATCCAGCCGACGATCCGCCTGGACGCCTATCAAAGGCTGCCGTCCGCCTGGGCCATGTTGATCATCGTGACCGGCGTCTTCCTGTTCGTGATCTTCAGCGCGTTCAAGTCCAAGGACGATGCCGTGCTGCGCCTGCTGAAGGAGGTCGAAGCCCAGCGCAAGGTCATCGAACGCAGCGCCACGCATGACCCCCTGACCGATCTGCCGACGTTGCGGGTCGCCGAAGAGCGCACCGCGCTGGCCCTAAGGCAGGCGAAGCGCAACGGCACCAGGATGGCCGTGTTGTTCGTGGACCTCGACGGCTTCAAGTCGATCAACGACACCCATGGCCACGACGCCGGTGACGCGGTCCTGTGCTTGGCGGCCAGGCGCATGACAGACCGCTTGCGCGCGTCGGACACCGTGGCGCGCATCGGCGGCGACGAGTTCCTGATCATCCTGCCGGAGCTGGCGACGGTCGCCAGCGCAGCCGGCGTGGCGGCCTCCCTCATCGAGGCGCTCTCCGCGCCTTGCGACGCAGGCGGCACGCAGTTGTCCATCGGCGCGAGCGTCGGCATCGCGGTCTATCCGGACCACGGGTCGACCGACGCCGACCTGCGGCGCAAGGCCGACGGGGCGATGTACGAGGCCAAGCGCCAGGGCAAGGGCAGCTACCGGTATGCGCGGGCCGATGCGGTTGCATGACCCGCTTGCCGGCGATCTGCCTGGCTCCACCCCTCCCCCTTGGCAAGCTGCGGCCCGGCCTGCCACCGCTTCGCAACGCCGTTGCTCAGACACTCCGCGCATGCGCCTTCTCACCTTCGACCTCACCGACAGCTCCGACGACATCCTGACGCTGGAGGCCATGGCCTCCACGCGCGAGGCGGAGCATGCGGCGGTGATGGCCGAGGTGGCGCAGGTGCTGGCCTGGGCGCAGGCCGAATTCGGTGGCCGGCAGGGACCGGTGGAGGACGGCAACGCCTGGGACCACGAGCTGCTGGTGCAGCACGAGGCGGGCGGATGGATCACCGTCACGCTGACCTTCAGCGCCTCGGCGGAATTCGCAGAGGCCTTTCAGGCGGCCTTCGTCAGCCCTGAGGACGACTGAAACCAGCAAGGCGGGGCGAGCCGGCACACTGCGCGCCATGCAATTCGCCCAGACCACCCCCATCCTGCGCAGCTTCGACGAGGCCAAGGCGCGCGAGTTCTATGTGGACTTCCTTGGCTTCACGGTCGACTGGGAGCATCGCTTCGAGCCGGGCCTGCCGCTGTACTTGCAGGTGTCGCGCGCCGGCTGCGTGCTGCACCTGAGCGAGCACCACGGCGACTGCTGCCCCGGCGCCGCCATGCGCATTCGGGTCAGCGACATCGACGCGTTCCACGCCGAGCTGACCGCCACGCACTACGGCCATGCGCGTCCGGGCATCCACGACACGCCTTGGGGCTCGCGCGACTTGTCGGTGACCGACCCCTTCGGCAACCGGCTGACGTTCACGAATGCCGTGAGCACCTGAGCCACGGCGCACGCGTCGCCCGAGCGACGGATTTCAGTCGTGAGCACGGCGTGCAGCCGGTTCAGCGCCTCCTCTTTGAAATGCCCGGGCGGACTCCCGGCAACATGGCACCGAACCGACAAGAGGTTGCCAAGCCAGGCACCGCCTCGTCACGCCGCCTCGGCATGCAGGCGAACGCCCAACGCGCGGGCGACCTTCAGGACGGTGGCGAAGCTCGGATTGCCGTTCTCGCTGAGCGCCTTGTAGAGGCTCTCGCGGCTGAGGCCGGCGTCGCGGGCGACCTGGGTCATGCCTTTGGCGCGGGCGATGTCGCCCAGCGCGCGGGCAATGCCGGCGACGTCGTCTGGCGCATCGGTCAACCAGGCATCCAGGTAAGCCGCCATTTCCTCGGGCGTGCGCAGTTGCTCCGCCACGTCGTAAGCCAGGGTCTTGGTCTTTGTTTTTGCCTGGGCCATCTCGTACTCCTAGAGGTTGCGTGCCAGAGCGAGGGCGGCTTGGATGTCCTGCTGTTGGGTCGACTTGTCGCCGCCGGCCAGCAGCACGATCAGCTCGCCGTTTCGTTCCGTGTAGTAGACGCGGTAGCCCGGCCCGAAGTCGATCTTCAGCTCGGAGACACCATCGCCCAAGTGCCGGTGCTGGCCCGGGTTGCCGTGAGCCAGCCGATCCACCCGCACCTGAATCCTTGCGCGGCCGACGCGGTCCTTCAGCCCGTTGATCCAGTCGCGATAGACCTCGGTGATCTGGATTCGCATGCCTCAATGTATCCCATGGGATACCTTTTGGTCAACGCCCCACCTCAGCCACCGCGTCGCCCGAGCGACCGCACGCTCCGCAAAAACGCCCCAACGATCAGTACAAATCCCGCGCCGCCAGCCGCACCTCATTCAGCAACTGCCGCGCCCCCGGCGACATCAGATGCCCCTCGCGGGTGATGATCCCGAACGCATCCATGTGGCAGGGTAGATCGATGGGCAGGATGGCCAGCACGTTCAGCGACGCGTAGTAGCGCGCCACCTCCACCGGCATCACATGCAGCGAATCGGTCTGCTGCAGCAGCGCCGTGATCAGCAGCAGGGCCGTGGTGTCCACCGCATTGGCCGGCGGCTCCAGCGCCGCGCGCCGGAACATCAGCTCCCAGCGGTGCCGCAGCACGCTGCCCGGCGGCGGCAGGATCCAGGGCTGGTCGGCCAGGTGGGCCAGCTTGAGGTTGTCTTCCTTCAGCAGCGGGTGGCCGATGCGGGCCACCGCGCAGGCGGGCTCCACCGTCAGCTCCTCGTAGTGCAGGCCGGCGGCGCCTTCCTCCTCGACGATGCGGCCGATCATGAAGTCCAGCTTGCCCCGCTGCAGCATGTCCAGCAGCACCTTGCTGGTCTCCATCTGCACGCCGATGCGCAGCTTGGGCGCCTGCAGCTTGATGCGCGAGATGGCGCGCGGCAGCAGGCCCATGGCCGGGGTCATGATGACGCCCACCTCCACCTGCCCGGACAGGCCATGCTTGAGCGCCACGATGTCGTCATGCGCCGCCGACAGCGAGGTGAGCGCCATGCGGGCGTGGCGGATCATGGTCTCGCCGTACAGCGTGGGCGCCATGCCGCGCGGGTGGCGCTCGAAGAGCTTCACGTCCAGCATGTCCTCCAGGTCCTTGAGCTGCTTGGACGCGGCGGGCTGCGTCATGCACAGGACTTCGGCGGCGCGGTGGATGTTGCGCTCGTCGTCCAGCGCGATCAGCAGCAGCAGCTGGCGCGTCTTCAGCCGCGCGCGCAGGAACCAGTTGGGGTTGGGGCTGGCGTCGGTCAGCGCCGCGGCGTTGTCGTCGTCGTCGCGCGCAGTCATGCGAGGTTCACGCGGCCATCGCTGGCCAGCACGCTGTGGATGTCGGCGCCGGTCTCGTCCAGCTGCACCAGCGTGGCCTGGCGGGCGCCCAGCGGGTCGCGGGCCTGCAGCGCCGTCAGGATGGCCTTGTGGCGCGGCAGCGAGAGCTCGTGCGTGTTGGGCAGCTGGCTGGACAGGATGATGGACTCGCGCAGCGCCAGCGACAGCATGTTGCCGATGTAGGCCAGCAGGTCGTTGCCGGTGGCCTCGGCGATGCGGCGGTGGAAGGCCAGGTCGGGCTCCAGCAGCTCCTCGGTGGTGCGGGCGGCGGCCATGCCTTCATAGGCGGCCTCGATGGCCTTGAGCTGCGCGTCGGTGGCGGCGCGGGCGGCCAGCGCGGCGGCGGCGGGCTCGAAGATCTGGCGCACTTCCAGCAGCGTCTGCACGAAGTCCTGCTGCGGCCGGGCCTGGATCAGCCAGTACAGCACGTCGGGGTCCAGCAGATGCCATTCGTTGCGCGGCCGCACGCTGGCGCCGGCGCGCTGGCGCGACACCACCAGCCCCTTGGCCACCAGCACGCGCACCGCTTCGCGCAGCACCGGGCGGCTGATCTCGTAGCGCTCCAGCAGCTGCGCCTCGGGCGGCAGCTTGTCGCCCGGCTGGAGCTCGCCGCCGACGATGGCCAGGCCCAGCTCGCTGACGATGCGGGCGTGCTGGCTCTTGCCCTCGGGCTGGGCGCTGTAGGTGGAGTGGTCCGCTCGGGTTCGCATCGGCGCCTGGGGGGCAAAAAAAGCCATTATCGAAAGCGCGCGACGAAGCCGCCGCGCGGCGCCAGCGTCAGCGTGGCGGCCGGGGCGGTGAGCCGGCCCTCGCTGAACTCACGCGGACCGCTGCCGTCGGTGATGAGCTGGCCCTCGCGCCGGCCCAGCCAGGCCAGGTCCAGCGTGATGCCGCGCGGCTGCGCGTCGGCGTTCAGCCCGGCGACAAACCATTGCTGGCCGGCGCGGCGCGCCAGCACGACGTACCGGCCCGGCTCGCCGGCCAGGAAGCGCACCTCGTCCCAGGCGCGGGGCAGCTCGCGCAGGAAACCCTTCACGTAGGCCGGCACGCCGGCCATGCCTTCGGGCGTCTCGGCGTAGTGCTGGATGCCGGACAGCAACAGCACGCTCTGCGCCAGCTCGAAGCCGTTGCGCGTGGCGCGCCGGATGTTGGGAATGTCGCCGAACACCAGGGGCGTGAAGTCCATGGGGTCGAACAGGTTGCGCGTGAAGGGCAGCATCGCGATGTGGCCCGGCACGGCGTCCTGGTCGCGCTGCTCGAAGGTGGCGAACTCGAAGCCCTTCACGGCCTCCACCGTCATCAGCTGCGGGTAGGTGCGGCTCCAGCCGCGCGGCAGCGTGGCGCCATGGAAGTTCAGCAGCAGGCCGGCGGTGGCCGTCTCCTTCAGCAGATCCACGTAGTAGGCCTGCACGGAGGCGCCGTCGCCGCCGAAGAAGTCCACCTTCAGGCCCTTCACGCCGATGGCCTTCATACGGGCGAACTCGCGGGCGCGGGCGGCCCGGGTCAGCAGCGCGCCCTTGGGGCTGTACTCGGTGTCGTTCCAGGCGCCCGAGGAGTTGTACCAGGCCAGCAGGCCCACGTTCTTCGTCCGCGCGTAGTCGGCCAGTTCCTTCATCTTGGCGTCGCCGATCTTGCGGTCCCAGTCGGCGTCCACCAGCGTGTAGTTCCAGCCCATGTCGGCGGCGTAATCGACAAAGCGCTTCTGCACGTCGAACACCGTGGCATCGTCCTTCAGCAGCGCCCAGCTCCACGACGCATGGCCGGGCTTGAGCCGGGCCTTGTCGAAGGCGATAGCGGGGGCGGCCAGGTCGGTGCCGAGGGTCGACTCCATGACCGTCTTCAGCGGCCCGATGGCCAGCACGCGCCAGGGCGTGGTGAGAGGCCCGTTGATGTCGGCCAGCAGGTGGCCGCCGGTGTTGACCTCGCTCGCCTCGGGCAGGCCGATGCGGTAGGTGCCGCCGGTGGAGTCGCTGTGCAGCCGCGATGCATGGAAGCGGCCGTCCATGCCGGCCTCCGTCAGCGCCACCCAGTTCGTGCCACTGCGGAACAGCGCGGGGAAGACCCAGCCCGCGTGCGAGGGCGCGGCGGTGCCGACGGGGATGTCGACCTGGTAATGCTCCTCGTAGGAGGGGTTGGTGCGCTTCCAGCCCGTCTTGGCGACCGACATGGGCTGCAGCCAGGCGCGGGCGTCGGCCGGGAAGGCGAAGGCGGTCAGCTCGTCCCTGAAGGTCTTGCGGCCCGGACCGTCCACCGTGTAGCGCAGCGCCAGGCCGTCGTTGGCCGCGCGCAGCGTGACGGTCATCTGCTGGCCGGCCGCGTTGGCGACCGTGAAGCGCTGCTCGTTGGCGCGGACCTCGATGCGGCTCCTCTTGCCGGCGGCCAAGGTGTAGGCCTCGCGATGGGCCTTGACCGGCGATGTGGCCACCAGCTTCAGCCCGTTGGCGTAGTCCCCCTGCTCCAGCAGCAGTCCCAGTCGCGAGGCCTGCAGCACCGGCTGGCCGGCGCGCTGCACCGTGTAGACCAGCTGCTGCTGGTCGTTGACCGAGAGGTCGACCTGGATCTGGCCGTCGGGGCTGTTCAGCGCCTGGGCGAGGGCGGGCAGGGCGAGCAGGAACGAGGCGATGCGCTTCATGGGTTCAGACCGGGGGGATTTGATAGAGACCGTCCGCCACCGGGGCGCCGAAGTCGGGAAAGCCGTCCGCACGCCAGCCGAAGGCCTGCACGCGTGCATGGCGGTTGGGGTCGTTCAGCGGGTCGCCGACGATGTCGCGGTAGTGGCGGGCGTGGTAGACCAGCAGGTCGGTCCGGCCGTCGGGCGTGGTCGTGAAGCTGTTGTGGCCGGGGCCGAACTGGCTGGCGGCCTCATGCGTCTGGAACACCGGCGTGGGCGACTTGTGCCAGCTCGCCTCGTCCAGCAGGTCGGCGTTCTGGTCGGCCCACAGCAGGCCCATGCAGTAGTTCGCGTCGGTCGCGGCGGCGGAGTAGGCGATGAAGACCTTGCCATGGCGCTTGAGCAGCGCGGGGCCCTCGTTGACGCAGAAGCCGATGCGCTCCCAGGGCAGGTCCGGGCGCGTGATGACGACGGGCTCTGTCTTCAGTGTCCAGGGGTTGGCCATCTCGGCGATGTAGAGGTTGCTCTCGCTCGGCGGGCTCTTCTGCGCCCAGCACAGGAAGCGGCGGCCGTGGTGCTCGAACGGCGTCGCGTCGAGCGAGAAGCCTTCCTCGGGCGTCACGATCTGGCCGCGTTCGATCCAGTCGCCGCTGAGCGGGTCGTCCCCCAGGCACTCCAGCACGTACATGCGCAGCTTCCAGATGTCGTCGCGCTCGCTGGCCGCGAAGTAGACGTACCAGCGGCCGACTATGCGGTGCAGCTCCGGCGCCCAGACGTGGAAGCTCATGGGGCCGCTGGCGTGCGCGCGCCAGATCAGCTTCGTCGGCGCGCTCGCCAAGCCCGCGATGCTGTCGGCGGCGCGGATCTCGATGGCGTCGTAGCTCGGCACCGAGGCAGTGAACCAGTAGCGGCCGTCCACCCGGCTCAGGTGCGGGTCGGCGCGTTGCTCGACGATGGGGTTGGTCCAGCTGTTCATGAGGCGCGGGCGGCTTTCGTGACGATGACGTTCCAGGAGGCGGGCTTGAGCGTCACGCGCAGCTGTTCGCTGTCGACGAGCACACCTTCGAGAGGTTGAGGTGCGACGCGGTCGGGCGCGTCCACCGTGTTGGTGGCGTTGATGTCGGCCGAATGCAGCTGCTCGGCCTGCACCAGCTGCCGGTCCGTGCCCAGGCCGCGCAGCGTGATGGACAGGTCCATCTCGTCGGTCAGGCTGCGGTTCAACAGGAACACGGCCGTCTGGCCGGTGGCCGCGTCATCGACGACGCTGGCGCACAGATACGGCAGCTCGCCGTGCTTTGCATTCGCAAAGCCGGGCGACTTCACGACCGTGCGCAGCACATCGCCATGCGCCCAGCGCGCCGCTTGCGCGAACGGATGGAAGATCGTCTGCCGCCACGCCGTGCCGCCGGGCTCGGTCATGATGGGTGCGATGACGTTGCACAGCTGCGCCATGCAGGCGACCTTGAGCCGGTCCGCATGGTTCATGAACATCGTCAGCATGCCGCCGATGAGCAGCGCGTCCTCCGCCGTGTAGACCTCTTCCAACAGCCGCGGCGCTTCGGGCCAGCCGGCCTGCTTCAGGTGGTCGCCGTGGCGGGCCCGGTACCAGACGTTCCACTCGTCGAAGGACAGCTTGAGCCGCTTCGTCGAGCGCTTGCGCGTGGCCACGGCGTCGGCAATCGCCACCGTGTCTTCGATGTAGCGCGCATTCGTCTCGATCTGCGCGAAGAAGCTCTCGGTGCTGGTGTCCGCCGGCGGCTTCACGAAGTAGCTGTGCAGCGACAGATAGTCCACGAACTCGAAGCAATGCTCCAGCACGCGGTCTTCCCAGACGCCGTAGGTCGGCATGTCGTAGGCCGACGAGCCGCAGGCGGCCAGCTCGATGGTCGGGTCCACCCAGCGCATCAGCTTGGCGGTCTCCTTGGCGATGCGGCCGTATTCGTCCGGTGTCTTCTGGCAGATCTGCCAGGGGCCGTCCATCTCGTTGCCCAGGCACCAGAACTTGATGCCGAGCGGCTCTTCCGCGCCGTGCGATCGGCGCAGGTCCGACAGCGCCGTGCCGCCGGGGTGGTTGCAGTATTCGAGGTAGTGCCGCGCCTCGTCCGGCCCGCGCGTGCCGAGGTTGACGCCGAACATCGGCTCGATGCCGACCTTGCGGCACCAGGCCATGAACTCGTGCGTGCCGACCTGGTTGGTCTCGGTGGAGAACCAGGCCAGGTCCAGGCGGCGCGGGCGCTGGTCTTTCGGCCCGACGCCGTCTTCCCAGTTGTAGCCCGACATGAAGTTGCCGCCGGGGTAGCGCACGATGGTGGCGCCCAGCTCCTTCGTCAGCTCGGCCACGTCACCGCGAAAGCCATGCTCGTCGGCGGTGGGGTGCCCCGGCTCGTGGAGCCCCAGGTAGACGCAGCGGCCGAGGTGCTCGACGAAGACGCCGAACAGGCGGCGGTCCAGCGGCGCGAGGTCGAAGTCGCGGTCGACGATCAGGGAGGCTTGGAAGGTCATCAGCGTCGCGCCTTTGAAAGTGCCTTGTTGACGCGCTTCTCGACGCTGGCCTGCACCTCGGCGACGGGCTTGCCCGACAGCAGCAGGTTGGCCACGTCCTCGCCGATCAGCAGCTCGATGTTGCGTTGCGTGGGCACGTTGCCCGGCATGGACGTGCCGGTGGTCGTGATCTCGGCCAGCGACGCGCGCTGCGGCAAGGCACGGAAGGCCTCACTCCGTGCCACGGTCTGGCTGACCGGCAGGTGGCCGGTGCGCGACCACTCGGCGCTGCGGTCCCAGACGAACTTCAGGAACTTCACGGCCGCCTCGTGGCCCTTGGCGTCGGTGGTGCCGCCCTTGAAGAGCGCCCACGAATGGCCGTCGGCGAACACGGCCGGCTTGTCGTAGAGCTGCGCGAACGGTCGCACCGCATAGCCGCCCTGCAGCGGCGAGTCGGGCTTCTGCGACTCGCGCAGGAACTGGTCGATGGTCCAGGTGCCCACCACCACGACGCCGGCCTGGCCGTTCAGGAAGGCCTGGTTGGCGGCGGCGTAGTCCAGGTTGGGCCGCACATGGCCTTCCTGGTAGAGCGTCTGCATCAGCGTCAGCGCTTTCGTCACCGCGGGCTGGTGCATGTGGATGCGCTTGCCGTCTTCGGCGAAAAGCGGCGCCCCCTGCTGCGCCACCAGCGACTGGAAGGTGCGGTTGTTGGCGGCGGTCTCGTTGGCCACGGCCCAGGCGAAATAGGGCTTGCCGGTCTTGCGCTTGAACTGCCGCGCCTGCGCCAGCAGCTCGTCAGGCGAGCGCGGCAGCACCGGCTGGCCGTCGGCCGCGGTCAGGCCGGCCTGCTTCATCAGCCGGGTGTTGATGTGCCACAGCCAGGCCCAGGTGTCGAAGGGCAGCGCATAGGTCTGGCCGTTGAACGTGATGCCCTTGCGCGCATGCGCGGTGAAGTCGTCCACCGGGATGCCGACGCGCTTGAAGTCTTCGTCCAGCGGCAGCACCAGCTTGCGGCGCACGTAGTCGCCCAGGGCCGACTCGTGCATCACGGCGACCGTCGGGACGTCCTTGGAGACGAGGCGGGCGGTGAGCTGGTCGTAGTAGGGCCCCCATTCGCCGATCTGCGTGCGCACGACGATGCCGTCTTTGTTGGTGGCGTTGAACTCGTTGACCAGCGCGGTGACGATGCCGCATTCGCCGACGCCCTCGGACGCCTTCACCACCTGGCCGAACTGCGACTCGCAGCTGCCGAAGAAACGCATCAGCGTGATCTCGGTGGTGCCGGGCTCCGGCGTGCGGGCGCCGCAGGCTGCCAGCAGCGCGGCGCAAAGAAGAAGAGCAGCGCGCTTCATCATGACTTGCCCGTCCCGGCGACGGCCGTGACGAGGTGGCGTTGGAAGAACAGATACAGCATCAGCGCGGGCACGCCGGCGAACACCGCCTGGGCCATCAGGAAGCCCAGGCCCTCCGACTGCGCGAAGTTGGTCTGCGTGGAGGCCAGGCCGCGCGTCAGCGTGTACATGTCCGGCTGCGTCGCGATGACCAGCGGCCACAGGTAGTCGTTCCAGCAGGCCAGGAAGGTGAAGATGCCGAGCGTGGCCTGCGCGGGCAGCGTCAGCGGCAGGATGATGGTGAGGAAGGTCTTGACCCGCGACGCGTTGTCCAGCATCGCGGCCTCTTCCAGCTCGGCCGGGATGGCCTTGAAGTACTGCGTCATCAGGTAGACGCCGAAGGGCGCCGCCAGGCCCGGCAGCGTCAGGCCGGCGAGGGTGTTCTGCAGGTTCCAGTCCGAGAACAGCCGGTGCAGCGGGATGAAGACCGACTGCGCCGGGATGGCCAGGCCGAACATCACCAGCGCGAACAGCCATCTGCGACCCGGGAACTCGCAGCGCGCAAAGCCGTAGCCGGCCAGCGACGACAGCACCAGCACGCCGGCCGTCTGCAGCAGCGCCACCGCCACGCTGTTGCCCAGCCAGCGGAACACCTGCGAGGTCTGCAGGATGTCCAGGTAGTTGGCCAGCGTGTAGGGCGGCGCCAGGAACACGTCCGTGTGCCGCAGCAGGAACTCGTTGGGCTTGAAGGACAGCGCCAGCACCCACAGCAGCGGGGCCATCCAGGCGAGGGCCAGCAGCGTGAGCGCAGCCATCACGAAGCGGTCGAACCAGCCGCGGCGCAGCAAGGGGTTCATCGTTGGGCTCCCTTGCGGTCGCGTTCGAGCCACAGCTGGGCCGAGACGCCAATGAGCATGATGGCCAGCAGGATCTGCGAGGCCGCCGTCGCATAGCCCAGCGAGAGCTGCATGAAGGCCTGCTCGTAGGTGAACTGCACGATGGACCGCGTGGTGTTGTTGGGCCCGCCGTTGGTCATCAGCAGGATCTGCGGGAAGACCTGGAACTGGCGGATCACCTCGATCAGCGCCACCAGCACGATGGCGCGCTTGAGGCTGGGCAGCGTGATGTGCGTCAGCACGCGCCATCTGGGCGTGTTGTCGAGCGCGGCTGCTTCGTAGATGTCCGACGGGATCTGCTGCAGCGCCGACAGGAACAGGATCATCGGCAGGCCGATGATCCACCAGACGGTGACGAGGGCGATGGTGGTCAGCGCCAGGTGGTCGCTGGTCAGCAGCGGCAGCTCGGGGATGCCCATCGCGGCGAAGGCCTGTGCGATCAGGCCGCGTTCGGGCATCAGCGCCAGCTTCCAGACCAGCGTGATCAGCGTGACGGAGAACACCGAGGCGCAGAAGAAGGTGGCGCGCAGGAAGGTGGCCAGCCGGCCGGGGCGGTTCAAGGCCAAGGCCAGCATCAGCGACAGGATGACGAAGAGGGGCGTGCTGATGGCGACGAAGCGGATGGTGTTCCAGACGACTTGGTGGAAGACCTCGTCGCTGAAGAGTTCCTGGTAGTTCCCGAGGCCGACCCAGAAGCTGTCGTTGGACAGCAGGTCGTGGTCGTGGAAGCTGATCCAGATGCCTTTGGCGAGCGGCCACAGCAGCAGCAGGACGTACAGCGTGACGAAGGGGAGGACGAAGAGGGCTGTCTCTTATACACATCTCCGAGCCCACGAGACGGACTCCTATC
>CAXDTK010000108.1:0-15905 GCA_963992225.1 uncultured Comamonadaceae bacterium | reverse complement strand
GCATACGAGATAGCAGTCCGTCTCGTGGGCTCGGAGATGTGTATAAGAGACAGGTCTGGCACGGCACCGACGGTCGCCGCCGCGACCTCTACATCAGCAAGTCCACCTTCCCCGATGCCGACGGCCGGCCGATGGGCATCGTGGTGTGCTTCATGGACATCAGCGAGTTCCGCGAGGCCGAGCGCGCCACCCGGGCCGCGCGCGACGCCGCGCTGCAGGCCTCGCGCGCCAAGTCCGAGTTCGTCGCCAACATCAGCCACGAGCTGCGCACGCCGCTGCAGTCCATCCTGGGCTTCTCCGAGATCGGCCAGCTGCGCGCCCGCCAGGAGCCGCGCCTGGCCGAGATGTTCTCCGACGTGCACCGCGCCGGCCAGCGCATGCTCAGCCTCGTCAACGACCTGCTGGACCTCAGCAAGATCGAGAACAGCGCCGAGCAGCTGCAGCCCGAGCGGCTGGACCTGCGGCCGCTGACCGCCGAGATCGCGCGCGAGCTGGCGCCGCTGCTGGACGCCCGCCGGCTGGGGCTGGACCGCGACGTGGGCCGCGAGCCGCTGGTCGTGCTGGCCGACCCGCAGCGCCTGCAGCAGGTGCTGCGCAACGTGCTGGCCAACGCGATCAAGTTCTCGCCCGAGGGCTCGGACATCCAGCTGCTGGCCCGCCATGCCCCCGACGGCGTGCGCATCGACGTGCTCGACCGCGGCCCCGGCGTGCCGCCCGACGAGCTGGAGAGCATCTTCGAGGCCTTCGTGCAGTCCACCGCCACGAAAGACGGCTCCGGCGGCACCGGCCTGGGCCTGGCCATCTGCCGGCGCATCGTCAACGCCCACGGCGGCCGCATCTGGGCCGCCAACCGCGACGGCGGCGGCACGGTCGTCTCCATCCTCCTGCCCGCGGCGCGCTTCGGCGACACCACGCCCGCATCGCTCTGACCCCCTGAAAGCCCGCCATGAAGCGCATCCTCATCGTCGAAGACCAGCCCGACATCCGCAAGCTCATCCGCATGTCGCTGGAACTGGGCAACCACGAGGTCTACGAGGCCTACGACGGCCCCGAGGGCCTGAACCTGGCGCTGACGCTGAAGCCCGACCTGGTGCTGCTGGACATCATGATGCCCGGCGGCATGGACGGGCTGGCGGTGTGCCGGCGCCTGAAGATCGAGGCCCACCCGCCGCTGGTGGTGCTGCTCACCGCGCGCGGCCAGACCGCCGACCTGGCCGCCGGCCGCGAGGCCGGGGCGGACGACTACCTCGTCAAGCCCTTCAGCCCGCTGCAGCTCATCGACACCATCGACCGCCTGACCGCCACCGCCTGAGCCGGCCGCCCGGGCGCGGCGGGTTAGCCTCGCGCCCATGGACGCACAGACCTCGGCCGCCGCGCGCGCCCTCGCCAGCGGCGACCCGCTGCGGGCCCTCAACCATGTCGCGCTGCGCGATGACCCGCCAGCGCTGGCGCTGCGCGGCATCGCGATGGCCCAGCTGGGCGAACACCCGCGGGCGCGCGAGCTGCTGCGGCAGGCCGCGCGTGGCTTCGGCGCCGGGGCGCCCCTGGCGCGGGCGCGCTGCGTGGTCGCCGAGGCCGAGGTGGCGCTGGCGCTGCGCGACCTGGCCGCGCCACCGCGCGCGCTGGACGCCGCGCTCGCCACGCTGACGCAGCACGGCGACCATGCCAACGCGCTGCAGGCGCGGTTGCTCGTGGCGCGTCGGGCGCTGCTGCTGGGCCGCCTGGACGAGGCGGGCGCCGCGCTGGCACCGCTGCAAGGCCTGGCGCTGCCGCCGCTGCCCGCCACGGTGGCGGCGCTGGCGACGGCCGAGCTGGCGCTGCGGGCGCTGCACCTGCGCCCGCAGCTGCCCGAGGCCGAGGCCGCGCTGGCCCGCGCCGCCGCGGCCGCCCGGCGCGCCGCCGTGCCGGCCCTGCAGGCCGAGGTGGACGAGGCGCTGGCGCTGCCCGACCGCCCCGCGGCGCGCGGCCGTGTCGACGGCGCCTGGCGCACGCTGACGCTGCGCGAGGTGGCGGCGCGGCTGCAGGCCCACACGCTGGTCGTCGACGCCTGCCGCCACGGCCTGCGCGCCGGCCCGCGCTGGCTGCCGCTGGCGCGCCGGCCGGTGCTGTTCGCGCTGCTGCGCGGGCTGGCCGAGGCCTGGCCCGGCGATGCCGGCCGCGACGCGCTGATCGCCGGCGTGTTCCGCCTGCGCGAGGCCGACGACAGCCACCGCGCGCGCCTGCGCGTCGAGATCGGCCGGCTGCGCGCGCTGCTGCGCGGCCTGGCCGGCATCGAGGCCACGCCCGCCGGCTTCGCGCTGCGGCCGGCGGACGACCGCGGCGTCGACCTGCTGGCCCCGCCGCTGGAGGGTGAGGCCGGCGCGCTGCTGGCGCTGCTGTCGGACGGCGCGGCCTGGTCCACCTCGGCGCTGGCGCTGGCGCTGGGCGCCAGCCAGCGCCAGGTGCAGCGCGCGCTGGCCGAGCTGGCGGCCGCGGGCCGGGTGCGCGCCACCGGGCAGGCACGCGCCCAGCGCTGGCTGGCGCCGCCGCTGACCGGCTTCACGAGCCTGCTGCTGCTCCCGGCCGCGCTGCCGGCCGGCTAGGCGGACCGCCGGCCCTCAGGCGGCTGGCGCCTCGTCGTAGCGGCATGGCAGCAGGATGCGGAAGGTCGTGCCCACGCCGATCTCGGACTGCACCTCGACGGTCGCGTCCAGCAGGTCGCACAGCCGCTTGACGATGGACAGCCCGATGCCCTCGCCGGCCGTCTGCTGCACGGGCCGCGGGTCGGCGCGCGACGGCTGGGGCTGGGCCATGCCGGAGACCTCGGCATGCGTCACGGCGCCGCTGGCATGGTCGGCGGCCACCTGGCGGGCCTGGTCGGTGGCCTCCTCCAGCGCGCCGGCCAGCTGCGAGCCCGGGCCGGCATGGAAGCCCGGGCCGGTGTCGCGGACCTCCAGGAACCAGCGCTCGCGGTCGCCCGGCGTGCAGCCGCCGCAGCGCAGCGTCACGCCGCCCTCGCGGGTGTACTTGATCGCGTTGAGCATCAGGTTCTGAGCGATGCGACGCACCTTCACCGCGTCGGTGTCGACGGTCAGCGCGCCGTCGGGTTCGAAGCGCAGGCTCAGGCCGCGCTGCGCCGCCGCGGGCTGCAAGTCGTCGCACAGCGCCGCCAGCAGCGCGCCGACATCCACCGGCGCGATGGTGCGCCGCTCCAGCCCGCCCTGCAGCCGCGCCAGGCTGGTGACGTCGTTGAGCAAGTGGCGCAGCGTGCCGACGTTGCGGTCCAGCAGCCGCACGAAGCTCTCGCGCATCGCCTCCGACGCGCGCGGCGACGTCAGCCCGGCGGTGGCCGCGGCCACCACGCCCAGGCCGCCGCGCAGGTCGTGCGCGGCCTCCTGCCACAGCCGGGCGCGCTGCTGCTCCAGCTCCTGCAGGGCTTGCAGCGCCTGCTCCAGGTCGCGGATGTGGGCGGCGGCCTCGATCTGCTGCAGCTCGAAATACTGCGACACGCTGGCGCTGATGGCCTCGCTGCACTGCCGCGCCCAGATGCGGCGCACCTCGGCCAGCGCGGCCGGCGCCACCTCCGGGTGGGCGGCGGCATAGGCCTCCAGCTCCACCACCACGCATTCGTTCAGGCGGCCCAGCTCGCGCGTCACCTCGCCCAGGTCGAAGCCCTGCTGCCAGCGATGCAGCCCGTGGGCCGCGGCATCGCCCTGCTGCACCTCCTGCGCGTCGCGGCCGGCCAGGCCGTCGGCGCCCAGCAGGCTGCGCTCGAAGTTCAGCAGCAGCGCGGGAATGTGGTCGTGCAGCTGCGCACGCGGCAGCGCGGCGCCGGTCGTCAGGGCCGGATCGCTGCTGACCGCGTCGCGCCAGGCCCGCAGGATGGCGTTGCGGCGCTCCTTCAGGTAGGCGCCGATCGCCGCATGGTCTTCGAGGTGCATCGACGCATTCCTTTGTCTTGCCGAGAGCGCGATTCTGCGCGACGAGCCCGGCCGCCGCGCGGGCGCCCGGCCCGCTCCCCCCGGGTCGCAGGAGTCGCCACAATGCACGCCGCACCCTGCCCCGCCGCCACCGCCGATGCGCCTGCTGCTTGTTGAAGACGACCCCATGATCGGCGAGAGCCTGCGCGAGGCGCTGCGCCGCCAGGGCTTTGCGGCCGACTGGCTGCGCGACGGCCAGGCCGCCGACGCGGTGCTGGCCAGCGGCGAACGCTTCGACGCCGTGCTGCTGGACCTGGGCCTGCCCCGGCAGGACGGCGTGGCTGTGCTGCAGGCGCTGCGCCGGCGCGGCGACGCCACCCCGGTGATCGTGCTGACCGCGCGCGACGCGCTGGCCGACAAGGTGGCCGGCCTGGACGCCGGCGCCGACGACTACCTCGTCAAGCCCTTCGAGCTGGACGAGCTGCTGGCCCGGCTGCGCGCCGTCACGCGCCGGCAGGGCGGCCGCAGCAGCCCCACGCTGCAGGTGGCCGACCTGCGGCTGGACCCGGCCACCCGCGAGGTCACGCGCGGCGGCCGCGCCGTGCTGCTGTCGGCGCGCGAGTTCGCGCTGCTGCAGGCGCTGCTGGAGCGGCCCGGCGCCATCGTGTCGCGCGCCCAGCTGGAGGACCGCCTCTACGGCTGGGGCGAGGAGCTGGAGAGCAACGCCATCAGCGTCTACATGCACCAGCTGCGCAAGAAGCTCGGCGCCGACCTGCTGCACACGGTGCGCGGGCTGGGCTACTACGCCGGCCCCGCGAAGGGCGGTGCCGCGTGAAGCTGCCCGGCACGCTGCGCGGCCGGCTGTTCGCGCTGCTGGCGGCGCTGGGCCTGGTGACGGCCGCGGCTGTGGGCGGCGCCACCTACTTCAGCGTGCGCGCCGAGGCCGACCAGCTGTTCGACTACCAGCTGCGCCAGACCGCGCTGTCGCTGCGCGACCAGGGCCGGGTCGACAGCGACGAGGCCGCCGCGCTGGCCGACCCCAGCTTCGACTACGTGGTGCAGATCTGGTCGCTGCAGGGGCTGGCGCTGTACTCCAGCCGGCCGCAGGGCATGACCGAGCCGCTGCCGGCGCGCGCGGTGCTGGGGTTCTCCAACCTGCGCCTGGGCGGGCAGGACTGGCGCGTGTTCGGCGCCGCCACGCCGCTGCGCGTGGTGCAGGTGGCCCAGCCGCTGGCCGTGCGGCAGCGCCTGGCCGCGGTGGCGGCGCTGCGCAGCGTGGCGCCGGTGGCCATCGCGCTGCCGCTGGTGGCCGCGGCCCTGTGGTGGCTGCTGGGCGTCACGCTGGCGCCGCTCGCCCGCGTCACGCACGCGGCGCAGGCGCGCGGGGCCGGCGCGCTGGACGCCCTGCCCACCACGGGCCTGCCCGGCGAGGTGGCGCCACTGGTGGACGCCTTCAACGGCCTGCTGGCGCGGCTGGCCACCGCCTTCGATGCGCAGCGCAGCTTCGTCGCCGATGCGGCCCATGAGCTGCGCACGCCGCTGACCGCGCTGAAGCTGCAGCTGGGCCTGCTGCGCGACGCCGCCCCCGGCGAGGAGCAGGACGCGGCCATCGCCCGGCTGCGCGGCGGCATCGACCGCGCCGCCCGCCTCGTCGAGCAGCTGCTGGCCCTGGCCCGCGCCGAGCCCGGCGCCGAGGCCGCCCGGCTGCCGCTGGACCTGGCCGAGCTGGCCCGCCAGGCGCTGGCCGACGTGCAGCCGCTGGCCGACCGCGCCGGCGTGAGGTTGACGCTGGCCGCGCCCGAACCGCTGCCCCTGACCGGCGACCCGCAGGCGCTGCGCGGCGCGCTGCGCAACCTGCTCGACAACGCGGTGAAGTACGGCGCCCGCACCGTGCAGGTCAGCGCGATTCGAAACGCCAGCGGCCCGCACGGCGCCCCGCTGCTGCGCGTGGACGACGACGGTCCGGGCATCCCGCCCGCGCAGCGCGAGCGCGTGTTCGACCGCTTCCAGCGCGGCGAGGACAGCACCGTGGAAGGCAGCGGCCTGGGCCTGGCCATCGTGCGCGCGGCGGCGCGGCAACAGGGCGCGACGGTGCGGCTGGGCGATGCGCCGCTGGGCGGGCTGCGGGCCGAGATCGCCTGGCCGGACCCCGGCTGAGCCGGGCTGAACCGGGCAGCGCCGGCGCGCGCCCGCGGCGGTCAGCGCTGCGCGGGCCTCACGGGTGCAGCTTCTCGCCCCGGGCCAGCATGGCCACGAACTGGGCGATCTTCTTCGCCCGGGTCTCGGCCTTCTTCACGTTGTGGATGCGAAACAGGATGGCGTAGCGGTTCTGCCGGTCCAGCGCCTCGAAGAACGCCCGGGCCTTGCGGTCGGCGTCCAGCGCTGCCTGCAGGTCCGCGGGGACGGTGGCATTGCTGGCGGAGGCATAGGCCTTGGCCCAGCGGCCGTCCTGCCGGGCCGCCTCGATCTCGCGCAGCCCGGCCGGGCGCATGCGGCCGGCCTTCACCAGCGCCTCGGCCTTCTCGGTGTTGATCTTGGACCAGATGCTCCTGGCCGTGCGGGGCGAGAAGCGCTGCAGCCAGAACCCGTCGCTCTCGCCCCTCTTCTGCCCGTCGATCCAGCCGAAGCACAGCGCGCTGTCCAGCGCCTGGGCGTAGGTCAGCGTGGTCTGGCCGGAGGTCTTCTTCGCCAGGCGCAGCCACACGCCGGCACTGCTGTGGCCGTGGGCCTGCAGCCAGGCCTCCCAGTCTTCCGGGGAGGCGCAGGTCAGCACAGGGTTGGCGGTGGTCATGTCAGCTTGCGGATGGGCTTGGGTCGGTCTGCTAACTATGCCGTCGTTTGGGCCGTGGGCCGCCGTCACGCATCCAGCCGGTAGCCCACCCCGTAGATCGCGCGGATGCAGTCGGCCCCGCAGCCGGCCTGCTCCAGCTTGCGGCGCAGGTTCTTCACATGGCTGTCCACCGCGCGGTCGGTGACGGCGCGGCCGTCGTCGTGCAGCTGCTCCAGCAGCTGGGCGCGCGAGTAGACGCGGCCGGGCTGGGCGGCCAGCGTGCGCAGCAGGCGGAACTCGTTGGGCGTCAGGTCCAGCGGCTGGCCGCGCCAGCTGGCCCGCCAGCCGGCGTCGTCGATCTGCAGCCCCGGGGCGGCAGGGTCGTCCGCCGGCGGCGCCGATGCGGCCGGCGCCCCCTGCCCGGCGCGGCTGCGGCGCAGCACGGCCTTGACGCGCGCCATCACCTCGCGCGGGCTGAAGGGGTTCTTGGCGATGTAGTCGTCGGCCCCCAGCTCCAGGCCCAGCAGCCGGTCGGCCTCGTCGGCGCGCGCGGTCAGCATCAGGATGGGCACGCTGCTGCGCGCGCGCAGCTCGCGGCACAGCGTCAGGCCGTCCAGCCCCGGCAGCATCAGGTCCAGCAGGATGAGGTCGTGGCGGCGCGCGGTCCAGGCCGGCAGCACCTCGCGGCCGTCGGCCACGCATTCGGGCTCGTGGCCTGCGGCGCGCAGGTAGTCGGCCAGCAGTGCGGCGAGCTTGGGCTCGTCCTCGACGACGAGCACGCGCGCCGGGCCGGGGTCGAACGGCAGCATCGCGTCCGCCTTCATCCAGGGCAAGGCAGCTCGACCCGCATCCACAGCCCGCCCAGCGGCGCGGGCCGGGCTTCGATGCGGCCGTCGTGGGCCTCGACGATGCGCTGGCAGATCGACAGCCCCAGCCCCGCGCCGCCGCTGCGCCGGCTGCGCGAACCCTCGGCGCGGAAGAAGCGCTCGAACAGCCGCGGCAGCTGCTCGGGCAGCACGCCGGGCGCCGAGTCCTGCACGTCGATGACCGCCCGCGTGCCCTCGCGCCGCGCCGTGATGCGCAGCGTGCCCCCCGCATCGGTGTAGCGGCAGCTGTTCTCCAGCAGGTTGCTGAACAGCTGGCGCAGGCGGCGCTCGTCGCCGAAGGCCGGCAGCGGCTGCTCCGGCAGCGCCAGCTGCAGCGCCAGGCCGCTGCCCTGGATGCGCTCGCGGAAGGCGCCGGCCGTGGCGCCGATCAGCTCGCGCAGGTCCAGGTCCACCTTGCGGTAGGACAGCGCGCCCACGTCGGCCAGCGACAGCTCGTAGAGGTCGTCCACCAGCTTGTGCAGCGTGGCCACCTCGCCCTGCAGCGAGCGCAGCGCCTGGCCGTCGAGGCGGCGCACGCCGTCCTCCAGTGCCTCCAGCTCGCCGTGCAGCACGCCCAGCGGCGTGCGCAGCTCGTGCGACACGTCGGCCATGAACTCGCGGCGCATCGCCTCGTTGCGCTGCAGCGTCAGCGCCAGGTGGTTGAAGTCCTGGCTGAGCTGGCCGATCTCGTCATGGCTGCCGCTGACCGGCACGCGCGTGTCGTAGGCGCCCGCGGCCAGGCGGTGGCTGGCCGCGGCCACGCGCCGCACCGGCCGCAGCAGGCGGCGCGACACCCAGAACGCCACGCCCGCCGCCAGCAGCACCGCCGCCCCGCCCACCGCCCAGGCCGAGCGCTTCTGCGCGTCGGCAAAGCGCTTCTCGGCGCCGGAACTGACCGACTCGAACGGCGTCAGCACCACCCAGCCCACCGTCAGCCCGTCCACCATGATGGGCCGCTCGACGGCGTCGGGCGAAGGCTGGGTGAAGCCGGCGATGCGCTGGCGCTCGGCGTCCAGCAGCGTGAAGCGCCGGGTCGCGCCGGTCAGCTCGGCCGGGCTGGTCTTGACGGCCGGGGCGTCGGCCTCGGGCACGCGCGGGCGCAGCAGCCGGCCCCACAGCTCGGGCTTCTCGCGCAGGAAGTCCCAGCTGCGGCCGTTCTCGCGGTAGCCGGCGGTGACGCTGACCTGGGCCAGCTCCAGCCGGTTGACGGCCTGCTCGTTGAGGTAGCCGAGGAAGTCGCGGTTCAGGTTGACATGGGTGGCCACGCCCATGGCCAGCGCCACGGCCATGGCGGTGCTGAGCACGGCGGCGAACAGGCGGGTGGTCAGGCTCAGCTTCATCATCAGGGGGCAATGGTGGCCGCGACGGCGCCACGCGGGCAAGGGAAGCAGGGTCAGGCGCCCGGCTTTCAAGCTCTCTCCACATTCTGCTGGCAGCATGCGCCCCCATGGCCAAGAACGTGCTCCGACTGCTCACCCTTCCCGCCCTGGGCGCCCTGCTGCTGCTGGGGGCCTGCCAGAACAAGAACGCGGCCGACGCCGCCAAGGCCGGCCCCAAGGGCAACCCGCCCGAGGTGGGCGTGGTCAGCGTCAGCACGCAGGACGCGCCGCTGGCGCTGGAGCTGCCGGGTCGGCTGTCGGCCAGCCAGGTGGCCGAGATCCGTCCGCAGGTGAGCGGCATCGTGCTCCGGCGCCTGTTCACCGAAGGCGCCACCGTCAAGGCCGGCCAGCCGCTGTACCAGCTGGACGCCGCCGCGCTGGAGGCCGAGCGCGCCCGCAGCGCCGCGACGCTGCAGAAGGCCGAGGCCACGCTGGCCGTGGCCCGCAGCCGTGCCGCCCGCGACGCCGAGCTGCTGAAGGCCGACGCCCTCAGCCGCCAGGCCGCCGACGACAGCGCCGGCGCGCTGAAGCAGGCCGAGGCCGACGTGGCCGTGGCCCGCGCCGCGCTGGACGCCGCCCGCGTGCAGCTGGAGCGGGCGCGCATCACCGCGCCCATCAGCGGCCGCGTGGAGGTCTCCAGCGTCACCGCCGGCGCGCTGGTGACGGCCAACCAGACCCAGGCGCTCACCACCGTGCAGCAGCTCGACCCCATGCAGGTGGACATCGTGCAGAGCAGCGCCGAGTTGCTGAGCCTGCGCCGCCAGCTCGAAGGCGGCACCGGCAGCCGCCAGATCCAGCTGATGCTGGAGGACGGCAGCCTGCACCCGCAGCCCGGCACGCTGCAGGTCAGCGGCGTCACCGTGGACCGCGGCACCGGCGCCGTGACGCTGCGCGCCAGCGTGCCCAACCCCAAGGCGACGCTGCTGCCCGGCATGGTGGTGCGGGCGAAGCTGCTGGCCGGCGTCGACAGCGGCGTCATCCTGGTGCCGCAGCAGGGCGTCAGCCGCACGCCCACCGGCGACGCGACGGCGCTGGTGGTGGGCGAAGGCAACAAGGTGGAGCGCCGCCGCCTCGCGCTGGCCCGCGCGGTGGGCAACCAGTGGCTGGTGACCAGCGGCCTGAAGGTGGGCGACAAGCTCATCGTCGAGGGCCTGCAGCGCGCCCGCCCCGGCCAGGCGGTGACGCCGGTGCCGGCGGGCTTCGCCAGGAAGAAGGGCGAGGGCCAGGCGCCCGCAGGCGCAGCCTCGGCGGCGCCCGCCGCATCGGCGGCCCCGGCCGCCTCGACGGCGAAGAACGGCTGAGCCATGGCCTCCTTCTTCATCGACCGGCCCATCTTCGCCTGGGTCATCGCCATCGTCATCATGCTGGCCGGCGGCGGCGCCATCCACCAGCTGGCGCTGGAGCGCTACCCCGACATCGCGCCCACGCGCGTGTCCATCAACACCAGCTATCCCGGCGCCTCCGCCAAGGCCATCGAGGACTCGGTGACGCAGATCGTCGAGCAGAGCCTGAAGGGCATCGACGGCCTGCTGTCCATCGAGTCCAGCAGCAGCGCCGCGGGCAACGCGAGCACCACGCTGACCTTCATCGCCGGCACCAACCCCGACACCGCCCAGGTGCAGGTGCAGAACAAGGTGCAGTCCATCATCAGCCGGCTGCCGCAGGCGGTGCAGGCGCAGGGTGTGCGCGTGACCAAGTCGGGCACCGACTTCCTGATGGTCATGATGCTGACCAGCGACGACCCGGCGGTCAGCTCCTCCGACCTGGGTGACTACCTGAACAGCACGCTGGTGGACATCATCAGCCGCGTCGAGGGCGTCGGCGACGTCAACGTGTTCGGCTCCGGCTATGCGATGCGCATCTGGCTGGACCCGCTGACGCTGCAGCGCTACAGCCTGGTGCCGGGCGACATCCGCACCGCGCTGCAGCAGCAGAACACCGAGGTCTCGGCCGGGCAGATCGGCGCCCAGCCGGTGCCCGAGGGCCAGCGGCTGACGGCCATCATCACGGCGCGCTCCAAGCTCACCACGGCCGAGGAGTTCAAGAACATCGTGCTGCGCGTGCAGCCCGATGGCTCGGCGCTGCGGCTGGGCGACGTGGCCCGTGTCGAGCTGGGCCGCGACAGCTACACCACCAACGTGCGCTCCAGCGCCCGCACCGCCGCGGGCCTGGCGATCTTCCCGGCCAGCGGCGCCAACGCGCTGGCCACCGGCGATGCGGTGAAGGCCAAGATCAAGGAGCTGGAACCCTTCTTCCCGCCCGGCTACAAGGCCACCGTCACCTTCGACACCACGCCCTTCATCAGCGTGTCCATCAAGGGCGTGGTGCAGACGCTGATCGAGGCCATCGTGCTGGTCGTCGTCATCATGTATCTGTTCATGCAGAACCTGCGCGCCACGCTGATCCCGGCGATCGCGGTGCCGGTGGTGCTGATGGGCACCTTCGGCGTGCTGGCGCTGGCCGGCTTCTCGATCAACTCGCTGACCATGTTCGGCCTGGTGCTGGCCATCGGCCTGCTGGTGGACGACGCCATCGTGGTGGTGGAGAACGTCGAGCGGCTGATGCGCGAGGAGGGCCTGTCGCCCAAGGACGCCACCCGCAAGAGCATGCAGGAGATCACCGGCGCGCTGGTGGGCATCGCGGTGGTGCTGTCGGCGGTGTTCATCCCGATGGCCTTCTTCGGCGGCTCCACCGGCATCATCTACCGCCAGTTCTCCATCACCGTGGTCAGCGCGATGGTGCTGTCGGTGCTGGTGGCGATGACGCTGTCGCCGGCGCTGTGCGCGACGGTGCTCAAGCCGCTGCACCAGGGCGAGCATGCCAAGCATGGCGGCCCGTTCGGCAAGCCGCTGGACTGGTTCTTCGGCGGCTTCAACCGCCGCTTCGACGCCTTCACCGAGCGCTATGTGCGCGGCGTGGGCTGGATGACCCGGCGCGGCGTGCGCAGCTTCGCGGTCTACCTGGCGGTCATCGCCGCCATGGCCTGGATGTACAAGAGCCTGCCGACCTCCTTCCTGCCCGACGAGGACCAGGGTGGCCTGCAGATCCAGGTGCGCATGGCGCCCGGCGCCACCAGCGAACGGCTGGAAGGCGTGATGCAGCAGCTGGAGGCCTACCTGGCCGACCAGAAGGAAGTGCTGTTCTACAACGTGGTGCGCGGCGCCGGCGGCGACCAGGGCTCGGGCCAGGGCTTCATCCGGCTGCAGGACTGGCAGGACCGCAAGGCGCCCGAGCAGGCGGCCGGCGCGCTGGCCGAGCGTTTCACGCGCGAACTGGGCCGGCGCGTGCGCGACGCCAACATCTTCATCGTGCAGCCGCCCACCGTGCGCGGCCTGGGCGGCAGTGCCGGCATCCAGCTGTTCCTGCAGGACCTGGGCGGCCTGGGCCAGGACCAGCTGGTGGAGGCCCGCGAGCGCCTCATCGAGCTGGCCAACCAGCGCCCCGAGCTGAGCCGCACCCGCACCAACAGCCTGACCGAGACGCCGCAGCTGCAGATCCGCATCGACGACCACAAGGCCGGCGTGCTGGGCGTGCCGCCCAACGTCATCAACGACACCATGTCCATCGCGCTGGGCGGCGCCTACGTCAACGACTTCATCGACCGCGGCCGCGTCAAGCGCGTGCTGGTGCAGGGCGAGGGCGCCTACCGCGCCGCACCCGACAGCCTCAACCACTGGTACGTGCGCAACACGGCCGGGCAGATGGTGTCGTTCACGGCCTTTGCCAGCAGCAGCTGGATCAACGGCCCGCGCCAGCTGGTGCGCTACAACGGCAGCTCGGCCTACGAGATCCAGGCCGACGTGCCGCCGGGCGTCAGCTCCGGCGCGGCGATGAAGGCGATGGAGGCCGTGCTGGCCGAGATGCCGCCGGGCATAGGCTACGAATGGTCGGGCCGCAGCTACCAGGAGCGGCTGTCGGGCGACCAGGCGCCGCTGCTGTACGCGGTCTCGGTGCTGTTCATCTTCCTGTGCCTGGCCGCGCTGTACGAGAGCTGGTCGGTGCCGTTCAGCGTGATGCTGGTGGTGCCGCTGGGCATCTTCGGCGCGCTGATCGCCAGCCACCTCGGCGGGCAGAACAACGACGTGTTCTTCCAGGTCGGCCTGCTGACCACGGTGGGCCTGTCGGCCAAGAACGCCATCCTCATCGTCGAGTTCGCACAGACGCTGCTGGCGCGCGGCATGGGGCTGCTGGACGCCGTGCTGCTGGCCAGCCGCCAGCGCCTGCGCCCCATCCTGATGACGTCTCTCGCCTTCATGATGGGCGTGCTGCCGCTGGCCTATTCCAGCGGTGCCGGCTCGGGCTCGCAGAAGGCCATCGGCTTCGGCGTGCTGGGCGGCATGGCCAGCGCCACGGTGCTGGGCATCTTCTTCGTGCCGCTGTTCTACCTGTGGGTGAAGCAACGCTTCGGCGGCGGGGCCAAACCGGCAGCCGCCGGCGCGGCGGAGGTGAAGGCATGAAACAGCAACACCTGACCCTGCTGGGCGCCGCCTGTGCGCTGGCGCTGGCCGGCTGCGGCAGCCTGGTGCCGGCCACCGACAAGCCCGCGCCGCCGCTGCGCGAGGGCTTCCGCGTGGCCGAGGCGCCCGTCGACCTGCCCGCGGACCGGGCGCATGAATGGGACGGCTTCTTCGCCGACCGCCGGCTGCGCGAGGTCGTCGGCATCGCGCTGCAGCAGAACCGCAGCCTGCGCGCCAGCGCCGCCGCGGTGGAGCGGGTGCGCGCGCAGTACCGCATCGCCGAAGCCGACCGCATCCCCGACCTGAACGCCGGCGCCTCGGCCACCCGCCAGCGCGCGGCCAGCGGCGCCACCACCACCAGCTACGGCGTCAACCTGGGCCTGGCCAGCTACGAGATCGACCTCTTCAACCGCCTGGCGAGCCTGGAAGGCGCCGCGCTGGCGCGCTATCTGGCCCAGCAGGAGACGCAGCGCAGCGCGCGGCTCAGCCTGGTGGCCGAGGTGACCAACGCCTGGCTGACGCTGGCGGCCGAGCAGCAGCGGCTGGCGCTGGCCCAGCAGCTGCGCGACAGCCAGCAGCGCACGCTGGCATTGACCGAGGAACGCTACCGGCTGGGCGCCGTGGCCGGCCTGGAGCGCGCCCGCGCCCGCACCGCCTTCGAGGCCGCGCGCGGCGAGGCCGCGCGCGCGCTGGGCGCCGTCACCCAGGCGCGGCTGCAGCTGGAGCTGCTGGCCGGCCAGCCGCTGCCCGACACGCTGCTGCCGGCGGCCCAGGACCTGGAGCCCGTCACCGCCCTGCCCGCGCTGCCCGGCGGCCTGCCGGCCGAGGTGCTGCTGCAGCGCCCCGACCTGCGCGCCGCCGAGCAGCAGCTGCAGGCCGCCGCCTTCGACGTGGGCGCGGCCCGCGCGGCACGCTTCCCGCGGCTGACGCTGACCGCCAGCGCCGGCACGCGTTCGCCCGAGCTGGACGGCCTGTTCAAGAGCGGCAGCGGCGTCTGGAGCCTGCTGCCGCAGCTGGACCTGCCGCTGTTCGACGGCGGCGCCCGTGCGGCCCAGGTGGACGCCAGCCAGGCCAGCCGCCGCCAGGCGCTGGCCAGCTACGAGGCGGCGCTGCAGTCGGCCTTCCGCGAGGTGGCCGATGCGCTGGCGGTGCGCGACGGCCTGGCCGAGCGCCTGGACGCCCAGCAGGCCCAGGTGGCCGCCGCGGCCCAGAGCCTACGGCTGGCCGAGGACAGCTACCGCCTGGGCGGCAGCAGCCAGCTGGAGCTGCTGGACGCGCAGCGCCAGCTCGCCAGCGCGCAGCAGGGCCTGGTGACGCTGCGCCAGACCGAGCAGGCCAACCGCGTGACGCTGCTGCGCGCGCTGGGCGGCCGCTGGAGCGGCGGCTGAGGACCGCCCCGGCGTGGCGGGCACGCCGGACAGGCGCCCGACAGGCCGCGGACAGCAGGCGGCAGGCGCCATAAGGGGCGCTTAAGCGTGCGGCGGCCAGACTGCGCAACCTGCGCGTCAGCCCGCCTGCATGAACCTCCACGCCCCCACCGCTTTTCGCCGACCTGAGCCCGGCCATTCCGCCCGCCGCGACGCCCTGGTCGCGCTGCTGGGCCTGGCCCTGCTGGCCGCCTGGGAGGCGGCCGGGCTGGACCTGCCGCTGGTGCGGCTGTACGGCCAGGCCAGCGGCTTTGCCTGGCGCGAGCACTGGCTGACCGCCCGGCTGCTGCACGACGGCGCGCGGCAGCTGGGCTGGGCCTGCGTGGCGCTGCTGGCGCTGAGCCTGTGGCGCCCGCGCCTGCTGCTGCCGGCGCTGCCGGCGCCGCAGCGGCTGTGGTGGCTGGCCACCACGCTGGCCTGCGTGGCGCTCATCCCCATGCTCAAGCGGGCCAGCAGCACCAGCTGCCCCTGGTCGCTGATGGAGTTCGGCGGCACCGTGGCGCGGCATGTGCCGCACTGGGTGCTGGGGCTGCGCGATGGCGGGCCGGGCGGCTGCTTCCCGTCGGGGCATGCGTCCACCGCGTTCGCGCTGCTGCCCGGCTGGTTCGTGCTGCGGCACCATGCGCCGGGCGCCGCCCGCAAGCTGCTGGCCGGGGTGCTGGCGGCCGGCCTGCTGCTGGCCTGGGTGCAGATGATGCGCGGCGCGCATTACCTGAGCCATTCGCTGTGGACGGCCTGGCTGTGCTGGAGCGTGGGGGCGCTGAGCTTCCACGGCACGCGCGCCTGGCAGCAGTGGCGCACCCCCGCCGTGCTGCTGGCCGCGGAGCCGGGCGCCGGCGGCTGAGCAGGGCGCGGCGCGCCTTAACTTTCGCCTCACCCGCGCCTCATCCAGCCCTCACCCGGGCTGCCTAGAGTGCCCTGCAACGGCTGCACCGCAGCCGCAGGAGCCCTCGATGACCCAGACCGCCAAGATCACCCTGACCGCCACGGCCGCCGCCCTGCTGGGCGCCGGGCTGACCCTCACCACCGCGGCCTCCGGCGGGACGCTGCCGGGGCTGTTCAAGGACAAGGCCCCCACCGCCGCCCCCGCGGCGCCGGCCACGGCCG
>CAXDTK010000107.1:0-16100 GCA_963992225.1 uncultured Comamonadaceae bacterium | reverse complement strand
GCCAGCGGCGTCGGTGCCGTGGGTGGCGCGGTCGTGGGCGGCCTGCTGGGCAACATGGTGGGCGGCGGCAACGGCAAGAAGCTGGCCACCGTGGCCGGCGCCGTCGGCGGCGGTTATGCCGGCAACGAGATCGAGAAGAACCAGAAGACCTACACCGTCTGGGTGGTGCAGGTGCAGCAGAGCGACGGCCGCACGCGCCGCTTCGAGCGCCGCGCCGACCCGGGCCTGCGCGTCGGCGACGAGGTGCGCCTGACCGAGAACGGCTTCACGCGCGTCTGACGCCGCCGCCGCGGTCCATCCACGCGAGCAGCCCCAGCGCCGCCAGCGCCAGGCCGGCCGACAGCAGCGGCAGCCAGCGCAGCCCCAAGCCGGCCTGCAAGGCCTGGGCGCCCAGCCAGGCCGCCCCGGCGTTGCCGAGGTTGAAGGCCGCGATGTTCAGCGTCGACGCCAGGGCTGGCGCGTCCCGCGCCTCGCCCAGCACGCGGCTTTGCAGGCCCGGCGCCGTCGCGAACGCCGCCGCGCCCCACAGCACCACGGTCACCATGACCCCCGCGGGCCGGTGCAGGCCCAGGTGCAGCAGGCCTTCGACGGCGGCCAGCGCCGCGAGGATGACCTGCAGCGAGCGCGCCGGCCAGCGGTCTGCGGCCCAGCCGCCCAGCAGGTTGCCCGCCGTCAGCCCCAGCCCGAACAGCAGCAGCAGGCCGTTGACCTGCGAGGCGCTGAAGCCGCCCTCCGCCTGCAGCAGCGGCGACAGGAAGGTCAGTGTCGTGAAGATGCCGCCGAAGCCCAGCGCCGTCAGCGCCAGCGTGCCCAGCAGCCGCGGCTGCCGCACGACGGCCCAGCCGCCGGCGGCCGCGGCCGGCAGCTGCACCCCGCGCGGCACCAGCGCCAGCAGCGCCGCGAGCGCGAGCACGCCCAGCGCGCTGACGGCCCAGAACGTGGCCCGCCAGCCGGCCTGCTGGCCCAGCCAGGCGCCGGCCGGCACGCCCAGCACGTTGGCCAGCGTCAGTCCGCTGAACATCAGCGCGATGGCGGCCGAGCGGCGCTGCGGCGCCACCAGTTCGGCCGCCAGCGTGGCGCCCAGGCCGAAGAAGGCGCCATGCGTCAGCGACGCGACCATGCGCCCGGCCATCAGCCAGCCGTAGCCCGGCGCGGCCGCGCACAGCGCATTGCCGGCGATGAACAGCAGCATCAGCAAGGCCAGCGCGCGGTAGGGCGTGGCGCGCGCGGCCAGCACGGCCAGCGGCGGCGCACCCAGCGCCACGCCCAGCGCATAGCCGCTCACCAGCAGCCCGGCCTGCGACAGGCTGGTGCCGGTGTCGGCCGCGACGGCCGGCAGCAGGCCGACGATGACGAACTCCGTCGTGCCGATGGCAAACGCCGCCAGCGCCAGCAGTGGCGGCGGCAGACGGTCCCGCAGGCCCGGGTTCACCGCGCCGCCTCCGGCACGGCATCGCCCAGCAGCGCAGCCAGGTCGACGGCCTCGGCCATGCGCCGGTAGCCGGCATCGCCGGGGTGCAGGTGGTCACCGGAATCCAGCGCCGGCAGCAGCCGCGCGGGCCGCGCCGGGTCGCGCAGCACGGCGTCGAAATCCACCACCGCATCGAACGCGCCCGCGCTGCGCATCCACGCGTTCAGCGCCTGCCGCAAGGCCTCCTTCGCGGTGCTGTGGTGGCCTTCCAGCGGCGTGCCCTCCAGCGCCCGCTCGAAGGGCGGCACGGTTGCGCCCACCACGCGCACGCCGCGCGCGTGGGCCTGCCCGACCAACTGCCGCAAGCCCTGTTGCAGCGCCGCCAGCGTCTGCGGTGGCTCCGCCGGCGCGAACGGGCTGCCCGGGAAGCCGATGTCGTTGGTGCCCAGCAGCACGATGACGGCGCGCACGCCGGGGTGGCGCAGCACATCGTGCTCGAAGCGGGCCAGCGCGCTTTCGCCCCAGCCGGCGCGCAGCAGCCGGTTGCCCGCGATGCCGGCGTTCAGCACCGCCACGCCGTGCGGCGCCAGGCGGCGGGCCAGGTGGTCGGGCCAGCGCTGGTCGGCGCCCAGCGTGGCGCCCACGCCGTCGGTGATGGAGTCGCCCAGCGCGACGACGCTGGCCGGCGGGCGCGTGGACGCGACCTGCAGTTCGGTGAGGAAGGCGCGGCCGGTGCTGGCCTGCAGCACCTCCGGGCCGCGGCCGCGCAGCAGCAGCGTCTGCTCGCGGGCGTCCCAGTGGAAGCCGGCGAGCGCGGTGGGCCCGGGCAAATGAAGGTCCACCACCAGGCGTTCGCCGGCGGCCACCGGGTGCGCGACGGCATCGCTGACGACGCGTGCCCCGGGCGCGACGACCAGGCCCTCGCGGCCGCCGAAGCGCACGGCGGTGGCGCCCCCTGCCCGGCGCAGCGTGACGCTGCCGATCTCAAGCGGCTGCGGGCCGTAGGCGTTGTCCACCACCAGCCGCAGCGCTTCCCCGGCCACGCTGGTACGCACGACCTGACGCAGCGTCACGTTGTCGAGCCGCGCCGGCAGGCCCGTCGGCAGCACGCCTTCGCTGCCCCAGGCGGGTTGCGGGCTGGAGATCCAGGCGGGTTGCCATTGCCGGGGCGGCGGGGCGGCAGCGGCGGCGGTGAGCAGGCCGGCCAGCAGGGGTGCGAGGAGGAGGTGTTGCATGCCCTCACTCTGGGCAATGCCAGCAACGTTGAGAAGGGGTGAGAATGGCGGGCTGGCCATTCGATATTGGAATGTGATGGACCGTTTGCGGGCAATGAATGCGCTGGTGCGGGCGGTGGACCTGGGCAGCCTGTCGGCCGCCGCACGCTCGCTGTCCACCACGCAGCCGACGGTCAGCAAGCTGATCGCGGCGCTGGAGGCGTCGCTGGGCGTGCGCCTGCTGGCGCGCGGCGCCGCGCGGGTGGTGCCGACCGACGAGGGGCTGCGCTTTGTCGACAGCGCGCGCCGGCTGCTGGAGGACTACGAGGAGGCCGTGGCCGATCTCGATGCCGGCACGCGGCAGCCGCGCGGGCTGGTGCGCATCTCCGCGCCGATGGCGCTGGGCGAGTTGCGGCTCCATGCGCTGATGCTGCGCATGCTGGCGCAATACCCCCAGCTGCAGATCGACCTGATGCTGGAGGACCGCTTCGTCGACCCGGTGGAAGAGCGCTTCGACCTGACGGTGCGCATTGGCGGCGCGCTGCCCCCGGACCTGGTCGCGCGCGAGCTGGCCGTGTGGCCGCGCTACGTCGTGGCCTCACCCGACTACGTGAACCGCCATGGCCAGCCCCGCACGCCGGCGGAGCTGGCCGGCCACCACGTCCTGCGCTACCCGCTGGGGCCTGACGACAGCGTCACGCTGACCGGCCCCGACGGCCCGGTGGACCTGCCGCTGGCCACGCGCTACCGCGTCAACCAGGCGGTGGCGCTGCTGGACGCGGTGCGCAGCGGCGCCGGCATCGCCTTCCAGCCCTGCTGGATGGTCAGGGAGCTGCTGGCGCAGCAGGCGCTGGTGCGCCTGTTGCCGCAGTGGACGGGCCCGGCGCAGACGGCCTGGCTGGTCTACCCGCAACGCCGCCGCCAGCCCATGCGCGTGCAGCTGCTGATGGACGCGCTGACGCGGGAGATCCAGGCGCTTTAGGGGCGTGCGGCCGGGGTGCTCACGCCGCCTGGCCCGGCAGGCCGCGGCGCAGCTGGATGGCCTCGGCCACGTGGCCCGGCCCGATGGAGGCGGCGCCGACCAGGTCCGCCACCGTGCGGGCCACGCGCAGCACGCGGTGGAAGCTGCGCGCCGACCAGCCCAGCTTTTCGGCCGAGCGCTCCAGCAAGGCCTTGGCGGCCGGCTCCAGCGCGGCATGGCCGGCCAGGTCCTGGGCCTGCAGCAGCGCGTTGGCCACGCCCTGGCGCGCCACGGCCCGTTCGCGTGCGGCGGCCACGCGCCCGGCCACGGCGGCACTCGGTTCGCCGGGCGCCAGATCATGCAGCTCGCGCGGCGGGATCACGGGCACCTCGATGAGCAGGTCCAGCCGGTCGAGGAAGGGGCCGCTGAGCCGGCCCTGATAACGCGCCACCTGGTCGGGCGTGCAGCGGC
This sequence comes from uncultured Comamonadaceae bacterium, assembly GCA_963992225.1. Lineage (GTDB taxonomy): Bacteria > Pseudomonadota > Gammaproteobacteria > Burkholderiales > Burkholderiaceae_C > Pelomonas. The sequence goes on along the minus strand of CAXDTK010000107.1, from coordinate 12,043 downwards.
AGGCGCGCAGCGGGTTGCCCAGATGCCCGCAGGGGCAGGGGTTCATTGCCGCCACCAGCTGGAAGCGCGCCGGGAACTCGGCCTGCCGCGCCGCGCGGGAGATGAGGATGCGGCCCGTCTCCAGCGGCTCGCGCAGCGCCTCCAGCGCCGCGCGGGGGAACTCGGGCAGTTCGTCCAGGAACAGCACGCCATGCTGGGCCAGCGAGATCTCGCCGGGCCGCGGCGGCGAGCCGCCCCCCACCAGCGCCACGCTGGAGGCCGAATGGTGGGGCGCGCGCATGGGCCGCTGCCCCCAGCGCGCGATGTCGAACTGGCCCGCCAGGCTGAGCACGGCGGCTGATTCCAGCGCGGTCTCGTCGTCCAGCGGCGGCAGCAGGCCGGCCAGGCGCTGCGCCAGCATGGACTTGCCGGTGCCCGGCGGCCCCACCATCAGCAGCGAATGGCCGCCGGCCGCGGCGATCTCCAGCGCCCGCTTGGGGCCGGCCTGGCCCTTGATGTCGGCCAGGTCGGGCAGGCCGGGCTGCGGGCCGCGCGGCAGCGGCGTGGCACGCGGCAGCGCTTCGCCCTCGGGCTGCAGCGCGGCCACCACGTCCAGCAGGTGACGCGCCTGGTGGACGGCCAGGCCGTCCACCAGCGCCGCCTCGGCCGCGCTGGCCTCGGGCAGCAGCAGCTCCCGGTCCGCGCCGGCCTGGCGCAAGGCCAGCGCCATCGCGAGCGCGCCGCGCACTGGGCGCAGTTCGCCCGCCAGCGACAGCTCGCCGGCGCATTCCAGCCGAGCCAGCCGGGCCGCGTCGATCTGCCCGTTGGCCGCCAGCAGGCCCAGCGCCATCGGCAGGTCGAAGCGGCCGCCTTCCTTGGGCAGGTCGGCCGGCGCCAGGTTGACGGTACTAGTCCATGTAGCCTTGCGACACCGAGCAGGGTAGCGCCGTACAGGGGAACGCGCAGCCGCCGGTACCCTACTCAAAAGAGGTAGCGCCAATGGAAAGCAAGCCAGCGATTCGCCTGAAGACGAGGTTGCACCAGACGGAATACACATCGGAAGAAGTGCTCAAGCTCTCAAGGTTTGGGCTCGGAACCGAGTCATGGGTTTGGGCCGCTTTGTGTCACACGGCGCAGTTGTCGGAAGTTAAGCGACTCCAGAAATCAGAGATCCTAGCGGCGCTCGCCACGTTGGAGCGGCTGTACGCAAATGTCAGATGGCGCAGGCTCTCCAACGTGCCGATGGCGGAGGTGACCTCCGATTTGGTTATGGAGATGTTCGTACTTCTTGAAGACGATTTGATTGCGCAACCCACTCTTGGGAATCACTCGAGGCACACGACTTCCCTTCGCACCCGCAAGCTACTTCTCAACTTTATTGATGCCAAGGGGGCCGCTACCGCTGCCTTCGTACGAAAGCGATTCCGAACACGACTGCGCAAATCCCACGATGACCATCGACAGCTAATCAGTGACGATGCAGTCGAACTCGACGGCAAGATGCTGCCGCCAGTAGGCGCTATTCCACACCAAACGCTCCGCGAACTCCAGACAGAGACGGAACGGATTCTTAATCGCCCACTAGACAAGATTCGCGATGCGTGTAGCGCGGTTTTCCAAGAGTATCAGTCTGCGATCGGAAAATTGGACGACCTTTCCCGAGAGCCGCTGGATAAGTCCCTATTTAGATATCTGAAAGGCTTTGTACGGCGAGGCACCGCGCTGAGTAAGAGCAAGCGACTGGTGGTCAGGAAACCAATACGTGATGTCGTTAAGGCTTATCTAGCAATTGCTGCCCAGCAGCGCAACTTTAACCGATTCACCATGTTTCGGGGCGGCGAAATCGAGGCGTTCATCAAGCAGGAAATTTGCCAAGATTGGCGACAGGAATCCGTGTTTGGGCCGGAGATATACGCTTCACATGTAATGCTTGCATGTCTCTTGGTGCTTCAATGCCACACCAAATGGAACTGCAATTCGGTTTTAGAACTACAAGATGATTGGATAAGCTCAGATGAAGCACCCTTTGAGATGCGGAGCTACAAACGAAGAACGAATTCAAGTACCCCCATATCCTCGGTCGAGGCCTCAGATCACGACGTCGTGTGGGCGGTGACATTCCTTAGGCGGCGGCTCGATAGCCTAAAGAGACTCGGACTCGTCAATTGGAACGAGCAGCGACTCTGGCTTAACGCCGCGCAACGGGATGCAAATGGCGTGGTGCGCCCATATGTCGGCTGGGGCACATTTTTGAAGCGCTTCATTTCCCGCCATAACCTTCCGCGATTTTCTCTTGAGCAGGTTCGGGTGCAGAGTTTGACCGCACTCTCCGTGCGAAAGGGCGGCTTGGCCGTAGCGAAGGAAGCCGCCGGACATGCGTCAATCAGGACGACAGGGATTTATATTGATCAGCTAATAGCCAAAAGACTGAATTCAGCTATTAATCTCGAATTTCAGCGACGCTTGGAGAACGAAGTAAACGCAACCGCGACCAATTCAAAAGCGCAGCGAAGCGGGTTGCTACGACCAATCGGAGATGGGGCGTACTGTTCAGATCCAATACATCCTCCGTTTGAGGACTATTTGCAAGAGGGTCTCTGCAATGGCCACTCTTGCCACTCAAGCGGCGGCTGCGTAAATAGACGCCTAGTTGTCAATGACCAATCGATGGAGGCCGCTCTCCGCACCTCAATTTACTATCAAAGAAATTGGTCGCGCTTAATGGACGAGAACCGGGACAAATTCCTCAAATATCACTTGCCGGCGATGCTTTTCAATTTCGCCTATGTTGAAGTTCTTCAGAAGGGACGGTACGGGTCCAAGCTTCGCGCTATTCAAAGGAGGATCGCTGATGCCCAAGCGCTCAGTAGCTGAGCCACTCCCGCCGAATCCCGGCGTTAGGGCCCCAACCTCGGCCGACTTCACCGGTAGCTGCCTCACCATTCACAACTCGATCATTCGAATTCGTGACGCAGGCGCGAGGAGTGATGCGAGCGAGTTCCGAACTTTTGATTTGCATCAGTACTTCCTACCTCCAACTCCATTTTCAACTGAACCCATCTCTATCGCATCGCGACCAGAGATAGCTCGCGCGTTGTGCAACGCTGCAATAGAGCTGGATAGTCGCATGGACCCAAAAGCGAAATCGAACGGTCTTCGGCTGGCAAGTGCGATGAGGGACTGGGCTAAGTTCTTTGAATACGGATGGAGAAACGGCCTATATGCGATGGAGGATTGGACCGTTCAGTGCTGTGAAATATTGCTCACCAAGCTTGGAAAAGGAGGCTGGTCCGGCGCGCTTGAAATTGACGATCGAACTAAGGAATTGATAGCGACTGCATCCTTGGGCGAGCTGAAGAGTTATGTGGCGAAGTCTAAATCGCTTGCGTATCAGTATTCATTGAAACGTAAATTCAGTAGCCGTATAGGTACCAATTGCCAGAGCTCGGAACTTACGCCTGCCAAGGTCAGAATTTTGAGGGGACTAAAACTTCACGGCGAAAACAAAGTTGGCGACGAGAGTAGATTGATACGAAAGAGGCGGCAAAGTTTTAATGAGGGTATGGGACAATCGCACCTCCGATCCGTGCTAGGCTGCCTAAATATTCTGGGTGAAATGAAAGGCGGCTTGGGTTTCGTCCCGTTTCCGGATACCGTGCGCCTTTCCGACTTGTATGGGGTTAGGGGGCGTCGCACGGCAAATTTAGACCCGGATACGGTTGCTCGTCTTCTCGTTGAAGCTCATTGGTGGCTCTACCAAGTAGGGCCACCGTTGACCGCTCTGCTTGAAGAGATCCGCACTGCATATGCGAAGAGCTGGTGGTCTAAGACGCCGATTACACCTGAAACTGTGCATTCAGTCCTAAAGAAGTCGGTCAACGCCGAAAAGCTGGAGGAGTTGTTCGAAAGGCGCATTGGATCAATTGGTCTCCGGCAGCCCGGCGTAGATGAAATATCTTTCAAGCATATTGTCTACGGAGCTAGCTCAGCGTGCTTCGTTGTGATTGCATTCCTAAATGCAAGGCGAAAAGATGAGATTCAAAACAAGAAGATAGGAATACACAGAAACGCTCTTAAATGTTTTGATCCAACACTGGATCTGTATCAGTACGAGGTGTACATAGAGAAGACGTACAAGACTTACGTGCCCTTCTTTGTTGGCTCGATGACAAAAGATGCGATACAAGCAATGGAGCGTATCAGCGATATCGCTAGGGATCTTGAAAAGTTTATGGGCGTCTCGCCGACCAAACGGTCGGCTGAAAAAGAGGTGAAGATATTTCAAATCCCCCGGCTCCTCGCGCACAACGGCGGCGGCATGCAATGGTTTCAGTTTGTCGCGACAGCGGATAAGCAGGCATACTATTTTGTAGAGAGGGCGCTTGGAGAAGATATAAGGCTGCCGATCCATCCGCACACCTTTCGGCGCGCATACGCATTGATCTTCCATTACCGATATGAGAACGCCAGGATTCAAGCGTTGTCACAGCAGTTGGGCCATCTTGATCTAGCGAGCACTACCATTTACATCTCAGACCGCGGTGTGGCATCCGGCGAGAGTGAAGCCCGCGCCTACGGCATCCACACGAGAGAGCAAATTGAGGCCAATCGGAAGGAAATTGACCTCATCAACGCAGAAATCGCTGATGTGGCACGCGAGCGTGTCCGGCAGCTAGTTGAAGAAGTCATCGCCAATCGCCCAAGGCACAAGACGCGTGGTCAGTTCATCAGGCTGGTGCAGCGTTTCCACCAGAGGCTCGGAACGCGGTTGGACTACAGCGAACTTGATGCGGAGGGCAAAGGCAAGGTTCTAGGGGACGCGCTCATTGATCGCGGTCACGCATTTCGTCCGCTTCCCCACGTGAACTGCGCCGTGTCGCCGTTGAGAAAGTCAAGCTCTGCCGGCTGCTATTCGAAGAGGATGGGAGTAGTGGCGCCGGAGAACGCGAGCCCTGTGACGTGCACAGGCTGTCCGTACTCCCACTGGGTGAAGGAGCACAACGACGCAATAGAGCAGGACATTGAGCGTCTTGCCACTTTGGTTGAGGGCCGATGTGGCGATGACAGCGTGGTTGTTCGTCAAGCTCGTATTGACCTGAAGAACCTTGAAGCGATCCTGAAATTGCGTACCGACAGTTTGCGGTAGCCAGGAGGTACTGATGAGATCCAAACCGAAACCTGTGAGTATCAAGCCTGCGGTCGCGTATTCAAACCATGCAATGGCTATTAGCCGGATCGCAGCGAAGCGGGATCTCTTGGTCAAGATTGCGACTCACGTGCCTGCCTCTGAAGGTGAAGCTGACGAGCACAGGGGTGTCCTCGCGGCGTTGCCTTCGAGCGTGCGGCAGTTTAATCATTGGACTGCGGAAGGAGTGCCAAAGAAGCTGCTTTTCGGCGTTTCTGAAATCGAACGAAACGCGAATGAGACGCTGCGAAAGAGCAACCTGTTGACGTCGGTTCAGAAAGCAGTCGCGCTTGTTAACGAGGCGCAACTAGTCAACAAGCGGGATGCGCCAAAGACAGTGAAGCTGGCGCGCCTTCGACGGGACCTGGACCTAGCGAACACACTGAGGGGAATTGCGGAGCGTGAGGTGCTCAGACTCCGCGACGCGCTAATGGCGGCGAACGATGAACTCAGCGTGTTGACAACAAAGCTTCGCGCTGCAGAGAGGGAGGGCTCCCGCCAGGCACCAGGACTTTCATCAAGCGCCGGTAAGGCGCCGAGGGGCGCAAAGGTCGTTCAGCTCGGCACGGCCAAGCGCTCGTCAGGGAAGCGAACGTAGTCGTGGGCGCCATCGTGCACAGCGTGGTCCCCGAGACCGGGATGTCGGTGGTGTACGACCTGGGGCGGCGCTCCGTGGTCGGCGAGTTGACCGACTATTCGATCTGGCTCTGTAAGCGAAACTACAGCGACGCCAAGACGGTGATGCAGACCATGGGGCACCTCGTCAGGTTTTGGACTTTTTTGCAGCCGAAGGCGGACCTAAACAGCATATCTGACCGGAAGCTCCGCGAGTTCTTCGACGCAGAACACATCTCGATCAAGAAGAATCCGCGTTCACGGGGGGCAGAGACCGCAATCAACAGCACGCTCAATCAAAAGGTTAGTGCCGTCCTCTCCTGGATCTTCTGGATGCAGTGGTCCGGTCGCTGCACACCCGGAACGATTGGATCTGCTGGATGCAGCATCACGGCGTCCGCATTTTTGAGGAGAACCAGCACCGCGTCTCAGGACTGGATTCCGGGGTGTTTGATCCGATCACCGCACCATCGGCCAAACGCAAGCCCCTCGGGCTTTCTCCCGGCGGTCCCCCGAGACGTTTATGAGCGGCTCCGCGAACAGATCCATGAGTCGTCAACATCTGCGTTTTTGGCCTGGAGAGATCTGTTATTCGTTGACATCGCTGCGGAGGCTGGGTTTCGCCGGGGATCGATCTGCTCACTAACGGTCGACCAGATCGAGCGGCTTGACGTTCGCAGCGCGACGGAATTGACGCTCCCGTTGAAGCCTAGCGCGCAGAAGTTTGGCTATGGCTTCGAGTTCGAAGTAAGCACCCTCATGCTGAACAGAGTTCTCGATTTCATCGAAGGCCCTCGGAAGGAACTCGTCGATCGCCTAGGTGTATCAGCCATAAAGACTCAAGGGAAGATCTTTCTGTCCGAAAAGACGGGCCGGCCTTTGACCGACCGGGCAATGACCCAGCGTGTCAGCAGAGCTATGCGAGCGATCGGATGTCGAAAGGGGCAAGCGATTCATGTGCTTCGCGGCCTGTACTCAAATGAACTCGTCGATGCAGAGATCGAAGATCGAATTGCGCTAGGCCTCGATACGTCGACGGACGCCATAGCCCATGCGGTCGCGCCACAGCTCGGGCAGAAGAACGCGGGCTCTTTGTTCACATACATCGCGAACCACCAATCTCGGAAGGCACGCAAGAGACTGGCCGGCCGCGAGTAAGCCGCTCCCTCCCGCCGACGACCGACTTACGCACGGACAGGTCACCTGGCATGACGACGTGGGCATCGATGTGCTGTGGAATGGCCATCAGACGTTTTCGCAGAAGGCTCGGCAGGCCGCACCTCAGCCAATGGCCGCCAGCCCAATCGACCCTTCTGAGGGTGCCTCCTCGCTAAGACTCGCCCATGTGCCAGGAGCGCAGCCGCTTTCGCGCCTTAGACTTTCAGTGGCTTCGGCGAGCCTGCCATCAAGCTTGCTACCAGCGTAGGCTCAGATGCTTTCAACTTAAGCACCTGGTCTCGCGTAAGACCGGTCCCGAACACGCGGGCCGCTTTGGCGGCCAGCTTGGTCGGAATGTTGACGAACTTGCCAGGGGCGACTCGAACTCTCTTCATGCCTGTAACTCTTAAGCCGGCGTGATCGGCTCAGAAGGAAGCAGCGATGGCAGCATCAAGTACACGCGGGAGCCGACCTCGCTCTATCGCCTCCCTTGGCGTAACGCCGTCCAGCATGTCGCAGGGCGACTCAAGGAAGCCAAGGATGTCCCAACCATGCTTGGTACCGAGGGCTTCCGCAATTCCCGGGATTGCGTCCCGCATTGCCGGTTCGAATTGCCAACGAGGCAGGCGTGGGGTCTTGGACGACACGTCAACCGCAATCACCCTGCCGTCGCGAATCCACGAACGGATGATTGAGGCTTCCACCGAGATCAACCGCGCCGCCGCCGCCACCGAGATCATGTCCTTCGCCCGTGCCCTCTCGTCTCGGGCTTTCAAGGAGGCCCCTAACAACATCTTGGTGACGGCCGAACTGGCGTACCTGCCGGAGCTGTTGATACCCGCTGCTGGATCTGTCGATCGTGCTGTAGACCCAGAGCTCACCCTTACCACAAGCTGCCTGTTTGTCGGCACTGGGTTATCCGAACCCGTGCCAAGGTCGATGTGCATACCGGCGTCGTCAACAAACAAGATCTGGCGACCGGTATCCGAGGTGCACTGCCAGACCTCCCGGACCTCACGAGAACACCACTGACCGGTAGACGAGAGCCAAGCCGGAAGCATGCAGACAACTCCTCTCACTCGTGCAAGGGCAGCGCCGCTCAGCAGGCCAAAAAGGTCTTGCTCCGTAGCGACGCATAGCGTCTGCAGCACGCTGAGCGCCGGTTCTACGTCATCGACCACTTCCAACGAGAGCAGAAACCAGGGTGCGTTCAGCGCCAGTTCAACGATTCGCCATTGCCGAGCATCCGGATGTTCAAGACCTACAGGTATGGCGCGCTCGTACTGCGGGCGGGAAATGAACATGGATGGAAGATGGTCGGTGCTGGAACGCCAGCTACTGAGGTATAGATAACCCAGCTCATTCTGTCGGACATCGACTGTGAGATCCAGCTGCCGCCGATCACCAGCTCGCTCGCGTGTGGAAAAAAATGCGCTTATCGAATACGGCCAGACATGCGCTAGCGTCCGGCGCGGAACCCACCATGGCCAAGACTCTGCACACCCGTCACAACGAAATCTTCCTGGAAAAGCTTCAGCTTGCACGTCTGGGCAAGCGCATGCGTCAGGCCGACCTGGCTGACCGCCTCGGTCGCGATCAGGCTCTCGTAAGCAAGGTCGAGAGTGGCGAACGCAGGCTCGATGTCATCGAGCTGCGTGACTGGCTTCTCGCGCTCGAGATTGACTTCATCAAGTTCATCAGTGAGCTGCATGCCGAGCTTGGTCCGCACGGCACGTCTCAGCTGCGCGTACTGCGAAGGAAGGCATCCCAGCGCCCGCCATCGTGAGGCACACAGCAATCGCTTTGAGTTATCTATAACGTGGCGTAGATAGCTCTGATCCTAGACCCTTGGGTGGATGCCCGTCCGCCCCAAGAATGCTCCCAGGCCTGGCCGCCCCAAGGGTTACAGCAGCCTCGACGAAGGCATTGCCAAGGCTTTCGGCCGGGCGGCGAAGGATCGCCGACTTCAAGCTGGAATGTCTCAAGAAGCGCTGGCCCTGGAAACGGGAATCGAACGCTCGTACATCAGTCGGCTTGAGCGCGGGCTCAGCCAGCCTTCACTTCTGGCGCTCCTCAAGCTCGCGAAAGGCCTGGGTTGCGAGTCCTGGGAACTTCTCGGTCCGGTAGAGAGGTCCTTCAGACGACGTCGATAGGACCATGGCCGAGCGACTGGTCCGCGGCACTTGGCCCGTGCGACTTGCCGCTCCTTGCCCCAGACGCTGCGTGACGGCAGAGATCATCGACAGGGAGCTTGCGCACGTCGGGCTTGACCAGCCATCCCTCACAGGACCCTTGCGAACTGCTGCACTGCCCGCGCGAATTCGTTGAAGGTCCCATCGCGCGAGGCCATGAGACGAATGTCCAGGCCTCGCGCCGACGCCATATGCAGGCGGTTGACGCGACAGACCGGCAGCTGACGGTTGTTCCTGAATCGCCTGTCGGGCCCGCCCTTCTTGTTGACAAACTGCCAAGTGTGCTCGACCACGGTCGCGTCACCGGGGACGGATTCGTGTTCGATGAACTGCGACGGAAAGCTGTCTATCTGGAGGTCCGCATAGCTCACCGCCCCCACGGACTTGCCTTGGAAGGCAAGCACGCGGTCAGGGAAGAACGCCAACGTCGTGCGGCCACTGGTCAATACGGGGACATCAACGTTGGCAACAACCCCAGGCACCTGGCCGACGGTCCGCGATGCCTTCCCAAACTTCAGCCCTTGCGTCGCGCCTGCGGTGTACTTGGAATCCGCGTAGGTGGACGTTTCGAGGACTGATCGGAGGCGCTGGGCGCCAGCGCGGTGGGCCGCCTGGACAACCGCCTCAAACGCCTCTGAAGTCCGCGTGTCAGGCTCAAAGAACAGCACCGTCAGACGCTTCATGCGGTCGCGATGTCTCATCCAACCGGTCACGGCTGCTCCAAGTCCAGCAAGGAGCCATTTGGTCCATGCCGGCCAGCTTTCCATCAGAGGTAGCGCCGAGATGAAGAGCACAAATGCGCCCACGCCGACAAACGGCCAGAGCTGCGCCTTCCTGGCCTGTTCGTTCATCGACTCGAGCAGTGCATCGCTGGTGGAGTCCGATAGGTCCAGCACGCTCTGGATGTCGTGCTCAACCGATTGGAGAATGTTCTGCGCCGCGGACGCTGGTGTCATCGGCGTGGCAGGAGCACGCGGCTGCACCGAGCTGGGGGTTGGCCGGCTTGCCCCGCCTAGGCTCGTTCGGTAGCGGAAACCGCCGACGCCAGCGCTGATGTAGGCGCCGCGAGGGCCTGTGCCGATGCGCAGGCCCTTGATGCCAGTGGAGACGCCGATCCCTGAGCCCGAGAAGTTGAAGCGAACCGCGCCAAAGCGGACGCTCCGCGAGAAGGTCAGACCCACATTGCTCTCCCTGCGCCCGAATCGACGCCAAGTAGTTGTTGCCCTAGCGAATCAGCTTTCGAGTCTCCCGCGACGGAATTCCGAGCCTCGACCGGACGATCGGATCGTTGCCGTGGTACTGCTTCTGGTCTTCCAGCGCGGAGATCTCCTCGTCGGTGTAGGTGCGGTCGCCTTCGTCCGCCTTCACAAGTGGCGGCGATGCTGAAGCGGTGACATTGACCGAGACCGCTGGCTCCTGTGCGGGCGCCGACGCGGAAGTGGACGTCACCTCAGGTTCCCGTTGCTGCGATCCCCGCGCCGGCTCGATGTACTCTTCCTTCTCCTGCTTTTGAAGGCGAGCGGGCATCACGGCAGGCTCCGGATGTGGCGCCTCCTGCGTAACCGATTCGACGGGGGCTACGGTCTCGACTGGAAGCGGAGACGTTCCGCTCGTCGCGCCGCTGTTGCTCGACTTGCCGCCGAAGGCGAGATATAGACCGATGGCTGCGACGGCGATCAATGGCGTCCAGTTCGTCACAACAGCGACGTTCTCGCTGCCGCAGCTCGGGCAAACGCGCGACAGGTTCTTCCCGCGCGGATACCAGGTGTACCTGCAGTCGTTGCACTTGTTCTGGCTCCGCAATGTCTTGGACATGCTTGCTCCGTGGCTACATCGCTCCAAGGTCAGCGGTGGCCTGCGCTAGGGCCTCTGCTGCCTTAGTGATTGCGGGCTGCAAGGCGGCCGCGCGTGATTTGGCGCCCTCATGGAACCGCCGCAGCTCGGACGCTCCAGCGCCAAGCATGGCTTCGAGCGCGATCTTGCGTGCGCCTATTCTTGACTTGATGGCGGCGACGTCCGACGGTGAGATGGCGCTCTTGGGGTCAAAACGGAAGCGGCGTTCACAGCTAGCGCGCCAATCGACCACGGCACGGGTCAGGCTCTCACCGAAGCCTCGCACCTGGCGTATCCGGTTCCAATCAGCATCCGCGGCAGTCTCAATCCCGAAGGATCGCAACGCGGCTTTGCGCGCGGGGCCCACCCCCGAGATGTCCGCGCTGTCGATGAAGAACGAGTCCAGGAACTTCTGCTTCTGGCGTTCCTGCGCAGTCGAATGCAAGCGGTCCAGCTCCTGCTTCTCCCGTTGGGGCAGGCCCTGGTACTCGTCACGCGCCTTGATGAGCTCTTGACGCCGCGCGCTGAACCCTTGCGGCCCCGTCTCTCGCTGAACCTGGTCCACGAGGCGGTCATATTCCTGCTGTGCTGCGGCCTTTGCGTCCTTGCGCTTCCGCCACTCGTTGCTGCGAGCCTCCGATCCGACCGACGCGGCCACGGTCCAGCCGAGGAAGCCGCCGACCAAGCACCAGAACCACAGCTTAGGAAAGATAACGGCGATGACTATGGCAAGGCCAACGGCGAGCACTCTGTAGCCCATGACGGCTGACTTGCTTGGAACGTCGGACGGCAGTGGCCTCGGCTTGACCGAAACGTGGCCGATGTTCGGAATGGTTGCAATCGGCGGCACAGGGACCGCTTCAATCAGTGCCCATGCCTTGGCCAGAATGAAGCCAGTCGAGGTTGGCGTGTAGACGGTGCCCAGGTCGATGAAGTACGCGACGCCTTGCTTCTCTAGCTGGCACCACGGGCAGGACAGCAGATGGTCCGGGTAGACGTGCATCGCTGGGCTGAACCCGCAACGCTTTAGGGCTACGCTGAACAAGCCGTTGATTTCGACGCTGTGTCGGGCTGACGCCCT
>CAXDTK010000106.1:0-16178 GCA_963992225.1 uncultured Comamonadaceae bacterium | reverse complement strand
ACCCAGTCCCAGAAGCCGAACGCCGTGTCGATGCCGAAGGCCGCAGCCGCCACGGTGTTGCTGCTGGTGGCCACGAAGTGGCGCGCCACGTCGGCGCCGCCCGCCGCCAGGAACCAGGCCTTGGCGGCCTGCGCGTTGGCCAGCGTCTCCTGCGTGGTGAAGGTCTTGGAGGCGATGACGAACAGCGTGTGCCGCGCGTCCAGGCCCGCCAGCACCGGCGCCAGGTCATGGCCATCGACGTTGGAGACGAAATGCAGCCTCAGGTCGCGGCGGCCGTAGGCCTGCAGCGCCTGCACCACCATGGCCGGGCCCAGATCGCTGCCGCCGATGCCGATGTGCACGACGTCCGTGATGTCGCCGCGCTCACCGGCCCGCACGGACTCGGCGAACGCCAGCATGGCGTCCAGCGAGGCCTGCACCTCGGCATTGAACGGCGCGTCGCTGCCGGCCGGTGCACGCAGCGCGGTGTGCAGCACGGCGCGGCCCTCGGTGTGATTCACCGGGTCGCCGCGCAGCAGCGCGTCGCGACGGGCCTCCAGCCCGCAGTCGCGCGCCAGCTTCAGCAGCAGGGCCAGCGTGGCGCTGTCGATGCGGTTCTTGGACAGGTCGGCAAAGACCTCGGGCGCCTCGAACGACAGCGCCGCGAAGCGCCCGGGGTCGGCGGCGAAGGCCGTGCGGATGTCGAAGCCGCGGCCGCTCGCGGCCTGGTGGGCTTGCAGCTCGGCCCAGACGGGCGACAGGTCGCAGCGCGCGGCCATGGTCAGGACGCCTCGATGAGCTTGTCCAGCTTGCGCGCATCCACCGCGAACAGGCGGATGCCCTCGGCCAGCTTCTCGGTGGCCATCGCGTCCTCGTTCAGCGCGAAGCGGAACGCCGCCTCGTCGAGCTGCTGCGCCGGCTGGGCGGGCAAGGCAGCGGCGTCCAGCGCACGGGTCAAAGGCGCGTCCGTGGCCTGCAGCTGGGCCAGCAGATCGGGGCTGATGGTCAGCAGGTCGCAGCCGGCCAGCGCCTGGATCTGACCGATGTTGCGGAAGCTGGCGCCCATCACCTCGGTCTTGATGCCGTGCTGCTTGAAGTAGCCGTAGATCTGCGTCACCGACTTCACGCCGGGGTCGTTGACGCCGGACATCGTCGCCTCGTCCCAGCTGGGGCCGGCGGCCTTCTTGTACCAGTCGTAGATGCGGCCGACGAAGGGCGAGATCAGCTGCACCCGGGCCTGGCCACAGGCCACGGCCTGCGCGAAGGCGAACAGCAGCGTCAGGTTGCAACGTATGCCTTCACGCTCCAGCTCGGCGGCGGCCTGGATGCCTTCCCACGTGGAGGCCAGCTTGATCAGCACGCGCTCGCGCGGGATGCCGGCGGCCTCGTAGAGGCCGATGAGGCGGCGCGCCCGCGCCAGGCTGGCGGCCTTGTCGAAGGACAGGCGGGCGTCGACCTCGGTGGACACCCGGCCCGGCACGACCTTGAGGATCTCCAGGCCGAAGCGCACCAGCACCTCGTCGACGATCTCGTCCAGCGGCTTGCCGCGATGCGCGTCGACCGTTTCCTTCAGCAGTGGCGCGTAGTCGGGCGACTGCACGGCCTTCAGGATCAGCGAGGGGTTGGTGGTCGCATCCCGCGGCGCGAACTGCGCCAGTTGCAGGAAGTTGCCGGTGTCGGCCACCACGGTGGTGAGGGCCTTGAGCTGGTCGAGCTGGTTCATGGTGGGCCTGTATCCGGGTCGACTTGATTGACCCGAAGAAGAAACTGCTGCATAGTATTTCACGAAACTAAGTTACACAACGGTTAGCGCCACCCTGCTTTTACATAGGGAAACGCTGGCCTGGAGACCCCGCAGATGTCCTTCGATCTCGTGTTCTTTGGCGGCACCGGCGACCTGACGTGGCGCAAGCTGATGCCCGCGCTGTTCCAGGCCTTCCGGCACGGCAAGCTGCCCGAGGGCGGCCGCATTCTCGCCGTCGCGCGTGACGACCAGACCGACGAGCGCTACCGCGAATGGCTCAAGGAGCGCTTCCGCGAGGTCGAGGCCGGCAAGCGGCCCAGCGACGATGAGTTCGAGCGCTTCGCCGCGCTGGTGCATTACCGCCGCATGGACCTGTCGCAGGCCGAGCATTACCAGGGCCTGAAGGACTGGCTGGATGCGCGCAACGCCGACACCGTGGTGCTCTACCTGGCCACCAGCCCGCACCTGTTCACGCAGATCTGCCAGCAACTGGGCGCGGTCGGGCTGAACCACGACAAGGTGCGCGTGGTGCTGGAGAAGCCGCTGGGCCACGACCTGGCCAGCGCGCAGGAGATCAACCGCACGGTGCGTTCGGTGTTCGCCGAGAGCCAGGCCTTCCGCATCGACCACTACCTCGGCAAGCCTTCGGTGCAGAACCTGATGGCGCTGCGCTTCGGCAACGCGCTGTTCGAGCCGCTGTGGCGCCGCGAGAGCATCGCCAACATCCAGATCACGCTGGCCGAGCAGCTGGGCGTGGGCACGCGCGGCGCCTTCTACGACGGCACCGGCGCGCTGCGCGACATGATCCAGAACCATGCGCTGCAGCTGCTGACCATGATCGCGATGGAGCCGCCCGCCAGCAACGATGCCGACGCCATCCGCGACGAGAAGCTCAAGGTGCTGCGTGCGCTCAAGCCCTTCACGCCGGAGAGCGTCGCCCGCGACGTCGTGCGCGGCCAGTACCGCGCCGGCATGTGCGGCGGCCACCCGGCGCCGGGCTATCTGGAGGAGGTGAAGGTGCCGCCCGGCAGCACCTGCGAAACCTTCGTCGCGCTGCGCACCGAGGTGCAGAACTGGCGCTGGGCCGGCGTGCCGTTCTACCTGCGCACCGGCAAGCGCCTGGCGGCGCGCGAGGCGCAGATCGTCGTCAACTTCCGACCCGTGCCGCACCAGATCTTCCCCGGCGCCAGCCTGCCCAACCGCCTGGTCATCAAGCTGCAGCCCGAGGACGGCCTGGAGCTGCAGCTGCTGGCGCACAAGGGCGCCGGCCATGGCGAACAGCTGACGGCCGTGTCGCTGGACCTGGACTTCGACAAGGCCTTTGCCGCCCAGCGCGTCGGCGCCTACGAGCGCCTGCTGCTGGACGCGATCGCGGGCCGCCTGAACCTGTTCGTGCGCAGCGACGAACAGGAGCAGGCCTGGCGCTGGGTCGAGCCCATCCTGGACGCCTGGGGCGAGGACGGCAACGGCCCGCGCCCCTATGCCGCCGGCTCCTGGGGACCGGCCGCCGCCAGCGCGCTGGTGGCCCGCGACGGCTTCGCCTGGGCGGAAGAGCAATGAGCATCCTCGAGAGAGTGAAGGCGGCCCTGCCCGCCCTGCCGCCGGCGGAACAGCGCGTCGCCAAGCTGCTGCTGGCCGACGCCCGCAGCTTCGCCAGCCTGCCGGTCAGCGAGCTGGCCGACCGCTCGCATGTGTCCAAGCCCACGGTGGTGCGCTTCTGCCGCAGCGTCGGCTACGACGGCCTGGCCGACTTCAAGCTGAAGCTGGCCGGCAGTGTCAACGAGGGCGTGCCCTTCGTGCACCGCGCGGTGGACGAGGACGACAAGCCGCAGGACATCATCGTCAAGGTCGTCGACAACGCCGTCGCCGCGCTGCTGCACTACCGCAACGACGCGGCCAGCCATGCGTTCGAGCGCGCCATCGAGGCGCTGGCCAACTCGGCCCGCCACGGCAAGCGCATCGAGTTCTACGGCGTCGGCAATTCCGGCATCGTGGCGCAGGACGCGCAGCACAAGTTCTTCCGCCTGGGCGTCAACACCGTGGCGACCAGCGACGGCCATGTGCAGCTGATGAGCGCCACCATGCTGTCGCCGGGCGACTGCGCCGTCATCATCAGCAACTCCGGCCGCAGCCGCGACCTGCTGGACGCCGCCGAGATCGCGCGCAAGAAGGGCGCGACCATCATCATCATCACGGCCAGCGCCTCGCCACTGGCGCAGCTGGCACTGGGCCCCGGCCAGATCCTGCTGGCCGTGGACCATCCCGAGGACTTCGACCGCTACAGCCCCATGGTGTCGCGGCTGCTGCACCTGATCGCGGTGGACATCCTGACGACCGGCGTGGCGCTGAAGCTGGGCCAGCACCTGCGCCCCGCGCTGCAGGAGATCAAGAAGAACCTGCGCGCCAAGCGCTACGTGGGCTGACCCGGGCCGGTCAGGCGGCCGCCGCGGGCGGCGCCCACAGCAGCTCGGCCACGCCGTAGACGCGGGCCAGTTCCCGCAGCTTGGGCGGCGCGTCCACCAGCTTGAGCGACGCGCCCTGCTCGCTGCACTGGCGCGCTGCCGACAGCAGCAGGCTCAGCGCGGACGAATCGAAATCCGTCAGGTCGGCGGCCGACAGCCGCACCTCACGGCCCGCCGCGGCCAGCACCTGGGCGGCCTCGGCCCGCAGGGCCGGCGACATCTGCGCCCAGGTGGCGCGCGCCTCGTCCATGCGCAGCCGCGCGGGCAGCTTCAGGCCGCTCATGACGGATGCGTCCCTCGCGCTGCGCGCGGTCCCACCACGCGGGCGCGAACCCCTTCGGGCGGCCGTGCGGGGCGCATCAGCCCTTGGCGGCCGTGCTGCCGGCCTTGGCGTTCTTGTCCGCCAGGCTCTTGATCAGGCCGTCGATGCCGTTGGCGCCGATCTCCTGCGCGAAGCTGTTGCGGTATTGGTCCGCCAGCCAGATGCCCAGCACGTTGACGTCGTAGATCTTCCATTCGGCGCCGGCCTTCTCCAGGCGGTAGTCGAGCTGGATGGGGTCGCCCTTGCCGCGAATCTCGGTGCGCACGACCACCTCGGTGGCGCCCGCCTCGGCACGCAGCGGCTTGAGGCCGATGGTCTGGTCCTTCACCTGCGTCAGCGCGCCGGCATAGGTGCGCACCAGCAACGTCTTGAACTCGGCCTGCAGCTTGCCCTGCTGCTCGGGCGTCGCCTGCCGCCAGAAGCGGCCGACGGCCGAGGCGGTCATGCGCTGGAAGTTGACATGCGGCATCACCTTGGCGTCCACCAGGGAGATGATCTTGTTGATGTTGCCGGCCTGGATGTCCTTGTCGGCCTTGACGGCTTCGATGGTCTCCAGCGACAGCCCTCGGATCAGCTGGTCGGGGGCGCTAGCATCGGCGGCGTGGGCGGCATGCACGAGGCCCAGGCCCAGGGTGGCCACCGCGAGCACGCGGCGCAGGGAGGTCAGCAAAGTCATGTGTCGCTTTCTCTGAAACGGGACTGGCACTCAACGCGCCAGCCCCGGTTTTGGTTCACCGCGAGGCGGCGGAAGCCGGCTCGGCGGGCTTTTTCACGGTCGCCGGCTCCGCGGCCACCGCCGACGCGGCCGCGTCGGGAGCGGAAGCCGCCGCGGCGGGTGCCGAAGCCCCGTTGCCAGGCACCAGCACCTCGACCTCCTCGTCGTCGTCGAAGCTGCCGCGGCGCTGCAGGTAGGCGTCCCGGTAGAAGGTGTACTTGTCCAGCGCGATGCCTTCCAGCATGTCGCCCGCGCGCAGGAAGTTGGCCCGCGCGTTGACGATGTTCAACGTCGTGATGAGCACCTTCTTGCTGCCGTCGTCGAAGATGACGGCCGGCGAGGCCTTCCAGTCCAGCGGCAGCGCGATCGAGTCGCGCACCGAGGACGGCCCGAACACGGGCCACACCACGTAGGCGCCGGTGCCCATGCCCCACTTGCCCAGCGTCTTGCCGAAGTCCTGGCTGTTCTTCTCCAGCCCGGCCTCGGTGGCGATGTCCAGCACGCCGGCCAAGCCGAGCGTGGAGTTGACGGCAAAGCGCATGCCCTGCTCGACGCCGGCCTTGAAGCGGCCCTGCAGCAGCAGGTTCACCGCCGACCAGGCGTCGCCGATGTTGCCGAAGAAGTTGTCGATGCCGGTGCGCACCGGCGACGGCACGATCTCCGAGTAGGCCGTCGCCACGGGCTTGAGCACGTTGGCGTCCAGCTTCTCGTTGAAGGCGAACACCTTGCGGTTCCAGTTCTCCCACGGGTCCAGGCGCTGCCCCTTGGAGCCCATCACCTTGTCGACGGCCCGCTCGATCCGCGTGCCGACGCCCTTGACGGTCTGGCAGCCCGCCAGCCCGAGCACCAGCAACAGCAGCACCAGCGACCGCATCAGCCCCGCGTTCACGGCTTGCCTCCCGAGGCCGCTGCCGGCGCCGGCGCGCTGCCCATGTCGGCGGCCTTGCTGTTGATGAACTGGCCGATCAGGTTCTCCAGCACGACGGCGCTCTGGGTCTGGCGGATCACGTCGCCGCTGGCGAGGTTCTTCTCGTCGGCGCCCGGCTCCAGGCCGATGTACTGCTCGCCGAGCAGGCCGGACGTCAGGATCTTGGCCGAGCTGTCCTTGGGGAACAGCGTGCCCTCGTTCAGGTTGATGACGACCTTGGCCTGGAAGGTCTTGTCGTCGAAGCTGATCGATTCCACCCGGCCGATGACGACACCGGCGCTCTTGACCGCGGCATTGGGCTTCAGGCCGCCGATGTTGTCGAAGCGCGCGGACACCTGGTAGGTGTCGTCGAAATTGAGGCTGAGCAGATTCCCGGCCTTCAACGCGAGGAAGAGCAGCGCCGCGCCGCCGAGCAGCACGAAGAAGCCCACCCAGGCGTCATGTCGAGAAGCTTGCATGTGGTCTCCCTGACTCCATCAAATCGAAAACATCATCGCGGTCAGCACGAAGTCCAGTGCCAGCACGGCCAGCGAGGACAGCACGACCGTGCGCGTGGTGGCGGCCGACACGCCTTCCGGCGTGGGCTTGCAGGTGTAGCCCTGCAGCAGCGCGATGAAGGTGGCCGTCACGCCGAACACCAGGCTCTTGACGACACCGTTGCCGACGTCCGCGAACACATCCACGCCGCCCTGCATCTGCGACCAGAACGCCCCGGCATCGATGCCGATCAGCGGCACGGCCACCAGCCAGCCGCCGATGATGCCCACCGCCGAAAAGACTGCCGCAAGTAACGGCATCGCAATGAACCCGCCCCAGAAGCGCGGCGCCAGCACCCGCTGGATGGGGTCCACCGCCATCATCTCCATCGCCGTCAGCTGCTCGCCGGCCTTCATCAGGCCGATCTCCGCCGTCAGCGAGGTGCCGGCGCGGCCGGCGAACAGCAGCGCCGTCACCACCGGCCCCAGCTCGCGCACCAGGCTCAGTGCCACCAGCAGCCCCACCGCCTCGGCGGAGCCATAGCGCTGCAAGGTGTAGTAGCCCTGCAGCGCCAGCACGAAGCCGACGAAC
This sequence comes from uncultured Comamonadaceae bacterium, assembly GCA_963992225.1. Lineage (GTDB taxonomy): Bacteria > Pseudomonadota > Gammaproteobacteria > Burkholderiales > Burkholderiaceae_C > Pelomonas. The sequence goes on along the minus strand of CAXDTK010000106.1, from coordinate 8,960 downwards.
AGGCCCGAGACGCTGATGATGGACAGCGACCGGTTGCCCAGATAGAACACCTGCTCGCGCACCAGCACGAAGCGCGCGAGCGCCTTGGGCGAACGGGCCAGCACGCTGGCGAACAGCCGTGCCGCGGCACCCAGGTCGATGAGCGCCAGCCGCAGGCCTGCGCCGATGCGGGTCGCCAGCGCGATCATGCGGACACCCCGAAGTCCTGCGCCACCGGCACCGCTGGCTGGTGGAAGCGCACCGGGCCGTCGGCCTGGGCGCCGACGAACTGCCGCACCAGCGGATCGTCGCTGTGGCGCAGCTCGTCCGGCGTGCCCTGCGCCACCACGCGGCCGTTGGCGATCATGGCCACCTCGTCGGCGATCTCGAAGGTCTCGTGCAGGTCGTGCGACACGATGATGCTGGTCAGCCCCAGCGCGTCGTTCAGGTCGCGGATCAGCCGCGCGGCGACACCCAGCGAGATCGGGTCCAGCCCGGCGAACGGCTCGTCGTACAGCACCAGGTCCGGGTCCAGGGCGATCGCGCGCGCCAGCGCCACCCGCCGGGCCATGCCGCCGGAGATCTCGCTGGGCAGCAGGTCGCGTGCGCCGCGCAGGCCGACCGCATTGAGCTTCATCAGCACCAGGTCGCGGATCATCGGCTCGGGCAGGTCGGTGTGCTCGCGCAGCGGGAAGGCGACGTTCTCGAACACGCTGAGGTCGGTGAACAGCGCCCCGAACTGGAACAGCATGCCCATGCGCCGCCGCACGGCGTACAGGCCGGCCAGGTTCAGCGGCGCGAGGTCCTGGCCGTCGAACAGCACCTGGCCCGAGATCGGCCGCAGCTGCCGGCCGAGCAGCCGCAGCACGGTGGTCTTGCCGCCGCCGGAGGTGCCGATCAGCGCCAGCACCTTGCCCCGCTCCAGCCGGAGGTTGACGCCGTCGAGGATCACGCGATCGCCATAGCCGCAGCTGACGTTGCGCAGTTCGATCAAGGGTGCGGTTGCCAAGGGGTTCACGCGGACGGGCCGGAGCCGGGCGGGAGAAAGGGCGTGATGATAGGGGAAACACCGAGTACCCCCGGAAGACGGGGCGTTAGCCCCCCTGGCGACTCCCCGCCATCCTGCAGGAGCCCGCGGAACGTGAAGGGATTCACGGATCGGGAGGGGTCAGCGACCAGCGTTCCCGGCGCTGCGACGAGCGGTCGGCGCCCGGCGCTTCACCGCAACAAAATACGGTCACCCCCAAGCCCCGCGCCACCATGCCCAGTCAACGCCAACGCCCAGCCGCCGCCCGTGGTTTCACTCTCGTCGAGTTGATGATCACGGTCGCCATCGTCGCGATCCTGGCCTCCGTCGCGGTGCCACTCTACAAGGGGTACGTGACGCGCAGCCGCGTCCCGGATGCCACGGCGGCGCTGTCGACCAAGCAGGTGCTGCTGGAGCAGTTCTTCCAGGACAACCGGACCTACGAGAACGCGCCGGCCTGTGCCAACGACACCACCACGAGCAAGTTCTACACCTTCTCTTGCGGCGATACGGCCACGGCGACGGGCTACACGCTGACGGCCACGGGCCGCGACGCGATGAGCGGCTTCGCCTACACGGTGAACCAGGCCAACGGCAAGACCACCACGGTGCCCAGCGGCTCGGGGTGGACCGGCTCCACCAGCTGCTGGGTCACCAAGAAGGACGGCGCGTGCTGAACTCCGGCTTTCAGCGCGGCATCAGCCTGGTCGAGACCATGGTGGTGGTGGTCATCATGGCCATCGTGATGGCCATGGCGGCACCCAATTTCAGCACCTGGCTGGCCGGCAGCCGCATCCGGGCGACGGCCGAGAGCCTGCTGGCAGGCCTGCAGTACGCCAAGAGCGAGGCCACCTCGCGCAACACGCAGGTGCGCTTCCAGCTCACGACGTCGCTGGGTGCGGACTGCGCCCGCAGCAGCAGCGGTGGCAGCTGGGTGGTGGACGTCGTCGACGCGGTGGCGGACGACGACTCGGTGGTCGGCAAGTGCGACACGGCGCCCAGCGACACGACGGCCCCCAGCATCCTGCAGCTGCGCGCCGCCACCGAAGCGGGCGGCAACGTGCGCATCGACAGCGACGCCGAGCAACTCATCTTCAACGGCCTGGGCCGCCAGGCGCCCACCGGCGGGGCGGCCGCAGCGGCCGCGGTCAGCATCGACATCACGCCGCGCAACGAAGCGCAGTGCCTCACGGCCGGCGGCAACGTCACCTGCCTTCGCATCGTCGTGTCGCCTGCCGGCCAGGTGCGCATGTGCAACCCCCACATCGCCACCGGCGACCCGCAAGCATGCTGACCGCTCCTTTGCGCGCCCGCTACGCCCAGTCCGGCGTGATGCTGCTGGAAGTCCTGATCGCACTGCTGATCTTCGCGCTCGGCGTGCTCGGGCTGGTGGGCCTGCAGGCCAACGCGGTCAAGCAGTCGGGCCAGACCAAGTACAGGGCCGACGCCACGCTGCTGGCCAACGAACTGGTGGGCCAGATGTGGATCACCAGCCGCGACTTCGCCACGCTGAATGCGCGCTTCAAGAGCGGCGGCAGCACCGGCAACGGCGGCACCGACTACATGGCCTGGAAGGCCCGTGTCGCCACGGAGCTGCCTGGCGCCGGTAGCTACCCGCCGGTTGTCACGCTGACGCAGGTGCAGCCGCTGGACGCCATCGTCGGCGGCGCCAGCGCGCCCGCAGCCGGCCTGCCCGCCAGCACACAGGTGAGCATCACGATGTACTGGAAGGCGCCCGGTGAGGCCGCCACCGAACCGGCCCACAAGATCGTGCTGACCAACGAGATCCGATGATGCGCCGCCTCCAACTTGCCCAAAGCCGCGGCTTCAGCCTGGTCGAGCTGATGGTCGGCATCCTGCTGGCCATGGCTGCCGTGCTGGTGGTCACCCAGGTGTTCCGCGTCTCCGAGGGCCAGCGCCGCACCACCACCGGCGGCGATGACGCGCAGACCACCGGCGCCATTGCCGTGAGCCTGCTGCAGCGCGACCTCCGCCAGGCCGGGCAGGGCATCATGTCGACCCAGCTGCTGCTGTGCCAGCTCGATCTCGGCGGCGGTCGCAGCCTGGGCTCGCTGGCACCGGTGGTCATCAACCCGGCGGGCATCCCGGCCGGCGATGCCAACACCGATGTGCTGCAGATCGCCTACGGCTCGGGCTGGAGCTCGCCCGAAGGCAGCCTGATCAACCTGCAGACCGGCCCGGCCCAGTACGTCGTGCCCGGCTCGCTGTCCTACCAGATCGGAGACCGCGTGGTGGCCACGCCGCAGACCCGCGCGACCCCCTGCATGCTGACGCTCACCCGCGTGTCGGCGCCCTCGACGCCCACCACGGTGACGGTGGCGACCGGCCTGGCCGGCGCAGCCAACGGGGTGCTCTTCAACCTCGGCCAGGCACCGCGCCTGCTGGCCTATGCCGTGCGCAACAGCCGCCTGACCCTGTGCGACTTCCTGACGCAGGACTGCACCAGCAACGCTGCGCAGAACTGGACGGAGGTCGCCGACAACGTGGTCGGCCTGCGCGTGCAGTACGCCCGCGACGGCTCCAGCCCGCGCGACGGCACGGCGGACGGCTACAACACCGACAACACCACGCTCAACACGCCGGCCACCTGGGGCTGCGTCGTGGGCGTGCGCCTGGCGCTGGTGGCGCGCAACCGGCAGCCGGAGAAGGAAAACGTCGCGGCCAGCGCGCCGACCTGGGCGGGCGCGGCGTCGTCGCCGCTGCAGCCGCCCGGCACCGACTGGCAGCGCTACCGCTACAAGACCTTTGAAACCACGGTGCCGTTGCGCAATGCGCCCGGCCCCGGCGAACTGGCGTTCTCCGCATGCTGAACACGCGCATCCCCCGCGGTCGCACCCGCCAGCACGGCCTGGTGCTGGTGCTGGCCCTCATCGTGCTGGCCGCCATGTCGCTCGCCGCCGTGGGCCTGATGCGCGGCGTGCTGGGCAGCAACCGCGTGGCCGGCAACCTGGCCGCCCAGCAGGCGGCCGCCCAGGCGGCCGACATCGGCATCGAGCGGGCCGTCGCCTGGCTGGAGCAGCAGTCGCGCGCCACGGTCAGGCCGCCCGGTGCCGCGGCCAGCGCCCCGGACGTGCCGTCCAACCGCCTGCACAACCACGTCGACCGTGGCCAGAACGATCCCATCAGCTACAGCGCGACGCGGGGCGACCCCGACTTCAGCCTGGGCCAGACCTGGGAGAGCTATTGGCAGGCGCTGGTGGGCGCCAACCGCATCAACACCTTGCCGGCGGATGCCAACGGCAACCAGGTCGCCTATGCCATCCACCGCCTGTGCAGCAGCACCGGCGCACCGGCGGGCGCCAACTGTGACGCCTCTCCCACCAGCCGCAGCGGCGAAGGGGGCAGCAAGAGCAATGTGCCGCAGCCGAGTTCGCCGAGCGCCGTCTACTACCGCATCACCGTGCGTGTGCAGGGTCCGCGCAACGCCACCAGTTTCATCCAGGCCGTCGTCGCCATCTGACGCAGCCACCCAGACCACGGGGTCGTCCATGATGTCCAGAACCTTGCGCCTGCTCTCCCTGCTGTTGACCACGCTGTGGGCCTTGCCTGCCAGCGCCGACCCGACGCAGATCTCGCAGAAACCGCTGATCGTCGCGAACCCGGACGCCGTCAAGGCCAACCTGCTGTTCATCCTCGACGACTCCGGCTCGATGAACTTCGATTTCCTGCCGGATCACATCAACACGGCACTGTGCCGCAGCAGCGGCGCGACGCCGGTCAACAGCGGCAACTTCGCCAACGCCTGCTGCATCAACAGCAGCGGCTCCACCTGCTGGGAGGGCGCCGCCCCATTCGGGACGCAACGCGGCCAGCCGCCCTTCCTGGCCGCCGGCTTCAACGGGCTGGCCTATGACCCCGCCGTGACCTACCAGCCGCCGGTGAAGGCCGACGGCACGGCCTGGGCCAGCCAGACGCGCGCGGCCACGTCGGACTGGACCGCGGTCAAGAACGACGCCTACAACGTGCAGAACACCGGCAGCATCAACCTGGTGACCGGCTTCCCGGACACCGAGTGGTGCGTCGACGACGGCACCTTCAGCGACTGCCTGCGCAACGACAACTACGTCCTGCCAGGCACGGTGGGCGGCAAGGCCTACACGCGCTATCGCGCCACCGTCGCCAGCGGTGAAGGCTCCGTCGCCACCGGCGCGCCGGACAACGCCACCACCGCGGTGCGCAAGTTCGGCCCCCACTACTACAACATCGTCCCCGCCGAATACTGCAAGAAGGCCGACCTGCGCGACTGCAGTTCCACCGCGGGCGGGGACTACACCGTGCCGGCACCGCTGCGCTGGTGCAAGACCGATGCGGAGGCCCGCTCGACGACCCCGTCCGCCGCCGCCTGCCAGGCCACCCGCAACGGCACCTTCGCTTTCGCCCGCTTCCCGACCAAGTTCTTCTCCGCCGGACAGGCCGGCTCGCCGGAAGTGCGCGCCAAGGCCGGCTTCACCATCGGCAACCTGAGTTGCACCCTCAGCGTCACCGCCATCACGGTCGGCAGCACCAACCTGCTGGATGCTGCCACCGGCTCCAGCAACAACCCGAACACGGTCGGCGGACGCATCGCTGCCGCGATCAACAACAAGACCTCGGTGACCGGGTACTCGGCCGTGGCCACCAACAGCGGCAAGACCGTGACGATCAGCGCCCCGGCGGGGCAAAACGTCACGGCCACCCTGACGATCACCAAGACCCCCAGCGGCTGCAACCTGCCGCTGAGCAGTTCGTCGCTGACCTTCAGCGGCTACAGCCCCGCGGTCGCGGCCATCCCGGGCAGCTATGCCGGCAGCTTCAAGCGCGTGGACATCCATCCGGACTACGGCCCCTTCGTGCGCCCCACGAGCCGGTCGGACTGCGCCACCGTCAAGACGACGGGCACCTGCAGCTACGACGAGGAGATGACCAACTTCGCGAACTGGTGGACCTACTACCACTCGCGCATGCAGTCGATGAAGTCCTCGGCCAGCCTGGCCTTCGGCAAGGTGGGTGCCAACCGGCGCGTGGGCTACATGAGCATCAACAACAGCACCGGCTCGGACTTCCTGAACCTCGACACCTTCGAGAGCACGCAGCGCACCGCCTGGTTCGGCAAGCTGACCGCCGCACGGCCCAACAGCACCACGCCGCTGCGCACGGCGCTGTCCAAGGCCGGCCGCCTGTTCGCCGGCAACTACAACAGCACGACGCTGAACAACGTCACCGTCAAGGACCCGGTCCAGTACTCCTGCCAGCGCAACGCGGCCATCCTGTCCACCGATGGTTTCTGGAACGAAACGGCGATTCCGACCAAGCCCGACGGCACGGAGATCGGTGACGTCGACTCCGCCGCCACGTTGCAGCCGCCCGTGCGAGACGGCAACGCCACCAGCAACACGCTGGCCGACGTGGCCTACTACTACCACCACAACGACCTGCGCACCGGCACCACCGGCCAGGGCGTGTGCGTCAGCGGCAGCGGCACCAACGCCGACGTCTGCGGCAACGAAGTGCCGGAAAACCGCGTCCAGAAGATGCTCACCTTCACGCTGGGCCTGGGCGTGTCGGGCTACATGCAGTTCGTCGATGGCTACCTGAAGGGCTTTGCACCGGACTACGAGGCCGTCAAGTCGGGCGAGACCGCCAACCCGGGCTCGGGCGTCTGCAGCTGGCTGCCCAGCGGGCAATGCACCTGGCCGGTGCCGGCGAGCAACACGCTGACCACCGTGGACGACCTCTGGCATGCGGCCGTCAACGGCGGCGGCACCTATTTCAGCGCCACCAACCCGACCTCGCTGGAGAAGGGCCTGACAAGCGCGCTCAGCCAGTTCGACGGCGCGCTGGGCGCGGCGGCGGCAGCCACCACCAGCAACCCCAACGTGTCCGCCAGCGACAACCGGGCCTTCGTGTCCGACTTCAAGTCCTCGGACTGGACCGGCGAACTGCGCAGCCAGTTCATCGACCTGAACGACGGCACGCTGCTGCCCGACGGCGGCTGGTCGGCCCGCACCCTGCTGGACGCCAAGGCCCCGGACACCCGCAAGATCCTGATGTTCGGCGCCGGGCCGAACAAGCTGCAGGACTTCACCTGGTCGGCCATCTCCAGCACCGCGCAGGCCAAGTACTTCGGCAAGGCCTGGATCACCGCTGCCGGCGGCAGCGGCAACACCTCGACGCCGCTGAGCCAGTTCTGCTCGGGCCCGGCCTACTGCCTGACCCCCGAGGACCAGGACAAGGCGGCCGGCGAGGCGCTGGTCAACTTCCTGCGCGGCGTGCGCACCCACGAGGGCGACCTCAGCGAAGCCACGACCTACTTCCGCAGCCGCAAGTTCGTGCTGGGCGACATCGTCAACTCCGAGGCGGTGTACGTGAACAAGGCGCTGGTGAAGTACGCCGACGAAGGCTACGCCAGCTTCCAGAGCCAGACGCGCACATCCATGGTCTACGTGGCGGCCAACGACGGCATGCTGCATGCCTTCAACGCGGACACGGGCGAGGAGGCCTGGGCCTATGTGCCGACCGCCGTGGTGCCCAACCTGTACAAGCTGGCGGACAAGCAATACGCCACCAAGCACCAGTACTTCGTCGATGCCACGCCCTTCGTGCAGGACATCAAGATCGGCGACCAATGGCGCACCATCCTGGTCGGCGGCCTGGGTGCCGGGGGCCGCGCCTACTACGCGCTGGACATCACCAACCCGGCGGAGCCCAAGGCGCTGTGGGAGTTCTCGCACGACAACCTGGGCTACACCTTCGGCACGCCGGAGATCGGCAAGCTGCGCGACGGCACCTGGGTGGTCATGCTGCCCTCGGGCTACAACAACGTCAGCCCCGGCGACGGCAAGGGCCGGCTGTTCGTGCTGAACGCCGCCACCGGCGTGCCCGTCACCACCCTGCCCAACGGCCTGTCGACCGAGGCGGGCGACACCGCGACGCCCGCGGGCCTGGCCCACATCCGCGCCTGGGTGGACAACGCGAGCCTGGACAACACCATCCAGCGCGTCTACGCCGGCGACAACCTCGGCAACGTCTGGCGCTTCGACATCAACGACTCGGTCGGCACCGGCGGCCACGAGGCTCTGCAACTGGCCAAGCTCAAGAACGCCAGCGGCCAGACGCAACCCGTCACCTCCCGGCCGGAACTGGGCCAGGTGGCCGACTTCGCGATGGTCTACGTCGGTACCGGCCGCTACCTGGGCGACAACGACCTGACCGACACCACGGCACAGAGCATCTACGCCATCAAGGACGCGCTGACGGCCACCGGCCATGGCGAGGTGCGCGCGACGGGCTCCACCTTCGTGCGCCAGGAGCTGACGGACACCACCTGCCTGTCCACCATGAGCTGGTGCAGCGCCGGCGCCACCGTGCGGACGACCGCCTCGGTGAACGCGGTGAACCTGGCCGAGAACGCCGGCTGGTATGTCGACCTGCCGATCTCGCGCGAACGCGTCAACACCGACCCGCTGCTGGTGCTGGGCACGCTGGTGGTGGTGTCCAACGTCGTCGACCCCGGCAACCTGTGCAAGGTGGGCGGCAGCAGCTGGGTGAACTTCTTCGACTACAAGACCGGCAAGGCCACCAGCGTGTCGCTGGGCGACGTCATCGCCTCGCGGCCGACGGTCTACCGGTTGCCCAACCAGAAGCTGGTGGGCCTGGCCCGCGGCTCCGACGGCAGCAACCGCTACTTCGAGCCGCCCACGGGCTCGCCGGTGGGCACCACGCGGCGCGTCTCCTGGCGCGACCTGCTGCAGCAGTGAAACCGCTGCCGGGCCCGGCCCGGCCCGTGGCCGCCAGCGCCGCACTGGCGCTGGCCGGCCACGCCGCACTGCTGGCGCTGGCGCTGTGGGCGCCGGAGTCGGGCACGCCGGCCGGTGGCGGTGCGCCCGCGGATCGGTTGATCAGGGTGAGCCTCAGGCCCGCCCCAGCAGCGGCGGCCGAGACGCCGGCCCAGCCC
>CAXDTK010000105.1:0-16333 GCA_963992225.1 uncultured Comamonadaceae bacterium | reverse complement strand
GCTCGTGGGCTCGGAGATGTGTATAAGAGACAGCGCCTCCGGGGGGTCTCATTCACCGCCACGGGCGGTCGTAGGCGCCGAGGGTGTGCTGCTGGCCCTCGGCCCAGCGCGCCAGTTGGCCGTCCCAGGCCGGCTGCACGCTGTAGCGACCGCGGCCCTGGTGCGCGGCCCAGGCGCTGTCGATGGCGGCGCGCCAAACCTTGGTGACCTCCGCCACATAGGCCGGGCTGCGCTGGCGGCCCTCGATCTTGATCGCGTCGATGCCGGTCTCGATGAGCTGCGGCAGCAGGCTCAGCGTGTTCAGGCTGGTGGGCTCCTCCAGCGCGTAGTCGCGCGCCTGGTCGCCCACGGTGAAACGGCCCTTGCACAGCGTCGGGTAGCCGCGCGGCTCGCCGGGCCGGTAATGGTCGATCAGCACGCCACCCAGCCTTGCGCGCACGCCGTCGGGTGCCTCGTCCCAGCGCACGGCCGAGGGTGGCGAGCAGACGCCGGCGGTGTTGGGCGACTGGCCGGTGGCGTAGCTGGACAGCGCGCAGCGCCCCTCCACCATCACGCACAGGCTGCCGAAGCCGAACACCTCGACCGGCACCTCGCAGTGGCGCTGCAGCTGCTGCACCTGCTGCAGCGTCAGCACGCGCGGCAGCACGGCGCGTTCGATGCCGTAGCGCTGGCGGTAGAAGTTGATGGCCTCGTGGTTGGTGGCCGAGGCCTGCACCGACAGGTGCAGGCGCAGCTGCGGGTGGCGGCGCCGCGCATCGGCCAGCACCGCCACGTCGGCCACGATGAGGGCGTCGGCGCCGAAGGCGGCGGCCTGGTCGACGGCGCGCTGCCAGGGCTGGTCGTCGCGGGCGTCGGCAAAGGTGTTCAGCGCCATCAGCACCTGGCGGCCCTGGGCGTGCGCCAGCGCCACGCCCTCGCGCACCTGGTCGGCATCGAAGTTCAGGCCGGCGAAGTTGCGGGCGTTGGTGGCGTCCTTCAGGCCCAGGTAGACGGCGTCGGCGCCGGCCTCCAGGGCCAGCTGCAACGCGCGCAGCGAACCGGCCGGGCAGACGAGCTGGGGTTTGCGCGGCAAGGGCGCGAGTTCAACGGACATCTCAGGCTTCGTTGGAGATCAGGACGGGCGGGCCGCCCGTCGGGTCGCTTCGCCGCGGGCGCACGCCGGCAGCGCGGCTCGCGGCTCGATGGGGCGAGGGGCTCGGTCTCAGGAACAACCGCCGCTACCGCCGCAGCCGCAGCCGCCGCCCTGCGCAGGCATCGGCGTCACCGCCTCGCCGGGCGCGGCCCGGTGGATGCGGATACGCCAGTAGCCCGGGTCCGCCTGCACCACCTGCCAGCCGAAGGACTGGGGGCGGTAGGCGTGGAACTGCATCATCAGGCCGCGCGGCTCGTGGTCGTTGACCAGCTCGAAGGCCTCGCCTTCGGCCAGCGCGTCGAAGCACTCGAAGGCCAGTTGATGGCGCTGCGCAGGCGCAAGCGGACGGAGATCGTGGAGGGCATGGCTCATGGGTGGTCAGCCTAAGGCCGCGTTAGCCCCGGCGCCTTGAACTGGGTCAAGACCGCCGGCCCGTCAGCCCTCACTCAGCCGATCGGCACGCCGCTGGCATCCAGCCCGCCATCGTTGAGGTCGCTGAAATGGTAGGGCCCGGTGCCGGCGTTGTCGGCCCGCGAGGCGGGCACGAAGCTGCCCACACCCACGTCGAAGACATGCACCTCGCCGTCCTCGATGACGTAGTGCCAGCCGTGCAGCGTGAGCTGGCGCGCCTCGACCTGCTCGCGCACCATGGGGTAGTCCATCAGCCGCTCCAGCTGCAGCACGATGGCGCGCTGCTCGGTGCGGCGCAGCACCTCGGCGCCCGGCTCGGCCACCGGCAGCGCGGCCTCGCGGCCCAGGTCCAGCCAGCGCACCAGGTTCTGCGCGGCCGCGGGCACATCGCCGTACAGCGCGCGGATGGCGCCGCAGTGGCTGTGGCCGCACACGATGATGCGGCGCACGTGCAGGTTGAGCACCGCGAACTCGATGGCCGCGGCGGTGCCGTGGAAGCCCTGGCTCTGGTCATAGGGCGGCACGAAGGCGCCGACGTTGCGCACCAGGAACAACTCGCCCGGCCCCGCGCCGGTCAGCAGGTAGGGCACCAGCCGCGAGTCCGAGCAGCCGATGAACAGGGTCAGCGGGTGCTGGCCCTCGTCCACGAGGTTGCGGAACAGCGAACGCTGCAGCGGGAAGGCATCCGTCTGGAAACGGCGCAGGCGTTCGAGCAGCTCGTCGGGCATGGCGGCTGCCGTGGCTACTGCACCAGCGGCGAGGTCGCCTGCTGCAGCACCACGCCCTGCAGCCGGGCGTCGCCGGCCAGGGTCTGCAGGTACTGGCGCAGGCTGCTGACCTGGTGGCGCTGGCGCATCTGCTGGGCCACCGCGTCGCGCACCTGCTCGAAGGCCGGCAGGCGGCCGGGCTCGCGGGCGTCGACGGCGACGATGTGCAGGCCGAAGCGGCTGTGCACCAGCTGCGGCAGCACGCCGATCTCGCTGCGGCCGAACAGCTCGCGGGCGAACTCGGGCGCGCAGTCGGCGGCCGCCAGCCAGCCCAGCTGGCCGCCGTCGGCGCCGCTGGGGCAGTTGGACAGCGCCCGCGCGGCGGCCGTGAACGCGGCCGCGTCGCTGGCGCGCAGCTCGATCAGGTGGCCCTCGGCGCGCTGGCGCAGCAGGCCCACGTCCACGCCCGGCGTGACGGCGAACAGGATGTGGCGCAGCTGCAGCCGCTCGCCCTGCGCGAAATGCCTGGCATTGGCCTCGTAGTGGCGGCGGCAGGCGGCCTCGTCGGGCTCGGGCCCGGCCAGCTCCTGGGCCAGCAGCGCCTCGATGGCGGCGCTGGCGGCCTCGCTGATGGCGCCCTCGCGCGGCGCGGGGTCGTCGGCGGGCAGCAGGCCCAGCGCCAGCGCGCGCTGGCGCAGCAGCTCGGTGCAGGCGCGCTGGCGCAGTTCCTCTTCGGCCAGGGCTTCGTCGGCGCTGGCGATCTCGATGTCGTTGACGGCGGCCATGCTCACTTCCTCGGCAGGTTGAGGCGGCGCGAGCGCACCACCTGGTAAGGGCGCAGCACGTAGGCGATCGAGCCCAGCCCGCTCCACACATGCACCAGGCGGCTGAACGGGAACAGCAGGAAGATGGTCATGCCCAGCACCATGTGCACCTTGTAGGGCCAGTCCAGCGGCACCAGGCCGGCGGCGTCCGGGTTGAGGGTGGCGATGCCCTGCGCCCAGTCGGCCAGCACCAGCATCACGGCGCCGTCGCTGTGCGAGAACGAGAACGGCAGCGTGATCAGGCCCAGGCTGAGCTGCACCCACAGGATCCACAGCACGGCCAGGTCGGTCTTGTGGCTGGTCAGGCGGATGCGCGGGTCGCTCATGCGGCGCCAGATCAGCATCGACAGGCCGACGAAGCACACCAACCCCGCCACGCCGCCGGCCACCATGGCCAGCATCTGCTTCTGCGCGGCCGTGATGAAGTGGCCGTAGAAGAAGTGCGGCGTCAGCATGCCCACCGTGTGGCCCACCAGCAGGAACAGGATGCCGGCGTGGAACAGGTTGCTGGCCCAGTTCATGCCGGCCTTGCGCAGCATCTGCGAGCTGTCGCTCTTCCAGGTGTACTGGTCGCGGTCGAAGCGGGCCAGGCTGCCCATCAGGAACACCGCCAGGCAGATGTAGGGATAAACGACGAACAGGAAGTTGTGCAGGGCGTTCATGCCGAGGCTCCCGGTTGCTGGGCGCTGTTGCGCACGATGTGGATGGGTTGCGGCTGGCCGGGCCGCGACTGGCCGGCGGTGGAGCAGCCACCGAAGGCCTCGGGCTCGGCCCAGGCCTCGTCGAGCGCCTGCTCGGGCGGGATCTCGACCGCCTCGGCCCGCTCGCCGGCCAGCTCCAGTGCCGCGGCCAGCACGCTGGCGTAGGCGCTCTGGCGGCGCTTGAGCGCGCTGAAGATGGCCCGCACGATGTGGGCGATCTCCTGCAGGAACTCGCGCGCCTCGCGGCTCGGCTGGGTGCTGGCGAACTCCAGCACCACCGACAGGTGGTCGGGCAGCTCGCCGTCGGCCAGCAGCAGGCCGGCACGCTCGTAGGTCTGCTGCAGGTCCACCATGGCCGGGCCGCGCTCGCGCGAGTCGCCGTGCACATGCTCGAACAGGTGCAGCGCCGTGCCGCGGCCGCGGTCGAACAGGTCCACGAACTCGGCCTCGACCGTGAACGGGTCGTCGCGCTGCAGGCGCTGCAGCAGCGCGCAGACCTCCTCGATGCGGGCGGCCGGCAGCGCGCGCTCGCTGCGCAGCGCCTGCTGCAGCTCGGGGACGGCGGCGCGGAAGGCGGCGTCGGGGTAGCGCAGCATCGCGGCCAGCACGCGCAGGCTGTAGGGGCTGGGGGTGATTGTGTTGAACATGGCGGCCTTTCTTACAGCGTGGCCTTGATGGGGATGGTGCGCTTCTTCTCCGAGCCGAACAGGCTGGTCTCGGTGACCCCTTCGGAGCAGCCGTTGCCGAAGCTGAAGCCGCAGCCGCCGCGCACGTTGAAGGCGTTCTCGGCGTACTCGCGGTGCGTCGTCGGGATGACGAAGCGGTCCTCGTAGTTGGCGATGGCCATCACACGGTACATCTCCTGCACCTCGGCCTCGGTCAGGCCGGCCTGGTCCAGCACGGCCTGGTTCTTCACGCCGTCCACATGCACGCCGCGCTGGAAGGCGCGCATGGCCAGCATGCGCTCCAGCGCGCTGACGACGGGCACGGTGTCGCCGGCGGTCAGCAGGTTGGCCAGGTACTTGACCGGGATGCGCAGCTGGTTGACGTCGGGCAGCTCGCCCACGGTGCCCACCTGGCCGGCGTTGGCGGCGGCGCTGATGGGCGACAGCGGCGGCACGTACCAGACCATGGGCAGCGTGCGGTACTCGGGGTGCAGCGGCAGCGCCACCTTCCAGTCCACCGCCATCTTGTAGACCGGGCTGTTGCGCGCGGCCTCCAGCCAGTTCTCGGGGATGCCGTCCTTGCGGGCCTGCGCGATGACGGCGGGGTCGAAGGGGTCCAGGAACAGGTCCAGCTGCGCCTGGTACAGGTCCTTGTCGTTGGGCGTCGCGGCGGCCGCGGCGATGCGGTCGGCGTCATACAGCAGCACGCCGAGGTAGCGGATGCGGCCCACGCAGGTCTCGGAGCAGACGGTCGGCTGGCCGGCCTCGATGCGGGGGTAGCAGAAGATGCACTTCTCGGCCTTGCCGCTCTTCCAGTTGTAGTAGATCTTCTTGTACGGGCAGCCCGACACGCACATGCGCCAGCCGCGGCACTTGTCCTGGTCGATCAGCACGATGCCGTCTTCCTCGCGCTTGTAGATCGAGCCCGAGGGGCAGGACGCGACGCACGCGGGGTTCAGGCAGTGCTCGCACAGCCTGGGCAGGTACATCATGAAGGTGTTCTCGAACTGGCCGTAGATCTCCTTCTGCACGTCGTCGAAGTTCTTGTCCTTCGAGCGCTTGCTGAACTCGCCGCCGAGGATCTCCTCCCAGTTCGGCCCCCACTCGATCTTCTCCATGCGCTGCCCGGTGATCAGGCTGCGCGGCCGCGCGGTGGGCGCGTGCTTCATCTCCGGCGCCGACTGCAGGTGGTCGTAGTCGAAGGTGAAGGGTTCGTAGTAGTCGTCGATCTCCGGCAGGTTGGGGTTGGCGAAGATCTTCATCAGCAGCTTCCACTTGCCGCCCTGGCGCGGCTCCAGCTTGCCGTCGGGCTTGCGGATCCAGCCGCCGTTCCACTTGTCCTGGTTCTCCCATTCCTTGGGATAGCCGATGCCCGGTTTGGTCTCGACGTTGTTGAACCAGGCGTACTCGACGCCGGGGCGGCTGGTCCAGACGTTCTTGCAGGTGACCGAGCAGGTGTGGCAGCCGATGCACTTGTCCAGGTTCAGGACCATGCCGATCTGTGCGCGAATCTTCATTTGATTGCTCCTCGCGTGTTCAGGGGTTTTCGCCTTGCGACTGGTAGGCCGCGGCGAGGTGGTCGTCACGCGGGGTGTCGAGCCAGTCCACCTTGTTCATCTTGCGCACCACCACGAACTCGTCGCGGTTGGTGCCGATGGTTCCGTAGTAGTTGAAGCCGTAGCTGTACTGGGCGTAGCCGCCGATCATGTGGGTGGGCTTGGTGACGATGCGGGTCACCGAGTTGTGGATGCCGCCGCGCACGCCGGTGATCTCGCTGCCGGGCGTGTTGATGATCTTTTCCTGCGCGTGATACATCAGCGTCATGCCGGGGTTCACGCGCTGGCTGACCACCGCACGGGCCGCGATGGCGCCGTTGATGTTGAACAGCTCCACCCAGTCGTTGTCCTCGATGCCGGCGCTTTTCGCGTCGTCCTCGCTGAGCCAGATCACCGGGCCGCCGCGGTTGAGCGTCAGCATCAGCAGGTTGTCGCTGTAGGTGCTGTGGATGCCCCACTTCTGGTGCGGCGTGATGAAGTTCAGCACGATCTCGCGGTTGCCGTTGGGCTTGATGTTCTGGATCTCGCCCGTGGTCTTCAGGTCCACCGGCGGGCGATAGCTGCTGAAGCCCTCGCCGAAGGCGCGCATCCAGGCATGGTCCTGGTAGAACTGCTGGCGCCCGGTGAGCGTGCGCCATGGGATCAGTTCATGCACGTTGGTGTAGCCGGCGTTGTACGAGACCTTCTCGCTCTCCAGCCCGCTCCAGGTCGGCGAGCTGATGATCTTGCGCGGCTGGGCCTGCACGTCGCGGTAGCGGATCTTCTCGTCCTCGCGGTGCAGCGCCAGGTGGGCGTGCTCGCGGCCGGTCTGCTTGCTCAGCGCCTCCCAGGCCTTCACGGCGACATGACCATTGGTCTCGGGCGCCAGCTGCAGGATGACCTCGCAGGCGTCGATGTCGCTGACGATGCGGGCCTGGCCCTTGGCGTTGGCGCCGTTGAGCTCGGCCAGCTGCTCGACCTCGGTCTGCGTGTTCCAGCCGATGCCCTTGCCGCCGTTGCCCAGCTTGTCCATCAGCGGGCCCAGGGCCGTGAAGCGCTCGTAGGTGGCCGGGTAGTCCCGCTCGACGACCGCGATGTTGGGCGCGGTCTTGCCGGGGATCAGCTCGCACTCGCCCTTCTTCCAGTCCTGCACGCCGAAGGGCTGGGCCAGCTCGGCGGGGGTGTCGTGCATCAGCGGCGTCAGCACCACTTCCTTCTCGACGCCCAGGTGGCCCACGCAGACCTCGCTGAAGGCCTTGGCGAAGCCCTTGTAGATCTCCCAGTCGGAGCGCGACTGCCAGACCGGGTCCACCGCCGCGGACAGCGGGTGGATGAAGGGGTGCATGTCGCTGGTGTTGAGGTCGTTCTTCTCGTACCAGCTGGCGGTGGGCAGCACGATGTCGCTGTACAGGCAGGTGGTGCTCATGCGGAAGTCCAGCGTCACCAGCAGGTCCAGCTTGCCCTGCGGCGCCTCGGCATGCCAGCGCACCTCGCGCGGCTTGGCGTCGTCGGCGCCCAGGTCCTTGCCCTGCACGCCGTTCTCGGTGCCCAGCAGGTGCTTGCAGAAGTACTCGTGGCCCTTGCCGCTGGAGCCCAGCAGGTTGGAGCGCCAGACGAACATGTTGCGCGGCCAGTTCTGCGGCGCGTCGGGGTCCTCGCAGCTCATCTGCAGCGAACCGTCGCGCAGGCCCTGCACCACATAGTCCTTGGGCGCGAGGCCGGCGGCCGCGGCGTCCTTGACGACCTGCACCGGGTTGGTCTTGAGCTGCGGGGCACTGGGCAGCCAGCCCATGCGCTCGGCGCGCACGTTGCAGTCGATCAGGCTGCCGTTGAACTCGGCCCGCTCGGCCTTGGTGGCCAGCGGCGACAGCACCTCGTTCAGGTCCAGCTTCTCGTAGCGCCACTGGTCGGTGTGGGCGTAGAAGAAGCTGGTGCTGTTCATCTGGCGCGGCGGGCGGATCCAGTCCAGCGCGAAGGCCAGCGCCGTCCAGCCGGTCTGCGGGCGCAGCTTCTCCTGGCCCACGTAATGCGCCCAGCCGCCTCCGCTCTGGCCGATGCAGCCGCACATCATCAGCAGGTTGATGACACCGCGGTAGTTCATGTCGCAGTGGTACCAGTGGTTCATCGCCGCGCCGATGATGACCATGGACTTGCCGTTGGTCTTGTGCGCGTTCTCGGCGAACTCGCGTGCCACGCGGATGACCTGGTCACGCGGCACGCCGGTGATGGCCTCCTGCCAGGCGGGCGTGTAGGGCGCGTTGTCGTCGTAGCTGGCCGCACCGGAGCCGAAACCGCGGTGGATGCCGTACTGCGCGGCCTGCAGGTCGAACACGGTGGCGACCAGCGCCTCGCCGGCCTCGGTGCGCAGGCGCAGCGCCGGCACGCGGCCGATGTGGCTGCTGCCGTCCTGCTGCGGGTTGGGCGTGAAGTGCTCGCTGGCGCTGCCGGCGAAGTACGGGAAGGCCACGTCGACGATCTCGTGCGCCTGCGCGGCCTCCTCCACCAGCGACAGCTTGAGCTTGACCTCGGCGCCGCCTTCGGCCTCCTTGGCCTCCAGGTTCCACTTGCCGACGTCGCCGCGCTCCTCGGCACCCCAGCGGAAGCCGATGGAGCCGTGCGGCAGCACCAGGCGGCCGTCGGTGTCGTAGGCCAGCGTCTTCCACTCGGGGTTGTTGCTCTGGCCCATCTGT
Source organism: uncultured Comamonadaceae bacterium (assembly GCA_963992225.1). Taxonomy (GTDB): domain Bacteria; phylum Pseudomonadota; class Gammaproteobacteria; order Burkholderiales; family Burkholderiaceae_C; genus Pelomonas. The sequence continues at coordinate 7,668 of CAXDTK010000105.1, read as the reverse complement.
CCGGCCAGGTCGCTGGCGCGCAGGTAGCGTGCCGGCACGCGGGTCTTGCGGCCGTCGGGCAGCGTCTGCTCCTCCAGCATCACCAGCAGCGGCAGGTCGGTGTAGCGGCGCGCGTAGTCGTCGAAGTACGGCGAGCGCTGCTTGAAGTAGAACTCGTTGAGGGCCACGTGGCCCATGGCCATCGCCAGCGCCGCGTCGGTGCCCTGCTTGGGGTGCAGCCAGATGTCGGCCAGCTTGGCGACTTCGGAGTAGTCGGGTGTCACCGCCACCGTCTTGGCGCCCTTGTAGCGCACCTCGGTGAAGAAGTGGGCATCCGGCGTGCGCGTCTGCGGCACGTTGGAGCCCCAGGCGATGATGTAGTTGCTGTTGTACCAGTCGGCCGACTCGGGCACGTCCGTCTGCTCGCCCCAGACCTGCGGGCTGCTGGGCGGCAGGTCGCAGTACCAGTCGTAGAAGCTCATGCAGACGCCGCCGATCAGGCTCAGGTAGCGGCTGCCGGCCGCGTAGCTGACCATGGACATCGCCGGGATGGGCGAGAAGCCGATGATGCGGTCCGGCCCGTGCTGCTTGATGGTGTAGACGTTGGCCGCCGCGATCAGCTGGTTGACCTCGTCCCAGGTGGAGCGCACGAAGCCGCCCATGCCGCGCAGCTGCTGGTAGTCGCGCCGGGCGGACTCATCGGCCTGGATCAGCGCCCAGGCGTCCACCGGCGACTTGGCCACCGCCAGCGCCTCGCGCCAGCGCTTGAGCAGGCGGCCGCGCACCATGGGGTACTTCACGCGGTTGGCGCTGTAGAGGTACCAGCTGTAGCTGGCGCCGCGGGCGCAGCCGCGCGGCTCGTGGTTGGGCAGGTCGGCGCGGGTGCGCGGGTAGTCGGTCTGCTGGGTTTCCCAGGTGACGATGCCGCCCTTGACGTAGATCTTCCACGAGCAGGAGCCGGTGCAGTTCACGCCATGCGTGCTGCGCACGATCTTGTCGTGGGCCCAGCGGTTGCGGTACGCATCCTCCCAGGTGCGGTCTTCGCCGGTGGTCACGCCGTGCTCGCCGGCGAAGGTCTCGCGCGGGAGCTGGAAGGCGGTCAGGCGATCCAGGAAGTGGGACATGGGTCTTCTCCGTTAACAGGACAGGGGGACGTTCGGCCGGCCGTAGAACCACCAGCAGATGCCGATGCAGCTCAGGTAGAACGCCAGAAAGCAAAGCAGTGCGGCCTCGGGGCCGCCGGTCAGCGCGATGGCGCTGCCGAAACTCTTGGGAATGAAGAAGCCGCCGTAGGCGCCCACCGCCGAGCACAGGCCCAGCGCGGCCGCGCCCTGCAGCTGCGCCTCGCGCAGCGAGCCCCGGCCCCGGCGGGCGGCCTGCAGGAAGCCCAGCGGGATCATGCGGAAGGTGCTGCCGTTGGCGGCGCCGGCGGCGGTGAAGAGCAGCACGAAGCTGGCGACGAACAGCACCGCCCCGCCGGCCGCGCCGAGGCCGCTCAGCCCGGCCAGCACGCCCAGCACGCCCAACGCCAGCACCACGAAGCAGGCCAGGCTGATGCGCCAGCCGCCCACGCGGTCGGCCGCCCAGCCGCCCAGCGGCCGTGCCAACGCGCCCAGCACCGGGCCCAGCCAGGCCAGCTGCTGCGCGGCCTCCACCGCCGGGAACTGGCTGCGCAGCAGCAGCGGGTAGGCGGCCGCGAAGCCGATGAAGCTGCCGAAGCTGCCCAGGTACAGCCAGCTCATCAGCCAGCTGTGCCGGCGCGTGAACAGCTGCGCCTGCTCGGCCACCGTCACGCCGCCGGCCTGCACGTCGTCCATGCCGAACCAGGCGGCCAGGCTGCTGGCCGCGATCAGCGGCAGCCACACCAGGCCGGCGTTCTGCAGCCACAGCGCATCGCCGTCAGGGGTGCTGCGGCCGGACAGGTTGAGCGTGATGACGGCGGGCACCAGCCACTGCACCAGGCCCACGCCCAGGTGCGCGAAGCCGGCGCTGGCGCCCAGCGCCGTGCCCTGGTCGCGCGCCGGGAAGCAGGCGCTGATGTGGGCCATGCCGCTGGCGAAGTTGGCGCCGCCCAGGCCGCACAGCAGCGCCAGCACGACCATCAGTTCATAGGGCGTCGTCGGGTCCTGCACCGCCCAGGCGATGCCACCGGCCGGCAGCAGCAGGCTGGCGGTGGACAGGGCCGTCCAGCGCCGCCCGCCCACCCAGGGCACGGCGAAGCCGTAGAACACGCGCAGCGTCGCGCCGCACAGGGCGGGCAGCGCGCTCAGCCAGAACAGCTGGTTGGTGCTGTAGCGAAAGCCCGCCTCGGGCAGGTAGACCACCAGCACCGACCACAGCATCCACACCGCGAACGACAGCGCCAGCGCGGGAATCGCGAAGCCCAGGTTGCGCAGCGCCAGCGCCCGGCCGCGCGCAGCCCAGAAGACGGGGTCTTCCGGGTTCCAGGGCATCGGCAGGGACAGGGTCTTGCTCACGGTGAGCATGGTCAGCCGCGGTGGGGGGCCTGCCCATCCACCGCCGGTCGGGGGGAGCTGGGGCGGAAGGACGAGGCCCAAGGGCGAGGCCATCGTTCTTTCGGACGAGGGCCGCCGCTCGGTGGGACGCAGGCGGTGGGGCAGGCCTGATGCTCCGTGTCCCGGCTACATCCGATCTCCGCAATGGAAATCGCGCCCGGGTGGGCGCGATTCATCAAGGTTCTTGTGCGATCAGGGATTCTTGATCTCCGCGCCGCGGCGCAGGTAGAACCACCAGTTCAGCACCAGGCACACCGCATAGAACGCGGCGAAGCCGTAGAACGCCAGTTGCGGCGTGCCGGCCTTGATCTGCTGGCCGATCAGCACCGGCGCGATGAAGGCGCCGTAGGCCGCGACGGCCGAGGTCCAGCCCAGCACGGGGCCGGCCTGCTGGCGGTCGAAGATGACGCCCACCGAGCGGAAGGTCGAGCCGTTGCCGACGCCGCTGGCCGCGAACAGCAGCACCATCAGGCCCATGAAGGCCGGGAAGTACTGCTCGGGCGTGGCCGAGCCGTAGGCCTGCTGCATCACGTAGCCGACGGCCACCGACGCGAACACCATCACCGCGGAGATGACCTGCGTGACGATGGAGCCGCCCACCTTGTCCGAGATCCAGCCGCCGATGGGGCGGATGGCCGCGCCGACAAAGGGGCCGATCCAGGCATAGGTCAGCGCCGACGGGGCGTTGGGGTTCTTCAGCGTGTGCTGCAGCACGCCGGCGGCGTCGGGCACATGCTGGAAGCCGAAGATGACCGTGATCGCCAGCGGCAGGGCCATCGAGAAGCCGATGAAGCTGCCGAAGGTGACGACGTACAGCGCGGTCAGGCTCCAGGTGTGCTTGTTGCGGAAGATGGCGAACTGCCGGGTGACGTTCTCCTTCATCGCACCGAAGGCCGCCAGCCGCATGACGACCAGCGCCGCGACGATGTCCAGCGGAATGGCCACCCACATGTTCAGCAGCCCCAGGCCGGTCGGTGCCGGCAGGTACAGGTAGAGCATGCCGATGGACGGGATGAAGGCCAGCGAGTACAGGTAGGTGATCTTCAGGAAGGCCACCAGCGGCGAGCCGGATTGCGGCGTCACCGTCTTGAGGTTGTTCATGCCGAACCAGCACAGCACCGACAGCGGCACCAGCGACAGCACCCAGGCGAAGCCGGCGTTCTGAATCCAGGTCTGCGTGCCGGCGGGGATCTTGCCGAAGATCCAGCCGCTGGCCTTCACCAGCGTGGTGGAGTCACCGGTCAGGCCGAAGAAGCTGACCGTCATGACCAGCGGGATGACGATCTGCATCGTCGTCACGCCGAAGTTGCCCAGGCCCGCGTTCAGGCCCAGCGCCGTGCCCTGCAGCCGCTTCGGGAAGAAGGTGCTGATGTTGGACATCGACGACGCGAAGTTGCCGCCGCCCACGCCCGACCACAGCGCCATCAGCTGGAACACCCACAGCGGCCACTCCGGATGCTGCAGCGCCACGCCGGTGCCGATGGCCGGCGCCAGCAGCATGGCCGTGGTCAGGAAGATGGTGTTGCGCCCGCCCGCCATGCGGATCAGGAAGGACGCCGGGATGCGCATCGTGGCGCCGGAGATGCCGGCGATGGCGGTCAGCGTGAACAGCTCGGCCTGGGTGAACGGGAAGCCCAGGTTGAGCATCTGCACGGTGATGATGCCCCACATGCCCCACACGGCGAAGCCGCACAGCAGCGCCGGGATGGAGATCCACAGATTGCGGTAGGCGATGCGCTTGCCGGTGCCCTGCCAGAAGGCGTCGTCCTCCGGGCGCCAGTCGGCGATGTCGGCGCCGTGGCCGGCGGTCCCGCCCGGGGCTGCGGCCTGCGCGCGGGCGGTGGTGTTGGTGTTCATGGTGTCGTCCTTGTTGCAGCGATCAGCTGGCGAGCTGGAATTCGGGGGCGTTGCGGCCCATCACCTCGGTCTTGCGCACCTCGGTCCAGTACATCCAGATCAGCGAGACCCACACCACGCCGTACATCAGCATGAAGGCGCTGGAACGGACGCCGGTCAGGTCCATCAGCGCGCCGAACAGGATGGGCAGCACGAAGCCGCCGAGACCGCCGGCCAGGCCCACGATGCCGCTGATGGCGCCGATGTTCTTGGGGTAGTCGTCGCTGATGTACTTGAAGACCGAGGCCTTGCCGAACGCCCAGGCCACGCCCAGCACGCCCATCAGCGCGGTGAAGGCATAGACGTTCAGGCCGATGTGGAAGCTCCTGGGGCCGTTGACGGTCATCACCGTGAAGTCGGTCTGCGGGTAGCTGAGCAGGAACAGGCAGATCCAGCTCACCCACATGACCCACCAGGTCACCTTGTGCGCGCCGTACTTGTCGCTCAGCACGCCGCCGATGGCGCGCAGCACGCCGCCGGGCAGGCTGAAGCAGGCGGCCAGCAGCGCGGCCACGCGGATGTCCAGGCCGAACTCGCCGACGTAGTACTGCACCATCCACAGCGCCAGCGCCACGTAGCCGCCGAACACGATGCTGTAGTACTGGCAGTACTTCAGCACCTTGGGGTCCTTCAGCGCCTTGAGCTGGTCGCCGAACTTCACATGGCTGGGCACCAGGTGCGCCGGGTCGCTGTGGCTGAACAGCCAGAACAGCACCACGGTGCCGGCCATGATGGCGGCGTAGACCTGGGGCACCATGGTCCAGCCGAAGCCGACCACCAGCGCGGGCGCCAGGAACTTGTTGACCGCCGAGCCCGAGTTGCCGGCGCCGTACACGCCCATCGCCATGCCCTGGCGCTGCTTGGGGAACCAGCGCGCCACGTAGGGCGTGCCGACCGAGAACGAGCCGCCGGCCAGGCCCACGAACAGGCCGATGGTCAGGAAGTGCCAGTACTGCGTGGCGTACGACATCAGCCAGATGGCCGGCACGGTGGCCGCCATCAGCAGCGCCATGACGATGCGGCCGCCGTAGCGGTCGGTCCAGATGCCCAGCGGCACGCGCACCAGCGAGCCGGTCAGCACCGGCATCGCGGTCAGCAGGCCGAACTCCGTGGCGTTCAGGCCCAGCTGCTTCTTGATCGGGATGCCGATGACGCCGAACATCATCCAGACCATGAAGCAGACGGTGAAGGCCAGCGTGCTGACCAGGAGCACCGACCAGGCCTGGCGCTGGCGGTTGGCGGGGGGGACTGTTGTTGTCATGGAGACGCTCCTCGGCTCGTGATGACGAGCACTGTCCCGCGCGGCACGCCCGCCGCCCATTCGCCGGAGGATCAGGCCGGCACCGCCCGCTGGAACGACGTGGTCGCCGGCCGCCTCGTCACAAAGAACTAGGCGGCGCCGGACGCCGCGGGCGGGGCCGCGGCAGAACCCCTCTAAGATCGCCCCCACTGCAGGAGAGTGCCGGCACCGCCGGCCACCGAAGGCGCAACCTCCCATGAACGCTCAGGTCCCGTACTGCACATCACCATCGCCGTCTGGAGAGCCGTCACACGCGTGACGCACCGAAGGAGCAAGGCACCGGGCCGACCCCGGCGCCGAATCTCTCAGGTACCAAGGACAGGGGGAGCGGCACACGCGAAGGGCTACCCGCCCCGCGTGCCCTCCCCGTTCCTCTGGAGTTCTCCATGAAAGTCATCGTCCTGGGTGCCGGCCTGCTCGGCATCACCTCCGCCCATTTCCTGCGCCAGCAGGGCCACGAGGTCACCGTCGTGGACCGCCAGGCCGCGCCGGCCGCCGAGACCAGCTTCGCCAACGGCGGCCAGGTGTCGGTCAGCCATGCCGAGCCCTGGGCCAACCCCAGCGCGCCGCTGAAGGTGCTGCGCTGGCTGGGCCGGGAAGACGCGCCGCTGCTGTTCCGCCTGCGCGCCGACCTGCGCCAGTGGCTGTGGGGCCTGCAGTTCCTGCGCGAATGCACGCCCGCACGCACCCGCCACAACATCGAGCAGATCGTGCGCCTGGGCACCTACAGCCGCACCGTGCTGCAGGCGCTGCGCCGCGACCTGGGCCTGGCCTACGACCAGCGCACCCAGGGCATCCTGCACTTCTACACCAGCCAGCAGGAGTTCGACGGCGCCGAGGCCCCGGCCGCGCAGATGCGCGCGCTGGGCTGCGACCGCCGCGTCATCTCGGCCGCCGAGGCGGTGGCCATCGAGCCCGCGCTGCGCCACATCCAGCCGCAGCTGGCCGGCGCCACCTACACGGCGGAGGACGAGTCGGGCGACGCCCACCGCTTCACCCGCGAACTGGCCGGGCACTGCCGCGCCCAGGGCGTGCAGTTCCTGATGGGCCACCATGTCACCGCGCTGCGCGAGGCCGGCGGACGGCTGGACCATGTCGAGGTGACCGATGCCGAAGGCGGTTTCCAGCGCCTGAAGGCCGATGCCTACGTGCTGGCGATGGGCGCCTTCAGCCCGCTGCTGGCCGCGCCGCTGGGCATCCGCCTGCCCATCTACCCGGCCAAGGGCTACTCGGTGACGATGCCGGTGAAGGACGCGGCCATGGCGCATGAGGTGTCGCTGACCGACGACGAGTTCAAGCTGGTGTTCTCGCGCCTGGGCGACCGGCTGCGCATCGCCGGCACGGCCGAGCTCAACGGCTACGACCGCGACCTCAACCGCGTGCGCTGCGAGGCCATCGTGCGCCGCACCGAGGCGCTGTTCCCCGGCGCCGGCGACACCACGCAGGCGCAGTTCTGGACGGGGCTGCGGCCGGCCACGCCGTCCAACCTGCCGCTGATCGGCGCCACCAAGCTCGGCAACCTGTTCCTGAACACCGGCCACGGCACGCTGGGCTGGACGCATGCCTGCGGCTCGGGCCGCAGCATCGCCCGCATCGTCAGCGGCCTGGCGCCGGAGGTGGACTTCGCCTTCACCGGCCTGCCGGCCCGGGTGGCCCCGCTGGCGGTGACGCGCCCCGCGGCCTGAGCGGCTGACCTGCCGGCCCGTGCCGGGCCTCAGCCCGGCGCGCGGCGCTGCTGCGTGATCAGCACGGCCGCCTGCACGCGCGAGTCCAGCCCCAGCTTGCGCAGCAGGTGCTGCACATGGATCTTGACCGTGGTCTCGGCAATGCCCAGCTCGCGGGCGATCAGCTTGTTGGAGTCGCCGCGGGCGATCAGCTCCAGGATCTCGCGCTCGCGCGGCGACAGGCTGGCGAACGGGTCGGGCGGCGGCGCCTGTCTCTTATACACATCTCCGAGCCCACGAGACGGACTCCTAT
>CAXDTK010000104.1:0-16357 GCA_963992225.1 uncultured Comamonadaceae bacterium | reverse complement strand
CCGGTGTAGAAGTCGGTGTAGTCGCCGATGCGGCAAGGCAGCGTGAACTCGGCCTGTGCCTGCGGCAGCAGCGGCAGCTCGGGGGCGCCTTCCTTGAGCGTGTCGAACAGGCGGTGGCGCAGCGCGCGGCGCTCGGTGCTGGAGCGAGCCATGACGGCGTTCAGGTCGTCGATGCCCCAGGCTGACAGGTCCAGGATCTGGTCGCCGATGCCGACGCCCACGCGCCAGGGCTCCAGCGTGCCGGCACGGCGGAAGCGGCAGAACGGCAGGTTCTGCAGCGGGAAGTCGGTGTCGGGCGCGTTGGCCGAGGCGACCCAGGAGCGGGCGGCGGGGTCGTGGGTGTGGTCGAGCGAAGTCATGCGGTGAACGTGTCCTTGAGGCCTTGCCAGCAATCGGCGTAGGTGGTTTCCAGCGCCGCGTCGCGCAGCGCCCAGGCGGTGGGGCGCAGTGGCCAGCGGGTCTCGAACATGAAGGCCAGCGTGGCGTCGAGCTTGTGCGGCTGCAGCGGCGCGTGGCTGGCCTTGTCGAAAGCCTCGGTGTCGGGGCCGTGGGGCACCATGCTGTTGTGCAGGCTGGCACCGCCGGGCTTGAAGCCCTCGGGCTTAGCGTCGTACTGGCCCAGCACCAGGCCCATGAACTCGCTCATCACGTTGCGGTGGTACCAGGGCGGGCGGAAGGTGTCCTCGGCCACCATCCAGCGCGGCGGGAAGATGACGAAGTCCAGGTTGGCCCAGCCAGGCGTGTCGCTGGGGCTGGTCAGCACCGTGAAGATGCTGGGGTCCGGGTGGTCGAAGCTGACGGTGTTGATCGTCATGAAGCGCGCCAGGTCGTAGCGGTACGGCGTGAGGTTGCCATGCCAGGCGACGACGTTGAAGGGGCTGTGGCGCTGCGTGGCGCGCCAGAGGCGGCCGCCGTAGCGCTTGACGATCTCGTAGTCGCCAGTGTCCTGCTCGTGCCACGCGCAGGGCGCCTCGAAGTCGCGCGCATTGGCCAGGCCGTTGGAGCCGATCGGGCCCAGCTCCGGCAGGCGCAGCGCGGCGCCATAGTTCTCGCAGGCATAGCCGCGGGCCGTGCCGTCCAGCGGGTCCACCTTGAAGGCCATGCCGCGCGGCAGCAGGGCGATGAAGCCCGGCGCCACCTCCAGCCGGCCCAGCTCGGTGGTGACGAGCAGCCGGCCCTGCTGGGGCACCAGCAACATCTCGGCGTCGGCATTGACCAGCGCACGCCGGCCCATGGGGCGGGTGGCCGTGTAGGCATGCGCGGCCATGCCGGTCTGCGCAGCGGCGTCGCCGTTGACGACATAGGTGCGCAGGCCGTCGACGAAGTCGCCCTCGCCTTGCGGCGGCATGGGGCCCCAGCGCAGCGGGTCGGGCGGCGCGGCCTCGCCGTCGGCGGCGCCGGTTTTCCAGTAGGCATGGGCCAGCGGCTGGTAGGCGCCCACGACGACGGAGGGCTGGCGGCGGTACAGCCAGCTGCGCTGGTTGGCCGCGCGCAGCGCGGTGAAGGCGCTGCCCGACAGCAGCTCGGCATACAGCCCCAGCGGGGCCTTCTGCGGGCTGTTGCGGCCGATGGGCAGCGCGCCGGGCTGGGCCTCGCTGCTGTGCTGGTTGCCGAAGCCGGTGAGGTAGGTCAGGTCAGTCATGGGATTGCGGTCGCGCCAGGGCGTCAGGGTTTTCGCGCGCGAGCGCGAAGGGGGTTTCGCGCGCGAGCGCGAAGGCTTGCCGCAGCACCTCGCGGTCGCCGATGTGGTTGCACAGGATCAGGGTCAGCCGCGCCAGCCAGTCGGCGGCCTCGTCGTCGCTCAGCCCGGCCTGCGCCTGGATGAGCTCGGCGTAGAAGGCGTCGGCCTCGCGCCCGAAATGTGGGGTCAGGTTCAATTCGTTCATGCGGGCCTCCCTTGGGCACGGGCCAGTGCGGCGGCGACCGCCGCGGCGTCGAAACGGTGCCACCGCGCGGCGACGATGGCGTCGGGCCGCACCAGATGCAGGCTGCCCGGGCGCGCGCCATAGCGCTGCGCCGCCACACCTTCGGCCGGCAGCGCGATGACGCGCAGCCCCGGCACCTCCACCGGCCAGCCGAAGGCCAGCAGCACGAAGCCGCCGCCCCACTGCTCGCTGAGCCAGCCGCCCTCCTCCAGCGGCGCGTCGGGCGCGGGCCAGCCGGGCGCCGGGCCACCGGTCCAGGGCTCGTCGTCCAGCGTGCTGAGCGGCGAGTCGACATGCTCGGTGGGCAGCGACAGCCGGCCGCTGTTGACCAGCGGCTTGGCGAAGTCGGCCTGCGCGGCCAGGTCCAGCGCGGCCTTGCGCAGCCGGCGGCTGAGCGCCGTCTTGGGGCTGATGAAGTCGGTGGCGCGGGTGGAATGGCCGATGTTGTCGTCGGCGGCCTCCATGCGCTCGAACTCATAGGTGTCGAGCAGCGCCTCGCCGCCCTGCCCCTGCAGCATGGCGGCCAGCTTCCAGCCGAGGTTCTCGGCATCCTGCACGCCGCTGTTGGCGCCGCGCGCGCCGAACGGCGAGACTTGGTGGGCTGCGTCACCCGCCAGCAGCACGCGGCCCACACGGAAGCGGTCCGCCCGCCGGCAGGCGAACTGGTAGATGCTGGACCAGGCCAGCTCGAAGGGCGCGCCGTCCAGCATCGCGGCCACGCGGCGTCGGATGCGGTCGGGGTCGCGCTCGGCCTCCAGGTCGGCATCGCGACCCAGCTGGAAGTCGATGCGCCACAGGCCGTCGGCCTGCGCGTGCAGCAGCACCGACTGGCCCGGATGGAAGGGCGGGTCGAACCAGAACCAGCGCTCCGGCCGCGCCGGGTCCAGCCCGCGCGGCCGCGCGTCGGGCCCCAGCCGCACGTCGGCGATCAGGAAGCGGTCCTCGAACACCTGGCCCTGGAAGCCCACGCCCAGCAGCGTGCGCGTGGGGCTACGCGCGCCGTCGCAGGCCACCACCCAGTCGGCGCGCATGTCGAACAGGCCGTCGGGCGTGCGCACGTTCAAGGTCACGCCGTCGGCCGCCTGTTCCAGCCCGATCAGCTCGTGCCGACCGCGGATCTCGATGCGACCGTCCAGCTGCGCAGCGCGCACCAGCCGGGCCTCGACCTGGTCCTGCTGCAGGTTGACCATGGCCGGCATCTTGTGGTGGTCTTCCGGCAGCAGGTCGAAGCGGTAGGCCTCGCGCTCGCCATGGAACACCCGGCCGCGCTGCCAGCGCACGCCGTCGCGGGCCACGGCCTCGCCCAGGCCCAGGCGGTCGAACACCTCCAGCGTCTTCTTGGCCCAGCAGACGGCGCGCGAGCCGCTGCCGATGTGGTCGTTGTCGTCGATGACGACCACCGGCACGTCGCGTCGGGCCAGGTCCAGCGCCAGCGTGAGCCCGACCGGGCCGGCACCGACGATGACCACCGGCCGGCGCTGCGGCTGGCCGCTGCGCTGCTCCAGGCTCTGCTGATAGGGGTAGCGGGGCAGGTTCATCACACCCTCTCCCGGATCACATCGTGCATCTGCGCGGGCCGGCCGCCGGGCCGCTCCCAGGCCGGCCCGCTTTGGCGATGTGCTTGCGGCTCAACGCCGCAAGCATCGCCGTCCCCGCGGGGGACCGGCCAAGGTACGCCTTGGACGAGGGGCCTCATGTCAGGCCCCTTCGAGGGACTTCCACATCTGCACGTCGCGCTCCGCCGTCCAGATGCGCGGGTGGCTGGTGCCGCCAGCCTCGTCGTAGGCGCGGGTCACGTCGAAGGGCATGCAGTGGTCGAAGATCACCCAGTGGCCGTACTTCGGCCGCAGCGCCGCCATCGTGCGCTGGTAGACGGCCTTCAGCGCCTCGCCCGCCTGCACGCCGGCCTGCACCGCGGCGTACAGCTCGCTGACGAAGGCGCGCGTGCCGGCCAGGCCCGCGGCCACCTGCTCGGCGCCCTTCAGCGCCGGGCCGCGGCCGGGCACCAGGGCCTGCGCGTCCAGCGTGGCGATAGCGTCCAGCGTGGCGGGCCAGTCGGCGAAGTGGGCGTCGCCGCAGTAGGGCGTGGCGTCAAACTCCACCAGGTCGCCGCTGAACAGCACGCGCTCCCCGGGCAGCCAGGCCACGGTGTCGCCGGCCGTGTGGCCGCGGCCGGGCGAGAACATCTCCACCTTCACGCCGCCCAGGTCCAGCGTGAGCTTGCCGCTGAAGGTCAGCGTGGGCCAGGTCAGACCGGCCGGCACCGACTCGACATTGCGGAACAGCCGCGGGAAGCGCCCGATCTCGCTGGCCTTGTCCTGCTCGCCGCGCTCCTGGATGAGGGCCAGCGTGGCGTCGCTGGCAATCACCTGCTCCAGGCCCTCGGCCTTGAAGGCGCTGGCGCCCAGCACACGCACCGCGTGGTAGTGGCTGAGCAGCACGTACTTGATGGGCACGGCCGACACCTCGCGGATGCGCCGGATCACGTCGGCCGCCATGACCGGCGTGGCCTGGGTGTCGATCACCATGGCGGCGTCGCGGCCGATGACGATGCCGGTGTTGGGGTCGCCCTCGGCCGTGTAGGCCCAGGCATGCTCGGACAGGCGCTCGAAGGTGACCTGCTTTTCTTCCAGGTCGGCTTGCGAGGCAAAGGCTTTGGTCGTCATCGGGGTCGCTCCAGCGTTGATGGCGCGAATTTAGCCTAAACCAAATGAATTCACCAATATAGAATTTTCTACATGACCAATCTCCCCGCCAGCCCCCCCGACAGCAAAGAGCCCCGCGGCATCCAGAGCATCGAGGTGGGCGGCCAGCTGCTGCTGGCGCTGGCACACCACGGGCGGCCGATGGCGCTGAAGGATCTGGCACGCGAGGCCGGCATGTCGCCCGCCAAGGCCCACCCCTACCTGGTCAGCTTCATCAAGCTGGGCCTGGTCGAGCAGGAGGGCGGCAGCGGCCGGGCCGGGCTGTACGGGCTGGGCCCGCTGGCGTTGCAGTTGGGCCTGATCAGCCTGCAGCAGTACGACCCGGTGCGGCTGGCCACGCCCGTCATCGAGGAGTTGGCGCAGCGGCTGGGCCACACGGTCGCGATGGCGGTGTGGGGCACGCGCGGGCCCACCATCGTGCGCGTGGCGGAAGGCCCGACGCCGGTGCACGTCAGCATGCGGCATGGCACGGTGATGAGCCTGGCCGGCACGGCGTCCGGCCGCCTGTTCGCCACCTGGCGGCCCGAGGCCGCGGCGGCGCTGGGCGAGCCGCTGCCCGCGCCGGGCGTGACCGACGCGGTGCGGGCGGCCGGCGTGGCCACCTCGCGGGACGGCGTCGTCGCCGGCGTCAGCGCCGCGGCCGCGCCGGTCTTCGATGCGGCCGGTCGCCTGGTGCTGGCCCTGACGGCCATCGGCCCCAGCGCCAGCTTCGCGACCGAGCTGGAGGGCCCGCTGGTCACCGCCTTGCGCGACGCCGCCGCCCGGCTCTCGCGGCGGCTGGGCCACTGAGCGAATGCAAGCCGGGCGACAGGTGGTTTGCAGGGATTCGCTGCAAACTGCTGGCGCGGGTTATCTGAAAGGTTCACAAGCGGATTCACGAATCCCATTCAGCCTGAGGCGTCACCCCGAGGAACTCCACACGCGAAGCATTTCCGGACCAGTTGCTTCCAGAATATTTCTGTAATGTTAATATTCTTGAAGCAGTTTTTCCATTTGGTAGAAAGCAGCGGCCTCGACGTTCACACCCACCCGGCCCAGGACCGAAAAACCTTTTGCAATCAGCACGTTAGTCATCGATCTGCAACGCGCCAGCCGCACCGCCGGCCACACCCCGTGGATACCCTAGGGGCTCGGTGTTTTTACTCCCCCGGAAAATTTGACAGTCAGCCAGCGCCCGTCCGGGCGCCCTTGTCCGGCTGAAACCTCTTGGGCCAACGCCCAGTTGGCCAAATTTTCTGGAGCAGTAATGCATCAACAAACCAAAATCGCCGCCGCGGTCCTGATGGCCGTTGGCGGCTTCAGCGCTTGGGCCCAACAGGCTCCCGCCGCCACGGAGCCCCAGCAGATCGAGCGCGTGACGGTGACCGGCTCGGCCATCAAGCGCCTGGATGCCGAAACCGCGGTGCCGATCACGGTGTTCCGGATGAAGGACATCAAGCAGCAGGGCCTGACGACCGTCGAACAGATCCTGAGCACCTTGACGGCCAGCCAGACCAGCCTGGGCACCAGCCAGGCGGTGGGGGCCTCGACCGGCGGCGCCTCGTTTGCCGACCTGCGCGGCGTGGGCGCCAACAAGACGCTGGTGCTGCTGAACGGCCGTCGTATCGCGAACAACGCCTTCGACGGCTCGGCGCCCGACCTGAACATGATCCCGATGGCCGCCATCGAGCGCATCGAGGTGCTGCGCGACGGCGCCTCGGCGCTGTACGGTACCGATGCCATCGGCGGCGTCATCAACTTCATCACCCGCAAGGACTACCAGGGCGCCACCGCCACCGTGGGCGTGGACCTGCCGCAGCACGCCGGTGGCGAGGGCCACAACGCCAACGCCGGCTTCGGCTTCGGCGACCTCGAGACCCAGGGCTTCAACGTCTTCGGCTTCGTCGACTTCCAGCGCCAGGACCGCATCACCGGCTCGCAGCGCCCGTTCAACACCCGCTTCGACGGCGGCCTGTCGGGCTCGCCGTCGCCGGCCAACTACTACCAGGACCCGAACGTCTGGTACAACCCCGCCGCGCCGCAGTGCACCAACGGCACGTTCATCATCCCGGCCGGCGATGGCACCTCGTGCTACATGACGACGTCCAACTTCGTGGACTACATCCCGAAGAGCGAGCGCGTCTCCGGCATGCTCAAGGGCGACCTGAAGCTGGGCGCCAACCATGTGCTGGGCGCGGAGTACTTCATCACGCGCAGCAAGGTCGGCACGCTGATCGCACCGGTGCCGTTCGGCTTCCTGCCGATGAACCGCCTGCGCCCGGACGGCACGCCCAACCCCTACTTCCCGACCAACCCGGCGCTGGACCCGGCCTTCGACGACGGCCTGGTGGGCGAGACGATGACCGACGGCGGCGCCACCATCCAGCCCGGCTACGTGATCGCCCGCTGGCGCGACATGCCCAACGGCCAGCGCGCCGACCGCAACACCAACACCCAGCAACGCTTCACGCTGTCGCTGGAAGGCTCGGCCGCCGGCTGGGACTACGCGGTGGGCGTCAGCCGCAACCAGAACAAGGTCGACGAGGAACTGACCGGCGGCTACGCCAGCGGCCCGCTGATCTATGAAGGCGTGCTCACCGGCGTCATCAACCCCTTCGGCGCGCAGAGCGCGGCCGGCCAGGCGCTGCTCGACCGCGCCGGCGCCACCGGCCTGATCCTGTACGCCAAGGGCACCACCACCAACATCGACGCCCATGCCAGCCGTGAACTGGGCGACTGGTTCAGCGCCGGCCGCCCCGCCGCCATCGCCGTGGGCACCGAATTCCGCAAGGAGAAGTTCACGCAGCAGGCCAACCCCGACTACGCCACCATCGTGGTCGACTCCACCGGCATCGACCCCGCCACCTACAGCGCGGGCTCGCGCAAGGTCTCGGCGGTCTACACCGAGTTGAACGTGCCGCTGCTGAAGTCGCTCGACGTCACCGCCGCCGTGCGCTACGACAAGTACAACGACTTCGGCAACACGACCAACCCGAAGTTCAGCTTCCGCTTCCAGCCGATGAAGGAACTGCTGTTCCGCGGCTCCTACTCGACCGGCTTCCGCGCCCCGTCGC
The DNA here is from genome assembly GCA_963992225.1 of uncultured Comamonadaceae bacterium. GTDB lineage: Bacteria > Pseudomonadota > Gammaproteobacteria > Burkholderiales > Burkholderiaceae_C > Pelomonas. The sequence continues at coordinate 8,674 of CAXDTK010000104.1, read as the reverse complement.
TGTACGAGCTGAATGCGGCACAGACCTACACCAACTCGGGCACCGTCAGCGACCCGCTGCTGTGCCCCACCGGCACCGGCAGCCCGGCGGTTTGCAACGCGCAGTTCATGGTGTTGAACGGCGGCAACCTGAACCTCGAACCGGAGAAGAGCAAGAACGCCACACTGGGCATCCTGGTGCAGCCCATGCCCGACCTCAGCGTGGGACTGGACTTCTGGGCCCTGCGCCTGAAGAACCAGATCGGCGTCGTGGGTGACGACTCGCTGTTCGACCCCGCCAACTACGCGCTGTTCAGCCAGTACTTCAACCGCAACGGCAGCGGCCAGCTGTCCACCAACGGCAACCAGTGCCCGGGTGCGAACTGCGGCTACGTGGACGTGCGCCAGCAGAACCTCGGCGGCACCAACACCAACGGCGTGGACATCACGGCCAACTACCGCCTGCCCTCGGCCGTCGGCACCTTCACCTTCGCGCTGAACAGCACCTACGTCGCGAAGTACGAGTACCAGGACTTCCGCAACGGGCCGTGGAACCAGAACGTGGGCGTCTACTCCGGCGCCGGCCCGGTGTTCCGCTGGCAGCACACGCTGAGCAGCATCTGGTCCAAGGACGCGTTCACCGCCGGCGTGACGGCGCACTACAAGTCGGGCTACATCGACTCCGACCCGAGCAACCAGGTCAGCAAGTACGCGACGTTCGACCTGTTCGGCTCCTGGAAGCCCACCAAGTTCTCCACGCTGACGCTGGGCGTGCGCAACCTGACCGACCGCGACCCGCCGCTGAGCTACCAGAGCCAGGTGTTCCAGTCAGGCTACGACCCGCGCTATGCCAGCCCGATCGGCCGGGCGTTCTACGCCCGCGCGTCGTTCGACTTCTGACGAACCGGCCACGCGCCAATGCAAAGGGGCCCTGCGGGGCCCCTTTTTTTTGCCCGCCGCAGCGCGGCGCAGCGATGAAATGACCCCTAGGTCAGGCGATCTTGGCCAGCATCGCCGCCTCGGTGGCCTCGTCCCAGGCCAGCGGGTACAGGCTGCGGGCCGATGCCAGCAGTTCCGGCCGCCCCCCCCACAGCGCGATCTGCTCGCGCACGGTGGCGAAGTCCACGCTCATCAGCACGGCCGGCGCATTGACGCGGGCGTTGTGGCGCGGCGTGGTGTACGGCAGCAGGCCCAGCCAGCGGCGGTAGAACGCGACATGACGCGGGTTCACCTCGATGGCCAGCCGGCTGCAGCCCGCGCGCCGGTGGGCGTGCAGGTAGCCCAGGTGGAAGATCTGCGCCAGCACCCGCTTGGGGTCGTGCGAATGTTTGTCGACGGCCAGGCCGCCGAACTCGCACAGCGTGATGCCGGCCGCGCGCCATTCGGCCAGCTCGGCGGCGAACAGCGCATCGGCATGCAGCCCCCCCGGGCCGTCGAAGCGCACCGACAGCGTGCCAACGATCTTGTCGCCATCGCGGGCCGTGCAGACGATGTCGCCGGCCTCGTTGCGGCTGCTGTAGCGCTCACGCGCGACGGCCAGCCCGCGGTCGGTGTAGCGGCGCTCCACGAGGCCCAGGGCCTCGCCATCGAGCGCACCGAAGTCACTGTTCAATTCCAGCGGCGGGCCGCCGAAGGGATTGAGCGGTGCGCGCTGGCTTTCCTTGAAGATGGGGAACATGGACTGCTTCCTTGGCGCCCAACGCGCCGAGCGGCGGAGTCTATGGACGGCGATGTGACTTTTCCCTGACCGTCACACACGGATACATGTGATTTCCCGGGTTGCCTGGGTATTCCCGTCGCCGTAAGCAGCGACAAAACGTCTGCTTACGGTGGCCGACGCGCTCACCAGGCCCCGTCGCAGCGAGGAAAGACCGCGCGCCGCGCGGCCTTTCGGCGCCCCTCAGGCGGCGTACTTGCTCGCCAGGCGGTTCATGTTGCCCAGCGACAGCCGGTGCATCTCGATCAGCGCGATCAGGCCGTTGCGGTGCAGCTGCAACACCTTGTCGTCGGGCAGCTCGGCGTACTTCTTCTCGTCCAGCGCCAGGAAGCCTTCCACATCCAGCTTTTCGCCGTTCGGCAGCGTGGCCTCGAAGCGCATGTCCTGCAGCAGGTCCATCTCCACCAGCAGGTTGCAGATCAGGCGGGTGCGCTCGGCTTCCTGCTCGAAGTTCTCCAGGAAGGCCTTGGCGTTGAGCAGGAACTCGGTCGGCTCGCCGTTGTTGAACAGCGCCTCGCCCGTGCCCTCGTTGAAGCCGTCCCACTTGCTGTCGTAGCAGACCGCCAGGTTGTTGGCGTTGCCGTCCAGGCGGGCCATCGCGAACGGGTAGCGGCGCACATAGGCCGGCACATAGCTGCCGGTCCACTTGTCGCCCTCGACATAGAGGTTGGAGCCCGGCTTCAGGCCCAGCACGGCCAGCGGCGCGACCGGCGGCTTGCCGTCGGCGCCCGGCTCGCCGGCGCGCACGAAGACGATGGGGTACTCCTTGCAGGCGTCACCGAACTCCACGGCGGCCAGGAACACCGAGTTCTGGTCCGCCACGCGGGTCACCACCGGGCGGGCCGCGTCCAGCTTCAGGTTCTTGTGGACTTCGCGGTCCAGCGGCAGCAGTTCGCCGTACATCGGGGGATTGCTCATGTTTCTCTCTCTCCAGGTTCCTCGGCCAGACGACTGACCAGCACTTTGTCCACACGCTTGCCGTCGAGGTCCACGACCTCGAATCTCCACGCGTCCCACTCCACCACATCGGTCGTGCGCGGCAACCGCCCCAGCAGCAGCATGATCATGCCGGCCAGGGTGTTGTAGCGCCCACGGTCCTCTTCGGGCAGTTCCTTCAGCTCCAGGCGGTCTTTCAGCTCGGGCACCGGGATCAGGCCGTCGATCAGCCAGCTCCCGTCCTCGCGTTGCACCGCCCAGGCATTACCGTCGCTCGGGGCGTTGAACTCCCCGGCAATGGCTTCCAGCACGTCACGCACGGCAATCACGCCCTGCACCTCGCCGTACTCATCGACGACGAAGACCAGCGGCGCGTCCGACACGCGGAAATGCTCCAACAGCTCCATGCCCGACAGCGTCTCGGGCACGAACAGCGGCGCCTCCAGGTCTTCCGCCAGGTTCAGCGCCTGGCCGTCCAGCAGCCGGGCCAGCAGGGCCGGGGCCGAGGCCACGCCCAGCACGTCTTCCAGCCCGCCGCGGCACACCGGGTAGCGGCTGAAGCCGTGCTCGCGCAGCACCGCCAGCACCTCGGCGGGCGTCGCTTCGGCGTCCAGCCAGGCGATCTCGGCGCGCGGGATCATCATGGAGCCGATCTGGCGCTCGTCCAGGCGGAACACGTTGCGCACCATCTGGTGCTCGTGTTGCTCGATGACGCCCGCGTCCAGCCCCTCCTCCAGGCTGGCCGCGATCTCCTCCTCGGTCACGCCGCGCTGGCCGCGGTTGCGCAGGCCCATCAGGCCCAGCGTCGCCTCGGTGGCCAGGCTCAGCAGCCGCACCAGCGGCCGCGTGGCCGCCGAGATGACGTTCATCGGCGGCGCCACCAGCCGGGCCACCGTCTCGGGGTAGATCTGGCCGATGCGCTTGGGCACCAGTTCGCCGAACACGATGGTCAGCAGCGTGATGATGACCACCACCAGCGCCGTGGCGGCGATGTCGGTCGCATGCTGATGCAGCCCGAAGGTCTCGGTCAGCCAGCGCGACAGCGGCCCCGAGAAGGCGGCATCACCCACGATGCCGTTGAGCACGCCGATGCCGGTGATGCCGATCTGCACCGTCGACAGGAACTTGGTCGGGTTGTCGTGCAGGTCCATCGCGGCCTGCGCGCCCCCCTCGCCGCTTTCCACCATCACCTGCAGCCGCGCCTTGCGGCTGGCGGTCAGGGCCATCTCCGACATCGCGAACAGGCCGTTGAGAAGGATCAGGAAGAGAACGAGAGCGGTGTCCATCGAAAGCGCCAACCAGTGCAAACCCGAGCCGGCGCGGGGTCGAAAACGAAGCCCGGGAGACTAGCAGAAGGCCGTGACACGGCCCACCGTGCGATCCCTTGGCTGGGGGCCGGGACAATCACCGCATGAATTACCTGATCGGTGATGTCCAGGGCTGCTGCGACGCGCTGGACCGGCTGCTGCGCGCGGTGGGCTTCTCGCCCTCCCGGGACAGGCTCTGGCTGCTGGGCGACCTCGTCAACCGCGGGCCGGCATCGCTCGCCACGCTGCAACGGGTGCAGGCCCTGGGCAGCGCCGCGACCTGCCTGCTGGGCAACCACGACCTGCATCTGCTGGCGGTCGCGCATGGCGTGCGCCCGCCGCACCGCAGCGACACGCTGGCGCCGATCCTGCAGGCCCCCGACCGCGATGCATTGCTGGACTGGCTGCGTCACCAGCGCCTGGCGGTCTTCGAGGCCGGCTGGCTGATGGTGCATGCCGGCGTCGTGCCGCAGTGGGGCCGCGACGACACGCTGGCCGCCGCCGCCGAGGTCGAGGCCGTGCTGCGCGGCGCGGCGCTGGGCGACTTCCTGCACAGCATGTACGGCAACGCGCCGGCACGCTGGGACCCGGACCTCGCCGGCACCGCGCGGCTGCGCTTCACCGTCAACGCGCTGACGCGGCTGCGCTTCTGCGACGCCCAGGGCGAGATGGACTTCAAAACCAAGGACGGCGCCGGCGCGGCGCCGGACGGCTTCATGCCCTGGTTCGACGTGCCGGGCCGGCGCAGCGCGGACACCCGCATCGCCTTCGGCCACTGGTCGACGCTGGGCCTGCTGGACCGCCCCGACCTGCTGGGGCTGGACACCGGCTGCGTCTGGGGCGGCCGCCTGACCGCGGCCCGCATCGACGGGGCCGCGCGCGAGATCATCCAAGTGGATTGCGAACAGGCGCAGCGGCCCGGCGGCTGATGCGGCGCACTTAGAATGCGCGTCCCTGCGGAAGCGTGGGAGAGTGGTTTAATCCAGCGGTCTTGAAAGACTTTGCTTCAAACACAAGTCGCTGATTTAAAACGGCTTTTAAGCATTTCGAGTCTTGCAAAGCCTTGCAAAGTTGACCCAAAACCGGTGCAGCCACACTGCCCGGCTACACTCCATATCCAGCCCAGGAAGCGTGGGAGAGTGGTTTAATCCATCGGTCTTGAAAACCGACGAAGGCGGAAGCCTTCCGTGAGTTCGAATCTCACCGCTTCCGCCACCCGGCACCGCCCCGGGTGCAGTACCGGCCAGCGCGGCCCCGCCCTGATCCGCACGGCACAAGCAGGCCCTGCGTGTGCCACCGGCGCGCGCTGACCGCACGCCCCTTCCCCTCCTGCTGACGACCCCGACACCGCTGCGGCGCCACGCCCTGGCGCTGGCTGCGCCGTGGGTGGCGTCGGCTGCGGCGCGGCGCCGAATTGACGCGCATCAAACACGGGGCGGCGGGCCTTCCTACAATTCATGCACGTCAAATGCATGTTTAACCGCAGGAGCTGCCCAATGTCTGTCCAAGCCGCCACCCCCACCGTCGATGTGCGCACCATCGCGCCGCGCGAGCGACACCCGCTGATCTTCGCCACCTTCCGCAGCCTGGCGGCGGACGAGGCGATGGAGCTGGTCAACGACCACGACCCGCGCCCGCTGTACTACCAGTTCCAGGCCGAGATGCCCGGCAAGTTCACCTGGGACTACCTCGAGAACGGCCCCGACGTCTGGCGCGTGCGCATCACGCGCACGGCCGGCGGCCATGGCAACGGGCAGTGCTGCGGCTCCTGCGGCGGCGCCTGACTCCCCTTCCCTCCTCGAACCTTCCTGAAGGAAGCATCATGAAGAACACTCGAAGGCTGTGGCGATGGCTCGGCCTGATCTGCGTGCTGTCATTCGGAGCCCTGGGCTACCTTGGATGGCAGATCTATCTGTCGGCACCGCCCATCCCCAAGCAGGTCGTGACGACCGAAGGCGATGTGCTGTTCACCGGCGAGCAGGTGCAGCTGGGCCAGCAGGCCTGGATGTCGGCCGGCGGCCAGCAGCTGGGCACCGTCTGGGGCCACGGCAGCTATGTGGCGCCGGACTGGTCGGCCGACTGGCTGCACAAGGAGGCGGAGGCGCTGATCGCCATCCGCGCGGCGCAGCAGGGCGGTAGCCAGCTGTCCGAGGCCGACAAGGCCGCCGTGGGCGTGCAGGTGCGCGACGAGATGCGCCGCAACACCTACGACGCCAGCAACGGCACGATCAAGGTGTCGGCCGAGCGCGCGCGCGCCATCCAGCAGGTCGCCAAGCACTATGACGACCTGTTCGGCACCGAGCCGGCGCTGGCCAAGCTGCGCGAGCAGTACGCCATGACCGACGGCATGCTGCCCAGCAACGAGGAGCGCCGGGCCCTGACCGCGTTCTTCTTCTGGTCGTCCTGGGCCGCCTCGACGGACCGCCCCGACGAGGCCGGCCTGTCCTACACCAGCAACTGGCCGCATGAGCCGCTGGTGGGCAACACGATGAGCACCTCGGCCGCGATGTGGTCCATGGTCAGCATCATCCTGCTGCTCGCCGGCATCGCCGCGATGCTGTGGCTGCACAAGGGCGAGGCCGACGAGGAGCACGCCGAAGTGCCCAAGGCCGATCCGCTGCTGGGCGCCAAGGCCACGCCGTCGATGAAGGCCACGCGCAAGTACTTCTTCATCGTCATCGCGCTGATGCTGCTGCAGATCGGCATGGGCATCATCACGGCGCACTACGCCGTGGAAGGCCAGTCGATGTTCGGCCTGCCGCTGGCGGACATCCTGCCCTACGTGACCACCCGCACCATCCACACGCAGGTCGGCATCTTCTGGATTGCCACCGCCTGGCTGGCCACCGGCCTGTACGTCGCGCCGCTGCTGTCCGGCAAGGAGCCCAAGCTGCAGAAGCTGGGCGTGGACGCGCTGTTCTGGGCGCTCATCGTGGTGGTGCTGGGCTCGGTCGTCACCGGCTGGCTGGGCACGCTGCAGCACCGCGGCGTCGACTTCAGCTTCTGGCTCGGCAACCAGGGCCTGGAGTTCACCAGCATGGGCCGCGTCTGGCAGATCCTGCTGTTCATCGGCCTGCTGTTCTGGGTGTTCCTGCTCGGCCGCGCGCTGTGGCCGGCCCTGAAGAAGCCGTCGGAGACGCGTGGCCTGATCGCCATGGTGTTCCTGTCGGCCACCTGCATCGGCGGCTTCTACGCCACCTCGCTGACCTGGGGCCAGAAGACGCACTACTCGATGATCGAGTACTGGCGCTGGTGGCTGGTGCACCTGTGGGTGGAGGGCTTCTTCGAGGTCTTCGCCACCGCCGTGGTCGCGCTGATCTTCACCAACCTCGGCCTGGTGCGTGCCGCGTCCGCCAACCGTGCCATCGTCGCGGAGACCATCGTCTTCCTGTTCGGCGGCATCCTGGGCACGCTGCACCACCTGTACTGGACCGGCACGCCGACCTCGGTGATCGCCGTCGGCGCGGTGTTCTCGGCGCTGGAAGTGGTGCCGCTGACGCTGATCGGCCTGGAAGCGCTGCAGACCTACCGCCGCTCCAAGGGCGTGGCCTGGCTGGGTGCCTACAAGTGGGTCATCCTGTCCTTCGTCGCCGTGGGCTTCTGGAACACCGTGGGCGCCGGCCTGCTGGGCTTCGCGATCAACCCGCCGGCCTCGCTGTACTACGTGCAGGGCCTGAACATGACGGCGGCCCACGGCCATGCGGCACTGTTCGGCGTCTACGGCATGCTGGGCATCGGCCTGATGCTGTTCTGCCTGCGCGGCCTGTACGACCGGGCGCTGCATGCCGACAGGTTCCTCAAGCCCGCCTTCTGGAGCCTGAACATCGGCCTGGCCGGCATGGTCTTCATGTCGCTGCTGCCGGCCGGCATCTATCAGGCCTGGGCCAGCATGTCCAAGGGCCTGTGGTTCGCCCGCTCGGCCGAGTTCGTGCACTCACCGCTGATGGAGGCCTTCGTCTGGCTGCGCGTGCCAGGTGACATCGTGTTCGCCGCCGGCAGCGTGTTCCTGGCCCTGTATGCGTGGCACCTGCTGCGCGGCAGGTCGAGCCAGACGCTGCCCGCCGGCGCCCTGCCGGCCACCGGCAAGCGCTGATGCGCATGGGGAGGGCCGCGGCCCTCCCCTTTTCCTCATGCACCGCCGACGGCCCCGCCGTCGCACGGAGTACCCTCGAATGACCGATCCACCCCCGTCCACCGCCTCACGGCCTCCACGCCCATGAAGCTCACCGCCTTCACCGACTACAGCCTGCGCGTGCTGATCTACCTGGCCGCCGAGCCGGACCGCCGGGCCACCATCGCCGACATCTGCGCGGCCTTCGACATCAAGGCCAACCACCTCACCAAGGTCGTGCACCACCTGGCCAAGAGCGGCTGGGTCACCACGGTGCGCGGCAAGGGCGGCGGCCTGACACTGGCCCGCCCCGCCGACCAGATCCCCGTCGGCCACATCGTGCGCGAGGCCGAAGGCCAGGCCATGCCGGCCGAGTGCTTCACCACCGACGAAAGCAACTGCGCCATCGCCAGCTGCTGCCGCCTCAAGGGCGTGCTCGCCGAGGCGCTGAACGCCTTCCACGCCGTGCTGGACCGCTACACGCTGGCCGACATCACCCGCAACCGCGACCAGCTCGCCGGCATCCTGCACTTCCATCGCCCCGTGCCCGCCGCCCGCCCGGCGGCCTGAACGCCATGGACAAGACCTGTCTCTTATACACATCTCCGAGCCCACGAGACGGACA
>CAXDTK010000103.1:0-16382 GCA_963992225.1 uncultured Comamonadaceae bacterium | reverse complement strand
GCGCTGACGCTGGGCCGCTACGAGGCCGGCCAGGTGGACGGCCCGCTGTGGAGCTTCCAGCGCGTGCACGGCGGCGAACGCCTGCTCGTCGCCATCAACTACGGCGACACGCCCGCCGCGCTGGACCTGCCGGCCACCGCCCGGCCGCTCTACCCCCGCGGCGGCGCCAAGGCCGGCGCACGCGCGACGCTGCCGCCACTGTCCCTGCGCATCTACCGCCTGGAGGCGCGATGAAATCCCTGGTCACCCTCACCACCGCCCTGCTGATGAGCCTGAACACCCTGGCCGCCGGCCTGCAGCATGTCGAACCGCCGAACTGGTGGGTGGGCATGCGCGACACCTCGCTGCAACTGATGCTGCACGGCCCCGGCATCGCCGACGCCAGGCCGACGCTGGCGCCCTACCCTGGCGTGACGCTCAAGGCCAGCCACCGCGCCACCAGCCCCAACTACCTGTTCATCGACCTCGACATCGGCCCCGCCGCCCGGCCCGGCGAACTGGTGCTGGACCTTGCCGGCCAGACGCTGCGCTACCCGCTGCAGGCACGCGCCCCCGGCTCGGCCGAGCGCCAGGGCTTCGGCCCCAAGGACGCGATCTACCTGATCGTGCCCGACCGCTTCGCGCAGGCCGGTCAGCTCGGCCAGGCCGGCATGAAGGAAGGCGTGAACCGCGCCGACCCCGGGGGCCGCCACGGTGGCGACCTGGCCGGCATGACGCGCCACCTCGACTACATCGCCGGCCTGGGCTTCACCCAGCTCTGGCCCACGCCGCTGGTCGAGAACAACAGCGAGACCTACAGCTACCACGGCTATGGGGCGACCGACTTCTACCGCATCGACCCACGCTTCGGCAGCAACGACGACTTCGCCGCCTTCGTCGCCGGCGCCCGCAGCAAGGGCGTGGGCGTCATCCAGGACATCGTGCTCAACCACATCGGCTCGGGCCACTGGTGGATGGCCGACCTGCCGGCGCCGGACTGGATCAACCAGTGGCCCCAGGGCTACACGGAGACCCACCACGCGCGCATGACGCTGCAGGACCCCTACGCCTCGCCCAGCGACCGCCAGCGCTTCACCGACGGCTGGTTCGTGCCCGGCATGCCCGACCTCAACCAGCGCCGGCCCGAACTGGCCACCTACCTGACGCAGAAGACGCTGTGGTGGGTCGAGCGCTTCGGCCTGTCGGGCATACGCACCGACACCTATTCCTACTCCGACCGCGACTTCCTGAGCCGGTGGTCGGCCCGCGTCATGCAGGAGTACCCGCGGCTGAACATCGTCGGCGAGGAATGGAGCCCCCACCCCGCCGTCGTCGCCTACTGGCAGCGCGGCAAGAAGAACCACGACGGCTACGCATCGCACGCGCCCAGCCTGATGGACTTCCCGATGCAGACCCACCTGCTGGCCGCGTTGACGGAGACCGACGGCCCGCACACCGGCCTGACCAAGCTCTACGAGGGCCTGGCGCACGACTTCGTCTACCCCGACCCGGCCAACCTCGTGCTGTTCGACGGCAACCACGACACGCCGCGGCTGTTCTCGCTGCTGAAGAAGGACCCGGGGCTGACCCGGATCGCGCTGGCCTACCTGGCCACCACGCGCCGCATCCCGCAGATGTTCTATGGCACCGAGCTGCTGCTGGAGAGCCCGCTGGAGCGCGACGACGGCAAGCTGCGCAGCGACATGCCCGGCGGCTGGGCCGGCGATGCCGTCAACGCCTTCACCGGCGCCGGCCTGAGCGCCGCGCAGCGCAGCATGCAAGACTGGACGCGCCGCCTGTTCACCTGGCGCAAGGGCGAGCGCCTCATCCACGACGGCGCGCTGATGCAGTACGCGCCGCTGGAGGGCGTCTACGTGTTCTTCCGTTATGACGACCGGCGCACGGTGATGGTGGTGCTGAACAAGAACGACAAGCCGGTGGAGCTGGCCGTCGCGCGCTTCGCCGAGCGTGTCGCACCCGGCCAGAAGGCCCGCGACGTGCTGACCGGCCAGACGCAGACGCTGGGCGAGCGGCTGGGCGTGCCGGCGCGCAGCCCGCTGATCCTCGTGCTCGAACGCTAGCCTGCGTCACCCCACTTGCGCAAAACGACTCTGTGGCCCGCTTCACGACACCAGCCGGCGCAGCCAGTCCAGCAACACGGCCGGCAGCAGCTCGGGCCGCGGCAGCAGCGCGTAGTGATGCGGCCCGAACACCGCCGGCAGGTAGCTGGCGGCCTGCCGGTCGATGGTGAGGCAGAACGGCGAGATGCCCTGCAGCCGGGCTTCGGTCACGGCCTGCCGCATGTCCTCGACGCCATAGCGGCCTTCATAGTCGTCCACGTCGTTGGGCTTGCCATCGGACAGCAGCAGCAGGAGCCGGTGGGCGGCAGGCTGGCGCATCAAGAGCGCCGTGGCGTAGCGCAGGGCCGCACCCGCACGCGTGTAGTGCTCAGGCTCCAAGCCCGCGATCCGCAGGGCCACCTGATCACCGTAGGGCTGGTCGAAGCGCTTGAGACTGCGCACCACCACGGCCTGGGGTCCCTCGCCCGAGAACGCCTGCACGCTGTACGGTTCAGCCAGGCCCTCCAGGGCGATGCAAACCAGCAGCAGCGCCTCGCGCTCGACGTCGATGACCCGCTTGTCGGCGGCGACCCAGCTGTCGGTCGATCCGCTGGCGTCCACCAGCAGCATGATGGCCATGTCCCGCCGGTTGCGGCGCTCGGTCTGATACAGCCGCTGGTCCATCGGCAGGCCCGCGCGGAAATCCGCGTGGCCGTCCACCCAGGCCTGCAGGTCGACATCTTCGCCGTCGAGTTGCCGGCGCACGCGTGTCCGCTGGGCCCTCAACAGCTCGAAGCGGCGACGGATCTCGTGCAGCATGGCACCTCGCTGCGCCAGCGTCGTGTCTATCCAATGCTGCGGCCCGAACGCCGCCGGCAACAACCGCACCGTGGCTCCGGGGTCCCGATAGGCGCCTGCGCGCCAGTCCCATTCGGGGTAGTCGAGGTGTTCGGCGTCCTGGCTCGGCACGCGCGACAGATCGCGCTTGGCATGCAGCTCATGAGGGTCGTCGGACAGCAGCACTTCCTTCGGCTTGCCGGGCGCCGAAACCAGGCGCGCCTCGGGCAGTTCGGACAGGGCGTCTGCGAACTCTTCTGCGGCGGTTTCGGTGTCCCGGTCGGTCGGTCGCTGCAGTCCCATCGGGTCTTCGGCCTGTTCATGAGGCTGGGCGGGCTGCACCATAAACACACCGGGGCTGGCGTCGTCCTCGCCGTCGATTTCCTCGCGCACTTCCGGCCGGCGCGAGAGCCGTGCGCTGCGTGACTGGCCGGGTGATTCCAGTTCAGCATCGACGTCGGCACTGCCCGTCAGCAGGCGTGGCGCCACGGGCGGCGGGCGCAGTTCGCCGGTCCACCAGTCCCGCCACAGCAGCCGTGCTGCGCGACTGGCGGGATAGGACGGTGCCATGGCGCGATGCAGTTGGGTGGCCTGTTCGAAGACCTCGGCCGCGCTGGCCGGGAGCGCCAGGTCAGCTCCGTTCGCGTGCGGGAACGCTGTAGGCAGCGCTGCCTGGACGCCGCTGCCCAAGACACAGCGCACCAACGACTCCAGCGGCCGGTGATGCGCCGGAAACGCCTGCAGGGGCGGTCGCATCGCCAGCGCCTGGCTTCGCAAAGCCAGGATCGGCTGCTCCAGACCGGGCAGCAGCGCGGCCAGTGCAGCATCCGCCGCACGCGCCTCGAGCAAGAGGAAAAGCTCGCGCAGCAGCAGGGGCGCAGCCTGAGGGCACTGCGATGCACTGCCGCGCTGGGCCCGCATGGCCTGCTGCAGCGCCATCGTGCGGTAGCGCGCCAAGGCCACGGCCGGTTCATTGCCTGCCTCGAAGCTGGCCGGCAGCCAGATGCCATGGCCGTCCGTGGCCGGGACCGCGCGTTGCACCGCTGGAATCCGACGCCGCTCGAAGATCCCGGTCAGCCAGCCCGAGATCGCCGGTGGCTGCGCAACCCGCAGCGCGAAACTGCGGCCGAACACACTCGCCACCAGCAGGTCCAGGCGCATCGCCACGTCGGCAAGACGCACCATCGGGACGGCCGGCGCAGGGTGATGCCGGCGCCAGAGGTCACGGGCGTAGATGGTCGCGTGGCGCGCCACGTCGGTGATGACGTCTTCCGCCTCCGCCACGCTGCATCCGGGCTAGACGAAGGTGGCGTCCACCAGGTCCCGCATCGCCGCCACCAGCGAGGGCTCGTCGGACAGCGGCGACACGATGGCGGCATGGCAGGCCGACTTCACGCCGATGCCGCTGGCCGCCAGGCGCGCCGCGGCAATCAGCAGACGGGTGCTGGGCACCTCAGCCAGCCCGCGGTCCTGCAGCCCGCGCAGGCGCTGGCCCAACGCCACCAGCGCTCGGGCCAGAGGCGCCTCGACGCCACCCTCGCGCTGCACGATCTCGCTCTCCCGCTCCGGCGGCGGGAAGTTGAAGTCGAGCGCGACGAAGCGTTGGCGCGTGCTCGGCTTCATGTCCTTGAGCATGCGCTGGTAGCCGGGGTTGTACGAGACCACCAGCTGGAATCCCGGTGCGGCCTCCACCGTCTCACCCGTCTTGTCGATGGGCAGCATGCGCCGGTAATCGGTCAGCGGATGCAGCACCACCACCGTGTCCTGCCTTGCCTCCACGACCTCGTCCAGATAGCAGATCGCGCCTTCACGTACCGCGCGCGTCAACGGTCCGTCCTGCCAGGCCGTGCCGTCATGCCGGATCAGGAAACGCCCGATCAGGTCGCTGGCCGTCAGGTCGTCATGGCAGGACATGGTGACCAGCGGGCGCCCGAGCCGCCAGGCCATGTATTCGACAAAACGGGTCTTGCCGCAGCCTGTCGGGCCCTTGAGCATCACCGCCAGGTTGCGGGCATGGCACTGCTCGAAGATCGAGACCTCGTCACCGTGTGGCAGGTAGTAGGGTTGGTCCTGCACCCGCTCCGGCGATCGGCTGATGGCGCCCACTCAGGCTGCCGCCGTTCGCACGGGTTGAACCACCGGATCAGGGCGATCGGAGACGTCGAAACGCGGCACGTGGCGGAAGAAGTCGATGATGAACAACGCCACGCCGAGAGCGAAGATCGACGCGGTGATGATCAACATCACGAAGTGGATCTGGATCTTCAGCTGCGCGTCGAGGTAGCCTAGCACCATGATCCGCTCGAGGTACACCTGCGCAATGCCGGCCGTCCCGAACGAAAGCGTCATGCCGAACATGCCCGCGATCTGCATCCAGAAAGCCGCATAGCCCAACCGCGTGCCCTCCTCCGGCCGGCGCGTCATGGATGGCAGGGCGAAGGTGATCATCGCCATCACGATCATGGCGTACGCGCCGTAGAAGGCGGCATGCCCGTGCATCGCCGTGACCAGCGTGCCGTGCGTCCATTTGTTGACGCTCGGGAAGGTGTGGGCCAGGCCCAGCAGGCCCGCGCCGAACAGTGTGAACACGGCGCTGCCCACGGTCCAATGCAAAGCGAGCTTGTTGGGATGCGACATGCCCGAGCGCCGGATGGACGAGTAGGCATACATCGCCATACCCACCAGCGCGACAGGTTCCAGTGCACTAAACAGGCCACCGATCGGCAGCCAGTAGGCCGGCACCCCGACCCAGTAGTAGTGGTGGGCGGTGCCCAGGATGCCGGCAATGAAGACCAGCCCGACGATCACGTAGAGCCACTTCTCCATGACTTCGCGGTCAGCGCCGGAAAGGCGGATCAGCAGGTAGGCGAGGAAGGCGCCCTGGATCATTTCCCACACGCCCTCGACCCACAGGTGGATGGTCCACCAGCGGTAGAAGATCGACACCGTGTAGTTCTCGTAGTGCAGCAACGCCGGCACGTACAACACCGCGGCGAGCCCCAGGCCACCGAGCAATACGCCCTCTGTCGTGGTGAAGCGCCCGGACTTCCTGATGGTCATGCCGATGTTGTAGAGGAAGATCGCCATCACGATCACGATGACGATCTTGGAGGGCAGCGGCTGCTCCAGCAGCTTGTTGCCCGTGCCGTAGCGAAAGAGGTAGCCGACGATGGTCACCACGCCCATCAACGCGAAGAGGACCAGCTGCACATAGGCCAGTTTGGTGCTGTGCAGCTCGGTTCTCGATTCGTCAGGGACCATCCAATACGTCGCCCCCATGAACCCGGTCAGCACCCACACGATCAGCAGGTTCGTGTGGATCATCTTCGTCACGTCGAACGGAAGGATGTAGAGCAGCGGATCGGGGCCGAGGTATTTGGCGGCCGAGAGCAGGCCGAACACCAGCTGCAGGCCGAACAGCGCCATGGCAACGGCGAAATACCAGTAGGCGACGGATTGGGACTTGTAGCGCATGGCGGCTCCGGTGGCGTTGTTCTCTTCTTCTTACTTGAGCGATGACAGGTAAGCCGTCAACTGCTCCACCTGGGCTTCGGTCAGGTCCTTGGCATAGGTGGTCGGCATGAAGGAGACGCCATCGGCCGAATACATCGGCCCGGGCACCACGTGCGCGCTGGGCTCGCGAATGGCCTCACGAAGGTAGCCGGCCAGGTCGGTCGCCTTGCCCTTGTACTGGCCAGAAGCAAACAGCTGCTGGGTACGCGCCGAGATGCCGGCCAGCGACGGTCCGGCCATGTTGACGCCCGGCGAAACAGAGTGGCAGGCGGCGCATGCAGGCGTCGCGGTGCGGAACACTGTCTCGCCCAGCGCGATCGGATTTTCGGCCCCGCTGGTCGGACGGGCGCCGGGCGGCAACCCAGCGCCTGCCTCGACTCCGACAGACGCACCGGATGGCGCCGCCGCCAGCGACGCATCGGTACCGGGAAACGTGGCGCCGGTCACCAAGATGGGCCGCGGTGGCCAGCCCTGGTTGTCGACGTTGCTCACCCAGTCCAGGAAAGCAATCACGTCGGTGATGTCCTGATCGCTCAGGTCCTGCTTGGGCATGAGCCGGCGATGTTTCTTCTCGTCGTAGAACTTGGACGGGTCCTTCAGGTAGGCGCGCAGGTAGGCCTCACCGCGGTGCTTGGTGATCTTCGTCAGGTCCGGCGCGTAATAGGCGCCCTCGCCGAAGATCGTGTGGCAGTTGATGCAGTTGTTGACATGCCAGACGTCCTTGCCGCGAGTGACTTGTGGCGTGATCTTGTCGGCGTGGGTAAGAGTGCCGAACTGTCGGTGACTGTCCAGCGTGAGGCCCAGGAAGACGACGGTGGCGAGCACCGTGGAGCCGATGGCGAACAGACGTGCTTGCTTCTTGTTCATGCGATCCGCCTAGACGCTGATGCCCGACCAGTAGGCGATGGAGATGTACGCGGCATACAGCATCGCGACTCCCATCAGCAACACGACCACGTAGCCCAACACCCTGAACGGGCCGCTCCACTTGTTCATGGCTTCTCCTGTTGAGAAAACTATAGCCCTCACACTCCACGGTTGGCGATGAAACACCATGCTGCACGGCAGATCTACATAGGATTGACTTGTGCCGGATCCAATGCATGCCGGAGGCGCGATCCCGTTCACGCCATCGGTGCGACTGGCCGCCATGAGCCGCCGCCACGTTCATCAATCGTGACGACGCCTAACTGACGATTTGAGCGCCACGCTGAGGGTGTCCGCGCGCACGAGTCCTGACAGATTCCTCTACCGTCGGCACAGCCCAGCGCGCGCCTGCCCCGGGGCGGGTGATCGTTGAAAAGTCTCGCGCCTAAAGGCGAAAGGGCTCGAAGAGCCCTTTCGTTGCAAACAGTGGCCTGCCCGGAGGCAGCGGCCCCTGCCCGCGATGCCGATGAGACTGAGTTGCCAGGGGCTTCCTCGATTCACGGGACCAGTCTTTGCGACTCAAGGCAGCTTCAGCAGCTCGAACGGCCCGCGTCCGCTGGCCGCGGTGATCAGCCCCAGCACCCGCGCCGGCTCATTGCCGGCATCCTGGCCCAGCATGTCCCAGCCGAAGCGCCAGCCCCAGTTGCCGCCCAGCACACCGGGCACGTTCATGCGGTGGGCGCTGCCCAGGCCCAGCACGTCCTGCAGCGGGTAGACGGCCATGTTGGCCACCGAGTTGGCGCAGGCGCGGATCATGGCCCAGTGCACGTCGTGCTCGCCGCAGGCAAGGTAAGAGCCCGCAAACGCGCGCTCGCGCGGCTTGGCCTGGTCCCACCAGCCACGCACGGTGTCGTTGTCGTGCGTACCGGTGTAGGCCACGGCGGCGCGCGGCCACATGTGGGGCAGGAACTCGTGGTCGCCCTCGGCGCCGAAGCCGAACTGCAGGATCTTCATGCCGGGAAAGCCGCAGCCGTCGCGCAGCGCATGCACGTCGTCGGTGATGAAGCCCAGGTCCTCGGCCACGATGGGCAGCGGGCCCAAGGCAGCCTTGATGGCATCGAACAGCGCCATGCCGGGGCCGGTCTTCCATTCGCCAAGGGTGGCATCGGGGCTGTCGCCGGGGATCTCGTAGTAGCCGGCGAAGCCGCGGAAGTGGTCGATGCGGAAGACATCGGCCTGGCTCAGCGCGCGCTGCACGCGCGCGGTCCACCAAGCGTAGTTCTCGGCGGCCATCTTGTCCCAGCGGTACAGCGGGTTGCCCCAGCGCTGGCCCAGCGGGCCCAGGTCGTCGGGCGGCACGCCGGCGACGACGCAGGTCTGGAAGTCGTCGTCGAGCTCGTACAGGTCGGGCCGCGACCAGCAGTCGGCGCTGTCGTGCGCGACGAAGATGGGCAGGTCGCCCATCAGGTGCACGCCGCGCTCATTGGCGTAGCGCTTGAGCGCGCCGGCCTGCACGTCGAACTGCCACTGCACGAACCGCCAGAAGGCGATCTCGTCGGCATAGTCTTTTCGGGCCTGCGTCATGGCCTTGGGCTCACGGCGCTTCAGGCCGTCTTGCCAGGTCCACCAGGGCTGGCCGTTCAGCGGCGAGCGGATGGCCATGAAGAGGGCGTAGTCATCCAGCCAGCTCTGCTGCGCGTCGCACCAGGCGGCGAAGGCCTGGCGGTCGGCGGCGCTGCCATGGGCGAAGAAGCCGGCGGCGGCGGTGCGCAGCTGCTGCTCGCGCCAGGGCGTGACGCGGCCGTAGTCCACATGCCGGCCGTCGAAGTCGGGCACCTGGGGCTGGGGCAGCCAGCCCTTGGCGACCAGCGGCTCCAGCGCCACCATCCAGGGGCTGCCGGCAAAGGCCGACACGCCCTGGTAGGGCGAGTCGCCGGGGCCGATGGGCGTCGTCGGCAGCAGCTGCCAGACCGACTGGCCGGCGGACTGCAGCCAGTCGACGAAGCGGTAGGCATCGGGGCCGAAGTCGCCCATGCCATGCGGGCCGGGCAGCGAGGTGATGTGCAGCAGCACACCGGAGGAGCGTTGTTGGAGGTTCATGGCTAGACGTGTCGCAGCACGAGGAGGGAACGGGCCGGCACGTTGAGCGGCTGGCCGGGCAGGACGAGGGGCGCGGCGGACTCGCCGCTGCTGTCGAGCACCAGCTGCCAGGGCCCGTTGCAGAGCAGGAAGGGCAGCGGTGCCGGGTCGGGGTTGAAGACGATCATCAGCCGCGGCGCGCCCGCGTGGGCCTCGCGCAGCTGGGCCCCGAAGGCGCGCTGGCCGGCGTCGTGCCAGTCGTGCGGGCTCATCTCGTGGCCGCTCGGGGCGTACCAGGCGATGCTGGCCTCGCCCGGGCCGGCGGCGAACCAGCGCGGGTGGCGCAGCAGCGGCTCGGCGGCACGCAGGGCCAGCAGGGCAGCGACCAGCTCGGTCAGCCGCCCGTCGGCCTCGGTCCAGTTCAGCCAGGTGGTGGCGTTGTCCTGGCAGTAGGCGTTGTTGTTGCCGCCCTGGCTGTTGGCGATCTCGTCGCCCGCGCACAGCATGGGCGTGCCCTGGGCCAGCAGGGTGGTCGCCAGCAGCGCACGGCGCACGCGGTCGCGGGTGGCGTTGATGCCGGCATCGTCGGTGGGGCCTTCGGCGCCGAAGTTGGCGCACAGCTCGCCGTCGCGGCCGTCGCGGTTGTCCTCGCCGTTGGCGTGGTTGTGCTTGGTGCTGTAGCTGCTCAGGTCGGCCAGTGTGAAGCCGTCATGCACGGCGACGAAGTTGACGGACGCGGTGGGCTGGCGCTGGCCGTGGTGGAACACGTCGCTGGACGCCATGAAGCGCCGCGCCAGCTCGCCCCGGCCCACGCCGTTGCCCACGCCCAGCCAGTAGCCGCGCACGGCATCGCGGAACTTGTCGTTCCACTCCAGGAAGCGGCCCGGGAAGCGGCCCACCTGGTAGCCGTCGTAGGCGGCGTCCCAGGGCTCGGCGATCAGGTGCACGCCGGCCAGCACCGGGTCTTGGCGCAGCGCCGTGAAGAAGGCGGCCTGCGGGTCGAAGCCATGCGCGCCGCGGCCCAGCACGGGCGCCAGGTCGAAGCGGAAGCCGTCCACGCCCATCTCGGCCACCCAGTAGCGCAGCGAGTCCAGCACGAACTGCGTCACGCGCGGATGCGAGGCGTGCAAGGTGTTGCCGCAGCCGGTCAGGTTCTCGTAGCGGCTCCAGTCGCCGCTCACGAGCCGGTAGTAGGTCCGGTTGTCCAGGCCGCGCAGCGACAGCGTGGGGCCGAACTCGTTGCCCTCCGGCGTGTGGTTGTAGACCACGTCCAGCACCACCTCCAGGCCGGCCGCTTGCAGGGCCTGGACCATCTGGCGGAACTCCGCCGTCACGGCAGTGGGGTCGTGGCGATGGGCCGCCTGCGCCCAGCGCGGGTCGGGGCAGAAGAAGCCCAGCGTGTTGTAGCCCCAGTAGTTGTGCAGGCCGCGTTCGGCGAGGTGGGGCTCGGCGATGCAGTACTGCACCGGCAGCAGCGAAAGCGTGGTGATGCCGAGGCGCTTGAAATGAGCGACGGACGCCGGGTGCGCCAGGCCGGCGTAGGTGCCGCGCAGGTCCTCGGGCACGCCGGGCAGCAGGCGCGAGAAGCCCTTCACATGCACTTCGTAGAGCACCACGTCGGCCACCGCCCGGCGCGGCGCGTGAAGGCGCGCACAGGACACCGGCGCGGGCGCCACGCGCGCCTTCAGTGCCTGCGTGGCGTTGTCTCGCGCATCGAAGGAGCGCGGGCCGTCGGGGTGGCCCAGCTCGTAGCCATGGTGCTCGGCCCGCCAGCCGAAATGGCCCACGATCTCGCGGGCGTAGGGGTCCAGCAGCAGCTTGTGCGGGTTGAAGCGGTGGCCCTGCTCGGGCGCATAGGGGCCGTGGGCGCGCAGGCCGTAGACCAGGCCCGGGCCGACACCGGGCAGGAAGCCATGCCAGACACCGTCGTGCGGGCCGTCCAGCGCGTAGCGGCGCAGCTCGCGCTGGCCTTCGGCATCGAAGACGCAGAGCTCGATGGCGGTGGCGTTCTCGCTGAACACGGCGAAGTTGACGCCACCGTCCCGGGCCAGCGCGCCGAGGGGCTCGTGCCAGCCGGGTTGGAGGTCGGGTAGGTGAGCCATGTCAGTCGACAACCACTGCACGGAGCGGGTTGAGCCGCGGGCCGCGGGCGGAGCCGTCTACTTCGTGTCCCCCGGCCGCTGCGCGGCCTCCTCCTTTACCTTCGTAGCCGGCCCCACCCACGTCCCGCGGCAGGTGGCCGTGAGTTATCGCCGCCCAGCAGAGTGGTGGGGTGCCCCGAAAGCGTAAGTAATGGAGGAGGCCGCGCAGCGGCCGGGGGAGTGAGCCCGGACATGCAGAGTCCAGTGGACTCTGCGTGCCTGGCGAACGCCGGAGCCAGGGGCTCCGGCAAGGGAGCCTCGGGGGTACCCCGCCGCCCTGCGCCCTCCCCAGCAACCCATCGACAGCAGTTCCCGCGTTCATCAGATCGGCACGAAGAACAACGTCGCCAGGGGCGGCAGATTGATCGTGATCGACAGCCGCCGCCCATGCGCCGGTTGCGCCTGCACCGGCAGGCCGGCCGCAGCCACGCCGTTGCCCATGTTGCTGCCGCCGTAGTAGGCGGAATCGGTGTTCAGCGCTTCCTTCCAGGCCGTCACGCCGTCGGGCACGCCCAGGGAGTAGCCCTCGCGCGGCACCGGCGTCATGTTGCAGACGACCACCACCATGCGGCCCGTGCCGTCGCGGCGCACCCAGGCGTAGATGGAGTGTTCGGCATCGTGGGCGCTGATCCACTCGAAGCCGCCGCTCTCGCAGTCCAGCCGGTGCAGGGCCGGGTGCTCGCGGTAGAGCTTGTTGAGGTCGCGCACCAGGCGCTGCACGCCGGCGTGGCGGTCGTCCTCCAGCAGCCCCCAGGGCAGGCCCTCGGCGTGGTTCCACTCGTGGCGCTGGGCGAACTCCTGTCCCATGAAGAGCAGCTTCTTGCCGGGGTGGCCCCACATGAAGCCGTAGTAGGCGCGCAGGTTGGCGAACTTCTGCCAGTCATCGCCCGGCATCTTGGCCAGCAAGCTGCCCTTGCCGTGCACCACCTCGTCGTGCGAGATGGGCAGCATGAAGTTCTCGCTGAACGCGTAGATCAGGCCGAAGGTCATCTTGTCGTGATGCCAGCGGCGGTTGATCGGGTCCTCGGCCATGTAGCGCAAGGTGTCGTTCATCCAGCCCATGTTCCACTTGTAGTGGAAGCCCAGGCCGCCCGCGTAGGTGGGCGCCGAGACGCCGGGGAAGCTGGTGCTCTCCTCGGCCACCGTGATGGCGCCCTCGACCTCGCCGACGTGCTCGTTCATCTCGCGCAGCAGCGAGATGGCCTCCAGGTTCTCGCGGCCACCGCGGAGGTTGGGAATCCATTCGCCCGCGGGCCGCGAGTAGTCGCGGTACAGCATGCTGGCCACGGCATCCACGCGCAGGCCGTCCACGCCCCAGCGCTCGACCCAGTAGGTCGCGCTGCCGATCAGGAACTCGCGCACCTCGGTGCGGCCGAAGTTGTAGATCAGCGTGTTCCAGTCGCGGTGGAAGCCCTCCCTGGGGTCGGCGTATTCGTACAGCCGCGTGCCGTCGAACTCCGCCAGGCCGTGGGCATCGGCCGGGAAGTGGGCCGGCACCCAGTCCAGCAGCAGGCCCAGGCCGGCGTCATGGCAGGCCTTGACGAAGCGCGCAAAGCCCTCCGGCGGGCCGAAGCGCGCGCTGGGCGCGTACATCCCCAGCGTCTGGTAGCCCCAGGAGCCGTCGAAGGGGTGCTCGCTGATGGGCATCAGCTGCACATGGGTGAAGCCCAGGTCGGCCGCGTAGGCGGGCAGCTGCGCGGCCAGCTCGTCCCAGGACGGGAAGTCGCCCGCCACGCCGCGGCGCCACGAGGGGGCATGCACCTCGTAGACGCTGATGGCCGACTCGCGCCGGTTGGCACGCTCGCGCTGGCGCGGCAACGGCGTGGGTTCGGGCAGCGCGGCGACGATGCTGGCCGTCTCGGGCCGCAGCTGGGCGCGGCGGGCGTAGGGGTCGGCCTTCAGCGGCAGCAGCGTGCCGTTGCCCGACACGATCTCGAACTTGTAGAGGTCGCCCTCGGCCGCATGCGGCACGAAGATCTCCCACACGCCGGCCTGGTGGCGCAGCCGCATCGGGTGGCGGCGGCCGTCCCAGTTGTTGAAGCTGCCCACCACGCTGACGCGCCGCGCATTGGGTGCCCAGGTGGCGAAGCGCACACCGCTGACCTCGCCATGCGTGACGAGATGGGCGCCCAGGCTCAGCCAGGGCCGGAAGTGGCGCCCCTCGGCGAAGGCGGCCAGCTCCTCGTCGGCCAGCTGCGGGTAGAAGGCGTAAGGGTCCGCGTAGACACCCTCGGCGCCCTCCCCGCCTGCCCAGCGGACGGCCAGCCGGTAGTCGAAACGGTGCTTGCGCCGCGGCACCAGGGCCTCGAAGAAGCCCCCGCGGCGCTCCGCCAGCTCGACCAGGCGCTTGCCGCTGGCGGCATCTACCAGCGCCACCGCGGCCGCGCCGGGCAGCAAGGCCCGCACCCACAGCCGACCCGCCTCGTCCGCGTGCAGGCCCAGCCGAGAAAAGGGATCGGCATGGCGTCCTGCCAGCAGGGCGTCGAGGTCGGCGTCGTTCAGCATCTTCAGGTGTTGAGACTCTTGACTGACCAGACACGGTCCACGTACTCGGCGATCGTGCGATCGGACGAGAACGGGCCCATGCCGGCGATGTTGCGCAGCGCGCGCTCCGCCCAGGCGGCACGGTCGGCAAACAGCGTGTCGACCTTGGCCTGCGTCGCGACATAGTCGGCGAAATCGGCCATCAGCAGGTAGACGTCGCGGTGCAGCAGGCTGTCGACCAGCGCGCGGTAGCGCTCCGTGTCACCGTTGCTGAACACGCCCGCCGCGATGGCATCGATGACGCGCTTGAGCGGGCGATTCTCTTCGACATACAGCCGCGGGTCGTAGCCCAGCGCCTTGATCTTGGCCACCGCGTCGGCACGCAGGCCGAACACGAACATGTTCTCCACCCCCATGGCCTCGGCCATCTCGATGTTGGCGCCGTCCCAGGTGCCGATGGTCACCGCGCCGTTCATGCCGAACTTCATGTTGCCGGTGCCTGAGGCCTCGGTGCCGGCCGTCGAGATCTGCTCCGAAAGATCAGCCGCCGGGATGATGCTTTCGGCCAGCGTGACGCTGTAGTTGGGCAGGAACACCAGCTTGAGCTTGTCGCCCACGCGCGGGTCGCTGTTGATGACCCGGGCCACGTCATGCGCCAGGCGCACGATGCTCTTGGCCATCTGGTAGGCCGAGGCGGCCTTGCCGGCAATGATGACGGTGCGCGGCACCCAGTTGGCGTCGGGGTTGTCGCGGATCGCCTGATAGCGGGCGATGACGTGTAGGAGGTTCAGCAGCTGGCGCTTGTACTCGTGGATGCGCTTGATCTGGATGTCGAACAGGCTGTCGACGTTGACCGCGATGCCCAGCTCGCGGCGGATGACGGCGGCCAGGCGTTCCTTGTTGGCGCGCTTGACGGCTAGGAACTCCTCGCCCAGCTCGCGGTCGGCGGCCAGCGGCTTCAGGTCGGCCAGCTCGGCCAGGTCGGTGCGCCAGCCCTCGCCGATACGGCCGTCCAGCAGCGTGGACAGCGCCGGGTTGGCCTGCTGCAGCCAGCGCCGCGGCGTGACGCCGTTGGTGACGTTGTGGAAGCGCTCGGGCCAGATACGGGCGTAGTCGGCAAAGATGGTCTGCACCATCAGCTCGGAGTGCAGCGCGGCCACGCCGTTGACGCGGTGCGAGGCCACCAGCGCCAGCGACGCCATGCGCACGCGGCGTTCGCCGCCATGCTGGCCCTCGTCGATCAGCGAGACGCGCGCGGCCAGCGCATGGTCGCCCGGGAAGCGCTGCTGCAGCTCGGCCAGGAAGCGGTGGTTGATCTCGTAGATGATTTCCAGGTGGCGCGGCAGCAGCTGCTCGAACATGCGCACCGGCCAGGTCTCCAGCGCCTCGGGCATCAGCGTGTGGTTGGTGTAGGCCACCGCCTGGCGGGTGATCTTCCAGGCATCAATCCAGCCCAGGCCGTGCTCGTCCAGCAGCAGCCGCATCAGCTCGGCCGGGGCCAGGGCGGGATGCGTGTCGTTGAGGTGGATGGCGTTCGTCTTGCCGAGGTTGTGCAGGCTGCCGAACTCGCGCAGGTGGCGCTCGATCAGGTCCTGCAACGAGGCGCTGACGAGGAAGGCCTCCTGCTTCAGGCGCAGCTCGCGGCCGGCCTCCGTCGAGTCGTCCGGGTAGAGCACCCAGTTCAGCGCGTCGGCCAGCACCTGGTGGCGGGCGGCGCGGGCGTAGTCACCCTCGCAGAAGGGCTTGAAGGCGATGGGCGCGGCCGTGGCCTGCCACTGGCGCAGCGTGGAAACGCGCTCGCTGTGGTGGGCGGGCACGATGAAGTCGAAGGCCTGGGCCTCGATCTCGTCGGCCGGCAGCCAGCGGCGCACGCCGGAGGCATCCACCTCCACGCGGCCGCCGAAGCCGACTTGGTAGCGCAGGTCGTGGCGCGGCAGCTCCCAGGCGGGCGAGTCGCGCGTCCAGTCGTCGGGCTGCTCCATCTGGCGGCCCTGCTGGATGACCTGGGCGAAGGTGCCGTAGCGGTAGCGCAGGCCGTAGCCGAACGACGGCAGCTCCAGCTCGGCAAAGCTGTCCAGGAAGCAGGCGGCCAGGCGGCCCAGGCCGCCGTTGCCCAGTGCGGCATCGGGCTCGCGCTCCAGCACGTCGCCCAGCGTGGTGCCGTGCTCGGCCAGCTTGGCCTCCAGCGGCTCGGTCAGCTTCAGCGCCGCGAGCGCATTGGACAGCGCGCGGCCCATCAGGAACTCCATCGATAGGTAATGCACGCGGCGCACCGGCGCCTTGTCGCCACGCTGCGCGTCTGCAGCCTGCGTGGTGGCCCAGCGGCGGGCCAGCGTCTCGCGGCAGGCGATGGCCGCCGCGTGCAGCGCGGCCTGCGGCGTGGCGCCATGGCTTGACTGGGAGAGTGCGCGCTCGTAGGCCG
>CAXDTK010000102.1:0-16400 GCA_963992225.1 uncultured Comamonadaceae bacterium | reverse complement strand
CGATATAGGAGTCCGTCTCGTGGGCTCGGAGATGTGTATAAGAGACAGGTGTGCAGAGCGACCGCCTGGCCGCCGCGCAGGCCCTGGCGCAGCGCTTTGGCGCCTGCGTGGTGCTGAAGGGCTCCGGCAGCGTCGTCGCGTCGCCGGCGCAGCGGCCGGCCCTGTGCGCCAGCGGCGGCCCGGCGCTGGCCACCGCCGGCACCGGCGATGTGCTGGCCGGCTGGCTCGGTGGGCTGTGGGCCCAGCAGCCGGCGGCGTCGGCCCATGCCATCGCCTGCGCCGGCGTGGACACGCACGGGCGTGCCGGCGAGATGCCCGGCGTCGTCCGTGCGGGCGACGTCATCACACGCCTGGCGGCGCGGCGCTGACTCAGCGGCGCTTGCGCGTGGCGGGCTTGGCCGCCGTCTTCTTGGCGGCCCGCTTGGCGGCCTGCTGCGCGGCCTTGACCGGGTGCAGCGCCGCGACGACGGCCTTGCGGCTCTGCTTCACGTCGCGGTCGGCCTGGCGCACGTCCTCGAGCGCCTCCACGGCGGTCTTGGGCGCACGCTTGCGGGCCGGCGCCTTGTCGGCGGCCTTGGCCGCAGCCTTGCCCACGGCACCCCGGCCCGTCGAACGCGTGTCCTGCGCGTCGCGCACCAGCCGGAAGTCGATGCGGCGACCGTCCAGGTCCACGCGGCTGACCTGCACCTGCACGCGCGCGCCGGTCGCGTAGCGGATGCCCGTGCGCTCGCCGCGCAGCTCCTGGCGCACCTCGTCGAAGCGGTAGTACTCGCCGCCCAGCTCGGTGATGTGCACCAGGCCCTCGACGTACAGCGCGTCGAGCTGCACGAACAGCCCGAACGACGTGACCGCGCTGACCGTGCCGGCGAACTCCTCGCCGAGGCGGTCGCGCATGTAGCGGCACTTCAGCCAGGCCTCGACATCGCGGCTGGCCTCGTCGGCGCGGCGCTCATTGGCGCTGCAGTGGGCGCCGACGACCTCCCAGCGCTCGGCCTCGTTGCGCGCCTCGGCCGGGTTCGGCGGGGCCGAACGACCGGGGCGCTTGGGCGCCTGCGGCACGTTCATCTTGGCCGCATCCAGCAGGTAGCGCTTGCCGCCCAGCATGGCCTTGATGACCCGGTGCACCAGCAGGTCGGGATAGCGCCGGATCGGGCTGGTGAAGTGGGTGTAGGCCGGATAGGCCAGGCCGAAGTGGCCGGCGTTGGTGCCGGTGTAGATGGCCTGCTGCATGGAGCGCAGCAGCATCTGGTGGATCTGCGCGGCGTCGACCCGGTCCTTGGTGGCCTCGGCCAGTTGCTGGAACTCGCGCGGCGAGGGGTCGTCGGAAATCCCCATGCCGATGCCCAGCGAGCGCAGGTAGGCCTGCAGCGTCTGGCGCTTCTCGGGCGTGGGACCCTCGTGCACGCGGTAGAGGCCATGGTGCTTAGCCGACTGGATGAAGTCGGCCGAGCAGGTGTTGGCGGCCAGCATGGCCTCCTCGATCAGCCGGTGCGCCTCGTTGCGCGTGCGCGGGATGATCTTCTCGATGCGGCCGTTGTCGTCGCAGACGATCTGGGTCTCGGTGGTCTCGAAGTCGATGGCGCCGCGGCGGTTGCGCTCGGCCAGCAGAGCGCGGTAGACCTCGTGCAGGTGCAGCAGATGCGGCACTAGCTCGCGCCGCTTGGCCGCCTCGGGGCCGTGGGTGTTGGCGAGGATGGCCGCCACCTCGGTGTAGGTGAAGCGCGCATGCGACGAGATCACCGCCGGGTAGAACTGGTAGGCTGTGACGGTGCCGTCGGTCGCCACCAGCATGTCGCAGACCATGCTGAGCCGGTCTTCATACGGGTTCAGCGAGCACAGGCCGTTGGACAGCTTCTCCGGCAGCATCGGGATGACGCGGCGCGGAAAGTAGACCGAGGTGGCGCGCTCGTAGGCGTCCGCGTCCAGCGGCTCGCCGGGCTTGACGTAGTGAGACACGTCGGCGATGGCCACCAGCAGGCGCCAGCCCTCGAAGGCCTTCTTGCCGCGCCCCTGCTTGAAGGGCTCGCAGTAGACGGCATCGTCGAAGTCGCGGGCGTCCTCGCCGTCGATGGTGACCAGCGGCACGTCGCGCAGGTCGACGCGATGCTTGAGGTCGGCCGCGCGCAGCCTCTCGGGCAGCTTGGCGCTCTGCGCCAGCGTCTCGGGGCTGAAGCGGTGCGGCACGTCGTATTTGCGCACCGCGATCTCGATCTCCATGCCCGGGTCGTCGATTTCGCCCAGCACCTCGACCACGCGGCCGACCGGCTTGGAGTACAGCGACGGCGGCTCGGTCAGCTCGACCGCCACCACCTGCCCGGCGGCCGCGTTGGCGATGCCGTTCTTGGGAATGAGGATGTCCTGGCCCATGCGCCGGTCCTCGGGCGCCACCAGCCAGACGCCGGATTCCAGCAACAGCCGCCCGATGATGGGCCGCTTCTTGCGCTCGAGGATTTCAAGCACGCGGCCTTCGGGGCGGCCACGCTTGTCCAGGCGCACGATGCGCACCCGCAGGCGATCACCGTGCATGACGGCATGCATCTCCTGCGACGACAGGTAGATGTCGGCGGAACCGTCGTCGGGGATCAGGAAGCCATGCCCGTCGCGATGGCCTTGCAGCGTGCCCTCGACCTCGCCGAGCAGGCCGGCGCTTTCGCCCGTAGGCGAGGAATTTGTGTTCTTCAAGTTTTTGATGATATGATCCTTGCTTTCCTGAAACGGCCCAGGTCTTCACTTCGAAGTCTTGAGCACCTTGCCCAGGTGGCGGAATTGGTAGACGCACTAGTTTCAGGTACTAGCGGGTAACTCCGTGGAGGTTCGAGTCCTCTCCTGGGCACCAAATCTAAAGCAAAAAGGCCGACGCGAAAGCGCCGGCCTTTTTTGCTTTGGTGCCCAGGAGAGGGCTCGAAAGGCGCATCGTCGCGGACCGAGGACAAGCCGGTGGCTTGTCCGACGCCTCGCCGAAGGCGTTGCGCCTGTGGCGCGGCGCCGGCCGCAGGGGTCGCGGGACGTGACCGAGTCCCCGACGACGGGCCCTCGATGGGCCCTTCGTCGAGCGGTGGCACAAACCGAGTCTCGATCCGCGCCACTCGCCAAATCCTCAAACGACGAACTTCTTCGCCAACGCCTCCGGTCCCATGCCGTCGTACTCCTCGAACGGCTGGTGGATCCAGGGCGAGGTTTCGAGCATCTCGACGTAGTAGTCCGGCGTGTAGGCGGACACCTTCTTGGTCCAGATGACGGCCGAGCGCAGCTCGCGGATGGCCGGCATGCCGCGCAGACGCTCGACGACCGCCTTCAGCGTAACGCCCGAGTCGGCCAGGTCGTCCACCAGCAGCACGCGGCCGGCCAGCTCGCCCTTGGGCATGGTGATGTACTTGGCCATGTCCAGGCGGCCCTGGATGGTGCCGGCCTCGGCGCGGTAGGAGCTGGTGGACATGATGCCCAGCGGCTTGTCGAACACGCGCGACAGCACGTCGCCCGGACGCATGCCGCCGCGGGCCAGGCACAGGATCTGGTCGAACTCCCAGCCCGAGGCATGCACCTTGAGCGCCAGGCGTTCGGTCAGCAGGTGGTACTCGTCCCAGGACACGTAGAGGTGTTTGCCGTCGTCGGTCAGCATGGTGGTGACGTCTCCGTGGTGTGTTTGTTGATCAGGCGGAATACGGGTGGCGCAGCACGATGGTGTGCTCGCGGTCGGGGCCGGTGGAGACCATGTCGATAGGCGCACCGATGACCTCTTCCACGCGCTTCAGGTAGTTGCGTGCGTTGGCCGGCAGCTTGTCCCAGGCGGTGACGCCGAAGGTGGTCTCGGTCCAGCCCGGGAAGGTCTCGAACACCGGCGTGCAGGCCTCGATCTCGTCGGCATCCAGCGGCAGGATGTCGAGCTGGCGGCCATCCAGCTCATAGCCCACGCACATCTTGATCTCGGCCAGGCCGTCCAGCACGTCCAGCTTGGTCAGGCACAGGCCGGTGATGCCGTTGATGATGATGGAGCGCTTCAGTGCCGCGGCATCCAGCCAGCCGCAGCGACGCGCGCGGCCGGTGACGGTGCCGCGTTCCTGGCCCACGGTGGACAGGTGGTAGCCGACGGTGCCGGGCGCTTCCCAATCCAGTTCGGTTGGGAACGGGCCCGAGCCGACGCGGGTGGTGTAGGCCTTGGTGATGCCCAGCATGTAGTGCAGCATCTGCGGGCCCACGCCGGCACCGGCGGCCGCGTTGCCGGCCACGCAGTTGCTGGACGTGACGTAGGGATAGGTGCCGTGGTCGATGTCCAGCAGCGTGCCCTGCGCGCCCTCGAACAGGATGTTGGCGCCGGCCTGGTGGGTCTTGTGGATCATGTAGCCGACGTCGGCCAGCATGGGCTTGATGGCCTCCGCCATCTTCATGGCCTGCTCGAAGATGGGCTCGAAGGCCAGCTCCTCGCCCTTGAGGTAACCCCGCAGCGCGAAATTGTGCAGCTCCAGCAGCTCGCGCAGCTTCTTGGCGAAGCGCTCGGGATGCTTCAGGTCCTGGGCGCGCAGCGCACGGCGCGCCACCTTGTCCTCGTAGGCGGGGCCGATGCCCTTGCCGGTGGTGCCGATCTTGCCGCTGCCGCTGGTCTCGCGCAGCTGCTCGCGCGCCTTGTCGACGGCGACGTGGAACGGCAGGATCAGCGGGCAGGACTCGCTGATGAACAGGCGCGAACGCACCTCGACGCCGGCCGCCTCGAGGCGCTCGATCTCGGTCAGCAGGTGCGTCGGGTCCAGCACCACGCCGTTGCCGATGTAGCAGGCCACGCCGTCGCGCATGATGCCACTGGGGATGAGCTGCAGCGCGGTCTTCACGCCCTTGATGACCAGCGTGTGGCCTGCGTTGTGGCCGCCCTGGAAGCGCACCACGCCCTGGGCGTGATCGGTCATCCAGTCCACGACCTTGCCCTTGCCCTCGTCACCCCACTGGGTGCCGACGACGACCACATTGCGTCCACGCGCGGTTTGGCTCTGCATCTTGTTTGCCTGCTTAGCTTGGGATTGGGAAGGATCGCCCGCGCTTCACAGCGCCCGGACGACCCACTCAGCGTGCTCGCGAACCAGTTCGCGATCACAGTCGAATTCATCGGCCTCGTGCTCATGCCCCGGCAGCACGCAGACCACCGTCTCGCCCTGCTCGCGCAGCGCGCGCACGGCCTGGCGCAGCGAGGCGTCCTCGCCCCAGGGCGCCCGCACCGCCGCACGCAGCGGGGTGGCCGGCACCAGGCCGACCAGCGTCTTCAGGTCCAGGCTGAAACCCGCGGCAGGGCGGCGGCGGCCGAAGGCCGCGCCGACCTCGTCGTAGCGGCCGCCGCGCAGCACCGCGTCGGAGCAACCGGCGGCGTAGGCCGCGAAGCGGATGCCGGTGTAGTAGGCATAGCCCTGCAGGTCGGCCAGATCGAAACCCAGGCTGACCTCGGGGTGGACGGCCGTCAGATGACCGGCCAGCCAGTCCAGATCGGCCAGCGCCGCCTGGACCAGCGGATGCGCCGGCAGGCGGCGCGCCGCCTCGGCCAGCACCTCGCGTCCACCGAACAGGCTGGGCAGCGCCAGCAGCGCAGCGCGGGTGGCCGCCGGCATGTCGGCCGTCAGCGCGGTCAGCGCCGCCAGGTCCTTGGCGGCCAGCGCGGCGGTCAACGCCTCCAGTGCCTCGACGGACAGCTTGACGCCGTCGAGCACGCCTTGCAGCAGCCGTGCATCGCCCAGGTCCAGCATGACGTCGCGCAGACCGGCGCGGCGCAGGGCGTCCAGGGCCAGGTCCTGCACCTCCAGATCGGCCTCCAGGCCCGCGTGGCCGTAGATCTCGACGCCGAACTGCAGCGGCTCGCGGCTGGTGTTGAGGCCGTCGGGCCGGGTGTGGGCCACCGGGCCGCAGTAGCACAGCCGCGTCACGCCCTGGCGGTTCAGCAGGTGGGCGTCGATGCGCGCGACCTGCGGCGTGGTGTCGGCGCGCAGGCCCAGCGAGCGGCCGGAGAGCTGGTCCACCAGCTTGAACAGCTTGATCTCCGAGCCGCTGCCGGTGCCGGACAGCAGGGAATCGAGATGCTCGAGCAGCGGTGGGATGACCAGCTCGCAGCCATAGCTGCGGGCCATGTCGAGCAACTCGCGACGCAGTTCTTCGATGCGGCGCGCCTGCGAAGGCAGGACATCGGCGATGTGCTCGGGCAGCAGCCAAGCAGAGGACATGGGCGCGGGCAGGCGGTTAAAAACGGCATTGTACCGGCGCCCTCCCCGGCCCATGCCGGGCCAGCGTTCGGATCAGCGCAACCAGAGCAGTCCGAGCAGCCCCATCAGGATGCTGGCCAGGCCGACGAAGCGGAGCTGGCCGTCGCTCATCGACAGCACGCGGCTGAACACCTCGCGCCACCGGGCCGGGGCGATCAGGGGCATCAGCCCCTCGATCACCAGCACCAGCGCGAGCGCGCTCAGCAGCTCGTTCACTTGCGCGCTGGCGCGGCAGGCGCAGGGCCGGAGCCCCGCATGGCCTTGAAGAAATCGCTGCTCGGGTCGACCACCATCACGTCGCTCTTGGCGCGGAAGCTGGAGCGGTAGGCCTCCAGCGAGCGGTAGAACTGCGCGAACTGGGGGTCGCGGCCGAAGGCTTCGGCGTACAGGGCCGACGCCTTGGCATCGCCCTCGCCCTTGATCTTCTGCGCATCGCGGTAGGCCTCGGCGACGATGATCTCGCGCTGGCGGTCGGCGTCGGCGCGGATCTTGTCGCCCTCGGCGGCACCGGTGGAGCGCGCCTCGTTGGCCACGCGCTTGCGCTCGGACTCCATGCGGCGGTAGACCGAGTCGGTGATGCTGGAGGCGAAGTCCACGCGCTTGATGCGCACGTCGACCACCTCGATGCCGAACTGCTTGGCTTCGTCCGCCAGGCGCTTGCGCACGTCGTTCATGACCTTCTCGCGCTCGGTCGACAGCACGGCGATGACGGTGCGCTTGGTGACCTCCTCGTTGAAGGCCGCCTGCACGACCGGCGCCAGCCGGTTCTCGATGTTGCGCATGTCCGCGCCGCTGTTGCGGATGAACTGGCGCGGCTCGGCGATGCGCCACTTGATGAGCCAGTCGATGACCAGGCTCTTCTTCTCGGCCGTGAAGATGGGGCGCGACTCGGGGCTGTCCAGCGTCTGCACGCGGCGGTCCAGCAGCACGACGTTCTGCAGCGGCGGCGGCAGCTTGAACTTCAGGCCCGGCTCGGTGACGACTTCCTTGATCTCGCCCAGCGCATAGATGGCGGCGAACTGGCGCTGGTCGACGATGAAGACCATCGAGGAGAGCAACATCAGCACGACGAGTGCGCCGGCGACGATGGCGGCAATACGGTTCATTCGGAGGTCCTCGGTCAGCGGCCGTCGCGGCTGCGCTGGTTGTCGCGGCTGCGCAGGTCGGTGGCGCCGCTCGTTGCGGGCTCGGGCAAGGTGGTGGGCTGTGGCACGGACACCGTCACGCTGCCGTTGCTGCCCTGCTGCAGCAGCTTGTCCAGCGGCAGGTAGAGCAGGTTGGAGCCGCTCTTGCTGTCCACCATGACCTTGCTGACGTTGCTGTAGACCTGCTGCATCGTGTCGATGTAGATGCGGTCGCGCGTGACCTGCGGCGCCTTCTGGTACTCGGTCAGCACGCTCTTGAAGCGCTCCGCATCGCCCTCGGCGGTGGCGATGACGCGGGCCTTGTAGCCCTCGGCCTGCTCGCGCAGCTTGGCGGACTCGCCCTGCGCACGCGGGATCACATCGTTGGCATAGGCCAGCGCCTCGTTCTTGGTCTGCTCCTTGTTCTGGCCGGCCTTGAACGCGTCCTCGAACGCCGCCTGCACCTGCTCGGGCGGCTGCACGCTCTGCACGTTGACGTTCTTGACCTGGATGCCGGCCTTGAGCCGGTCCAACTGCGCCTGGATGGACTTGATGAGGTCGGCCGCGATCGCATCGCGCTGCTCGTACAGCACCGAGTCCATGCTGCTCTTGCCGACGATCTCGCGCACCGCCGACTCGGCGGCCAGCATTACCGCATCGCGCGGCTCGCGGTTCTCGAACAGGAAGTCGCGCGCGTCCTTGACCGTGTACTGGACCGTGAAGCGGATGTCGACGATGTTCTCGTCCTGCGTCAGCATGGACGAGTCGCGCAGGCCGGTCGCGGCGACGACCGAGTTGCGGCCCACCTCGACTTGCTGCAGCTGCGTGACGGCCACCACCTCGTGCTGCTGCAGCGGATAGGGCAGCCGCCACTGGAAGCCGGCCTCGACCGTCTTGCTGTACTTGCCGAATGACGTGACCACGCCCTGCTGGCCTTCCTGCACGATGAAGAAGCCGCTGGCCAGCCAGCCGAGCACGACGACACCGGCGATGAGGCCGGCGCCGATGCCGGCACCCTTCATGTCGGGCGTGCCGCCGGAGCTGCCACCGGTGGGGCCGTTGGGGCGGCCGCCGAACATGCCCGAGAGCTTGCGGTTGAAGTCGCGCCACAGCTCGTCGAGGTCGGGCGGGCCGTCATTGCGGCCGTTGTTCAGCAGCCGGCCCGCGGTGCGTGAGATCGGCGTCATCAAACGCTGCGCCCACGGGCTGCGGGGCGGGATGTGGGGAGTGCTGCTCATGCCTGGTGGGGGTCAGAGGAAGGGGGCTCGCCGCCGTCCGGCGAATCCGGCGGGTCAGCGTCGAAACGTGGGTCCCGCTCGTCGGGAATCAAGGGCTGGTGCTGCATGGCCGTCGCGATCAGCTGGCGCAGCTCGGCCAGGCCGCTGCCGTCGAGCGCACTGACGAAGACCCGCGGCGTGGGCCCGGTGCCGCCGGCGGGGCGCAGCACGGCGTCTACGATCTCGCGCGGGCGCTGGTCGTCGGCCAGCAGGTCTTGCTTGTTGTAGACCAGGATCTGCGGCACGTCGGCCGCGCCGATCTCGGCCAGCACGCGCTCGACCTCGGCCATCTGCTCCTCCAGCACCGGGCTGGCGGCATCCACCACATGCAGCAGCAGGTCGGCGTCGGCGGCCTCCTGCAGCGTCGCGCGGAAGGCCTCGACCAGCTTGTGCGGCAGGTCGCGGATGAAGCCGACCGTGTCGGACAGCGAGACGCTGGCGCCGGCCTGCTCCAGGTAGAGCGAGCGGGTGGTGGTGTCCAGCGTCGCGAACAGCTGGTCGGCCGCGTAGGCGCGCGCCTTGGTCAACGCATTGAACAGCGTGCTCTTGCCCGCGTTGGTGTAGCCGACCAGTGAGACCTTGAAGACACCGTTGCGCGCCCTCGAGCGGCGCTGCGTGCTGCGCTGCTTCTGGACCTGCTTCAGCCGCTCCTTGGTCTTCTTGATGCGGTCGTCGATCATGCGACGGTCCAGCTCGATCTGCGCCTCGCCGGGGCCGCCACGCATGCCGATGCCGCCGCTCTGGCGCTCCAGGTGGCTCCAACGCCGCACCAGACGCGTGGCCAGGTATTGCAGCCGCGCCAGCTCGACCTGCAGCTTGCCCTCGTGGCTCTGCGCGCGGGCGGCGAAGATCTCCAGGATCAGCGCGGTGCGGTCCGCGACCGGCACGCCCAGCACGCGTTCGAGGTTGCGCTGCTGGGCCGGCGAGATGGCCTGGTCGAACAGCACGGTGTGGGCCTGGTGCGCCTGCACCAGCAGCTTGATCTCGTCGGCCTTGCCGGAGCCGACGAACAGCGCGGCGTCCGGTGCCGCGCGGCGCGCGATGACCTTGGCGACCGGCGTATCGCCGGCGGATTCGGCCAGCAGGGCCAGCTCGTCCAGGCTTTCGTCGAAGCCTTGCTTGGCGGAGTGGCGACCGAAATCGACACCCACAAGAATGGCGCGCGCCGCCTCGAGGGGCGGCGTCGCGCTGTGGGCAGGGGTCGCTGACAAGGTGCGGGGATCAGGCGTCCGCGGGAGCGTCGCCGGCGTGGAAGTTGACCGCACGGCCCGGCACGACGGTGGAGATCGCGTGCTTGTAGACCATCTGCGTCACGGTATTGCGCAGCAGCACGACGTATTGGTCAAACGATTCGATATGGCCCTGGAGCTTGATGCCATTGACGAGGTAGATCGAAACCGGCACGTGCTCTTTGCGCAGCAGGTTCAAAAAGGGGTCCTGCAAAAGTTGGCCTTTGTTGCTCATCGGTATGCTCCGAGTTATCGGGGGGAGAGGGGACTACGGGTAAGACCTTAACACAGCGCCTCCCCATGACCGGCCGTCACCCTAGGTCTTTTCGTCGAAGGGATTCTTCGAGGAACGCAGCTCTATCTTCAGCGGCGTGCCGACCAGTTTGTAGTGGGCGCGGATGCGGCCTTCGAGGTAGCGCTTGTAGACCTCGGTGACCCCTTCGAGCGCATTGCCGTGGATGACCACGATGGGCGGGTTCTGGCCGCCCTGGTGGGCGTAGCGCAGCTTGGGCCGCGACACGCCGGAGCGCTTGGGCTGCTGGTGCTCCACGGCCTCCTGGATCAGACGGGTCAGCACCGGCGTGGTCATCTTGCGGTAGGCCGAGGCGTAGGCATCGGCCATCGCGTTCCACAGCGCCGACAGGCCCTGGCGCTTGAGCGCCGAGATGTGGTGCATGGGCGCAAACTTCAGGAAGGCCAGACGCTGCTCGATCTGGCGCTTGAGGGTCTCGCGCTGGTAGCTGTCGACGGCGTCCCACTTGTTGACGGCCAGCACCACGGCGCGGCCACTGTCGAGGATGTAGCCGGCGATGTGGGCGTCCTGGTCGGTCACGCCCTGGGTGGCGTCCAGCAGCAGCAGCACGACATGGGCGTCGGCGATGGCCTGCAGCGTCTTGACGACCGAGAACTTCTCGATGGCCTCGAACACCCGGCCCTTGCGGCGCAGGCCGGCGGTGTCGATGAGCTTGAACTTCTGGCCGTTGCGCTCGAAGTCCACCGCGATGGCGTCGCGCGTGGTGCCCGGCATGTCGAACGCGACCAGCCGCTCCTCGCCGAGCCATGTGTTGATCAGCGTGCTCTTGCCGACGTTCGGGCGGCCGGCCACGGCGAGGCGGATGACGCCGTCCTGCTGCGGGCCGGCGCCGAATTCTTCGCTGGTGTCCTCGAAGGGTTCCAGCACCGCGTCCAGCAGGCTGCGGATACCCTGGCCATGCGCAGCCGAGATGGGATGCGGCTCGCCCATGCCCAGCTCGTGGAACTCGGCCAGCAGTGGCGACTCGCTCATGCCCTCGGCCTTGTTGACGGCCAGGTGCACGCGCTTGTTGACGCTGCGCAGGTAGCGCGCGATCTCGCTGTCGTGGGCCGACAGGCCCAGGCGCACGTCGACGACGAAGATGACCGCATCGGCCTCGGCGACGGCCTGCTTGGTCTGCTTGGCCATCTCCTTGACGATGCCGGTCGCGGAGTCGGGCTCGAAGCCGCCGGTGTCGATGACGATGAACTCGCGGTCACCCAGGCGACCGTCGCCGTAGTGGCGGTCGCGGGTCAGGCCGGCGAAGTCGGCCACGATGGCGTCGCGCGACTTGGTGAGCCGGTTGAACAGCGTCGACTTGCCCACGTTGGGGCGGCCGACCAGGGCGATCACAGGTTTCATGTGGACTCCCTGGCCGTGACCTGCGGGCCGAGCGCCGGGCCGCTCCCAAGCCGGCCCGTGGGGCGATGTGCTTGCCGGTCGAGCCGGCAAGCATCGCCGTCCGCGCGGGGGACCGACTGGGCTTGCCCGCGTGCAGTGCGGCAAAACCGGGCGAGGGGGTGGTTCATCACTCGGCCTTGATCGCGAACAGGCCGCCACCCTTGGTGGCCACCAGCGCCGTCTCGCCGAGCAGCGCGATGGTGACGACCTGCGAGCCGTCGGTGGCCAGGCGCGAGCGGGTCTTGCCGGTGTCGCGGTCCAGCAGGTGGACGTAGCCCTCGTAGTCGCCGATCAGCACCTGCTTGGCCAGCAGCACCGGCTCGGAGAGCTTGCGATGCAGGAACTGGTCGCCCGACCAAGCGAGGTCACCGTTGGCCAGCTTCCAGGCCGACAGGCGGCTGGAGGCGTCGCCGGCGACGACGATCTGGTCGTCCGCGCCGATGCCGTTCGTGCCGCCGACGACGCGGTTCCACACGGCACTGCCGCGCTCCGCATTGACGCAGCCCACCGAGGACTGGAAGGCGCGCGCGCAGATCAGCTCCCCCTGGCGTACCGCCGGGCCGACCAGATCCGCCAGGCGCTCCACCTCGTTGGTGCCGCGCGGCGAGGCCACGCTGGCTTCCCAGCGCAGCTGCCCCTTCAGCGGGTCGATGCCCGCCAGGCGCGCACCCTGCCCCACGACCAGCGTGTCCTTGTAGGCCAGCAGCACGCCGGCCTTGGCCAGCGTCAGCGGCTCGCCGGGGCGCTTCAGCTCCCAGATCTTGCGGCCGTCGAGCACGTCGAAGGCCAGCACCTGGCGGTCCAGCGTCAGCGCGAAGACGCGCTCGCCGGCCACCAGCGGCGCGGCGATGACCGGCGTCGGCAAGGCCTTCTTCCAGACCACCTTGCCGGCGTCCAGCACGACCAGTTCGTTGTCGCGGTTGACGACCGCCGCGAAGCGGCCGTCGCTGCCGATGCCGGCGGCCAGCTTGGTGCCGGCATCGCCGCGCCACAGCTCGCGGCCATCGGCGGCGGCCAGCGCACGCACCTGCCCATCGCTGCTGGCGACGACGAAGCGGTCCGCCGGCGTCGCGATGCTGAGCGGGAAGTTGATGTTGTCGCCCCGGGCGCTCCAGACGACGCGGCCGGTGGCCGGGCCCGACAGCGTCTCCAGGGTCGCGGGCCGGGTCTTGTCGTCACCGAACCAGGAGTTCCAGACCGAGCAGCCGGACAGCGCGGCGGCCGCCACCGAGATCAGGGTGATCTGAACGAGGCGCTTCATTGCGGGGCTCCGGTGGCGTCGATGGCGGTGGGCACGCCCAGCGTGGCGAGCTTGGCCTCGACGATGCGGCGGTAGTCCTGCGTCTTGTCCAGGCCGGCCAGCGCCTTCTGGTACTCGGCCTTGGCGGCGTTGCGCTTGTCCTGCAGCAGCAGCGCGTCGCCGCGGCGGTCGGCCACCAGCGCCGCGAACTCGGGCGACTTGACGGCGTCCAGCGTCTTGGCCGCCTCGTCATAGGCCTTGGCGTCGATCTGCAGGCCGGCCAGGCGCAGGCGGGCGATGTCGCGGTACGCCGCCTCGCCGCCCTGCTCGGCCACCCAGGCCAGGCTCTGGCGGGCGTCGTCGGCCTTGTCCTTGTCGAGCTGCAGCTTGGCGACCTGCAGGCCTGCCTGTGCGGCGAAGCTGGTCTTGGCGTAGCGGGCCTTGAGGTCGCCCGCTGCGGCGGCGGCCTTGTCCAGGTCCTGGGCCGTGAAGGCGCGGTCGAACTCGTCGTACATCGCGGCGGCCTTGGCGGCCTGGTCGCGCTCGTACCAGTTCCAGCCCTGCCAGGCCGCGAAGGCCGCGAGGGCCGCCGTCAGCACCCAGGTGATGAGATTGCCCCAGCGCTTCCAGAAAGCCTTGAGCTGGTCGAGTTGTTCTTGTTCTTCGAGGTCGAGATGCGATGCCATGTGGGAAAACAGCTGTGCGGGCAGGGCCCGGGATTATGCGGTGCGCAATTCGGCGGCCCAGTCGGCCACCGACGCCAGCGGACGGCTGGCCTGCTCGGCCCCGTCACGCAGGGATTTCAGGCCCACCTCGCCGCGCGCGAGTTCGTCCGCGCCGAACACCAGCGCGAAGCGCGCACCCGAGGCGTCGGCCTTCTTGAACTGCGACTTGAACGAGCCGCCGCCGGCGTGCATCTGCACGGCCACGCCGGCCGCGCGCAGCGCCTCCAGCGCGGGCAGGATGCGCGGCAGCTCGGCCGGGTCGGGCACGACGGCGTAGGCATCGGGCACGGCCACGGGCGAGTCGAGCTGCAGCGTCTCCAGCAGCAACAGCAGACGCTCCAGGCCCATGCCGAAGCCGACGGCCGGCGCGGGCTTGCCGCCCAGTTGCTCGATGAGGCCGTCGTAGCGGCCGCCGGCGCAGACGGTGCCCTGGGCGCCGAGCTTGGTCGTCACCCACTCGAACACGGTCAGGTTGTAGTAGTCCAGCCCGCGCACCAAACGCGGGTTGATGCGGTAGGCCAGGCCCACCGCATCGAGCAGCGCCTTCACGCCGTTGAAATGGGCGAGCGACGCTTCACCGAGGAAGTCCAGCAGCCGGGGCGCGCCCTCGGCCATGGCCTGCATGGCGGGGTTCTTGGTGTCCAGCACGCGCAGCGGGTTGGCGTACATGCGGGCCTTGGCCTCCTCGTCCAGCACGTCGCGGTGCTGCTCCAGGTAGGCGATCAGCGCCTCGCGGTGCGCGCGGCGCTCGTCCGGCTGGCCCAGGCAGTTGATCTCCAGCGAGACGTCCTCGCCCTCCTTCAGGCCCAGCTCGCGCCACAGCGTGCGGGCCAGCAGGATGACCTCGGCATCGACGTCGGGGCCGGCAAAGCCCAGTGCCTCGATGCCCATCTGGTGGAACTGCCGGTAGCGGCCCTTCTGCGGCTTCTCGCGGCGGAACATGGGGCCGACGTAGTAGAGCCGGCGCGGGCTGTCGCGCAGGTAGCTGTGCTCGATCATGGCGCGCACGACGCCGGCCGTGCCTTCGGGGCGCAGCGCCAGGTGCTCGGCCTGGCCATGCTTGTCGGCGCGGTCCTCGAAGGCGTACATCTCCTTCTCGACGATGTCGGTCACCTCGCCGATGCCGCGCACGAACAGCGCCGTGGGCTCGACGATGGGCACGCGCACGTTCTGGTAGCCGTAGCGCTGCAGCACGCTGCGCATGCGGGCCTCCAGCGCCTCCCAGCGCGCCGATTCCGGCGGCAGGATGTCGTTCATGCCCTTCACCGCTTGCAGCGGCTGCAACTTCTTGATCTCGCTCATGGATGCATTCAGGCCGTGGCCTTGGCGCCGAAGCGCTTCTCGATGTAGTTCTCGACCAGCGCGTGGAACTCCTGCGCGATGTTGTCGCCGCGCAGCGTCAGCGCCTTCTCGCCGTCGATGAAGACGGGCGCCGCCGGCGCCTCGCCGGTGCCGGGCAGGCTGATGCCGATGTCGGCATGCTTGCTCTCGCCGGGGCCGTTGACGATGCAGCCCATCACGGCCACCTTCATCTCCTCAACGCCCGGGTACTTGTTGCGCCACACCGGCATCTGCAGGCGCAGGAAGTCGTCGATCTGCTTGGCCAGCTCCTGGAAGGTGGTGCTGGTGGTGCGGCCGCAGCCGGGGCAGGCGGTGACGCTGGGGTTGAAGTGGCGCAGGCCCAGCGCCTGCAGGATCTCCAGCGCGACGACCACTTCCTGCGTGCGGGCCTCGCCCGGCTGGGGCGTGAGGCTGACGCGGATGGTGTCGCCGATGCCTTCCTGCGCCAGGATGCCCAGCGCGACGGAGGATGCGACCGTGCCCTTGGTGCCCATGCCGGCCTCGGTCAGGCCCAGGTGCAGTGCGTAGTCGCAGCGGCGGGCCAGTTCGCGGTAGACCGAGATCAGGTCCTGCACGCCGCTGACCTTGCAGCTGATGATGATGTTGTCGGGGTTCATGCCCAGCTCGCGGGCGTAGGCGGCCGAGGTCAACGCGGACTCGACCAGTGCCTGGTACATGACCGGCTTGGCATCCCAGGGCTGGGCGCGCTTGGCGTTCTCGTCCATGAACTGCGCGAGCAGCTCCTGGTCCAGGCTGCCCCAGTTCACGCCGATGCGCACGACCTTGTCGTACTTCATCGCCGCCTCGATCATCTGGCCGAACTGCCGGTCCTTCTTCTCGCCCTTGCCGACGTTGCCGGGGTTGATGCGGTACTTGGACAGGGCCTGCGCCATGGCCGGATGCTCGGTCAGCAGGCGGTGGCCGTTGTAGTGGAAGTCGCCCACCAGCGGCACGTCGATGCCCATGCGGTCCAGCTGCTCGCGGATGTAGGGCACCTGCTCGGCGGCTTCCGGCGTGTTGACGGTGATGCGCACCATCTCCGAGCCGGCGATGGCCAACTCCTTGACTTGGATGGCGGTGCCGACCGCGTCCACCGTGTCGGTGTTGGTCATGGACTGCACGCGCACAGGCGCGTCACCGCCGACGGTGACGACGCGGCTGCCCCAGACGACGCGCGCCTGGCGGCTGCGGCGCGGGGCCGGCATGGCTTCGGGGATGATCAGTTCGCTCATCAATTCAACTCCAGACGGGCGACGTTGTTGCTGGCACGGGCGGCCAGGTCGACGGCCGCACCGCGCCATTCGATGCGGGTGCCGCTGACGTTGCCGACACGAACCTTGTAGGGCGGTGCGCCGTCGAACGCCTGCTGCTCGCCCTGCTTGAGCACGCGCGACAGCAGCGTCTGGCCCTGGGCGTCGACGATCTCTATCCAGCTGTCGGCCGTGGCCGTGACGCGCAGCGCCTGGCCGTTCGGCAAGGCGGGCACGGTGGGGCTGTCTCTTATACACATCTCCGAGCCCACGAGACGGACTCCTATC
>CAXDTK010000101.1:0-16517 GCA_963992225.1 uncultured Comamonadaceae bacterium | reverse complement strand
GATAGGAGTCCGTCTCGTGGGCTCGGAGATGTGTATAAGAGACAGGCCCCGCCGCCCGCGGCCGAAGACCGCATCCCGCGGCTGGCCGAGCTGCCTGAGAGCCTGCGCCGCGAGCTGCCGCGGCTGGTGATCAGCGGCTCGGTCTACTCCGACGACCCGGCCAGTCGCTTCGTGATGATCAACGGCGAGGTCATGCGCGAAGGCGCGCGGCCGGCGGCCGAGCTGGTGCTGGAGCGCATCGGGCCGCGCGAGCTGGTGCTGCGCTTCCGGGGCCAGCGCTACCGGCAGCCGGTCTAGCGGCGGCGCCGCGGGGCGCGTCGCTCAGGTCGTGATCACCTTGTTGCGGCCGGCCTTCTTGGCCGCATACATGGCGCCGTCGGCCAGCTTCAGCAGCTGGTCGGCGTCCTCGCCGTCATCCGGGCAGAAGGCCACGCCGATGCTGGCCGACACGCGGCCCGTCTCGCCCTGCCCGAGGTCCACCGGCTCGCCGATGGCCTTGACGACGCGCGCCAGCACCTGGCTGCATTCGGCCCGTGTGTGCAGCTGCGTCAGCAGCAGGATGAACTCGTCGCCGCCCAGCCGGGCGACCGTGTCGTTGCTACGCATGCAGTCGCGCAGCCGTTGCGCGATCACCTGCAGCAGCCGGTCGCCCGCCGCATGGCCGAGCCGGTCGTTGACGGCCTTGAAGCCGTCGAGGTCGATGAAGCAGACCGCCAGCAGCCGGTCCATGCGCTGCGTCAGCGGGATCGCCTGGCGCAGCCGGTCCGCCAGCAGCACGCGGTTGGGCAGGCCGGTCAGCAGGTCATGGAAGGCGATCTGCTCCACCTCGGCGTGCTGCTCCTTCATCGCGGTGATGTCCAGCATCATCCACAGCGACTCGTTGGACTCGGGCGAGACCAGCGCGCCGCTCATGTCCACCCAGATGGGCGTGCCGTCCTTGCGCACCAGGCGCTGCTGGGTGCGGTAGGAGCCGCCGGCCGCCAGCACCGGATAGGCCGCCGCGCCCAACGCCTCGTAGGATGCGTCGTCGGGGTACAACAACCGGGCGGGGTGTGACTCCAGCTCGCCGGGCTCGTAGCCGAACATCCGCTCCAGCGCCCGGTTGACCCACAGGGCGTGCCGGTCCTTCAGCTTGGTGATGCCGATCAGGTCGTTGTCCAGCATGGCCTCCTGCTGGCGGTTCAGGGCCTTCACGTGGCGACGCTGGCGGTCGATGTAGGTCAGCACGAGCGCCAGCCCCACCAGCACCAGGTTGAAGCCGGCCATCGCGACGGCGTACTGGTCCAGCTGCTGCCTGGCGCGGGCCTGCACCAGGGCCTGGGGGATGCCGGTGATGACCACCATGTCCCATTCGGGGATGGCCCGGTAGACGAAATGACGCGGCACGCCGTCGATGGCGGCCTTGGCCGAGTACCGGCCCGACGGGCTCTGCCGCAGCTTGTCCCACAGCGGGGTCTCCAGCACGCGGGCCCAGGCCTCGGGCGCCGGCTCCGGCACGCGGGCGCGCACCCGGCGGTCGCGTGTGCTGATCAGCGCCGCGGTGCTGCCATCTTTCTTGGTCAGGCGGGCGTAGAACTCGGCGATGGCGGCGGGCTTCACCGTCACGAGCGCCACGCCGGCAAAGCGGCCCTGGGCGTCGTCGATGCGGCGCGTGACGCGGAACAGGTACTTGCCGGTCGCCCGCCCCAGCTCCACGGCGCTGACGAAGGGCTGGTCCTGCGGCGTGGCCTGGTGGAAGCTGAAGTAGTCGCGGTCCGCCACGCTGCGGCCCACCGTGGCGGGGTTGTGCGTGATGACCAGCCGGCCCTGCGCGTCCACCAGATAGCCGTTCTCGATGCGCGAGCCGTCCAGCCGCAGCTCGTCGATGTAGCGCTCGGTGTCGGCAATCGAGCCCGACCGCAGGTGGTAAGCCCGGATGCCGCGCAGCACCAGGTCGATCTGCCGGAACATCTGTTCCGTCTCTTCGGCAAAGGCGTCGGTGGCGATCTCGGCACCGCGCATCGCGGAGGCCAGCTCCGCCTCGTACACGCTCTCGCGTTGCGCG
This sequence comes from uncultured Comamonadaceae bacterium, assembly GCA_963992225.1. Lineage (GTDB taxonomy): Bacteria > Pseudomonadota > Gammaproteobacteria > Burkholderiales > Burkholderiaceae_C > Pelomonas. The sequence goes on along the minus strand of CAXDTK010000101.1, from coordinate 14,473 downwards.
AACCAGCCGATCACGTTGGCCGCGGTCAGCAGGAGCACCAGCCCCCACAGCCAGTAGACGGAGAAGTGCTTGGACGAACGTGGCATGCCGCCATTGTGTCGCGATGCAGGCCCTGCCTTTGCTACGCTGAGGCCCATGCTCGACCACACCCATCTCACCCGCATCGCCGCCGCCCTGCTGTGCTGCGGCATGGCCGCCACGCTGGCGGCGCCGCCGGCCCGGGCGGCCGAGCCCGCCGAGCCGGCCGTGCGCGCGCTGCGCGGCGTGAAGCTCTATGCCTCGCCCGACGCGCCGCCGCTCGACGACGGCGTGGTGCTGGTGCGCGGCGACCGCATCGTGGCCGTCGGCCCGCGCGACGCGGCGGCGGACGTGCCGCCGCTGGCGCCGGCCTGCGACGGCGGCGTGCTGGTGGCGGGCTTCCAGAACAGCCATGTGCACCTCAACGGCGCCGCCTTTGCCAACGCCCGCACCGCCAAGGCTGCCACGCTGGAGGGCGGCCTGACCGCGCTGCTGACGCGCCACGGCTTCACCACCGCCTTCGACATCGCCTCCGACCGCGACAACACGCTGGCGCTGCGGGCGCGCGTGGACCGTGGCGAGCTGAAGGGGCCGCGGCTGCTGACCGCCGGGCTGCCGCTGTTCCCGGCGCAGGGGCTGCCGTTCTACCTGGAGCATTTCGACCCGGCCTTCCTGGCCAGGATGCCCCAGCCCGCGTCGGTGGCCGCGGCGCTGGCCACCGTGCAGCGCAACCTCGACGCCGGCGCCGAGGCCACCAAGCTGTTCCTGGTGACGCCGCAGCGCAACCGCCCGCCCAGGCGCATGGCGGCCGACATCGCCGCCGCCGCCGTGGCCGAGACGCACCGCCGGGGCCGGCTGGTGTTCGCCCACCCGACCGACCTGGACGGCGTGCGCGCGGCCCTGGACGCGGGGGTGGACATCCTGGCGCACCCGCCGCTGGGCGTGCCGGGGCCCTGGCCCGCCGAGCTGATGGACGCGCTGCGCACGGCCGGCGTGCACATGGTGCCCACCCTCAAGCTGCTGCGCTACGAGATGGACAAGGAGCGGGTGCCCCAGGCGCAGGCCGAGCCGGTGCTGCAGGACAGCGTGCGCGAGCTGGGCCGCTTTGCCGCCGCGGGCGGCAAGCTGCTGTTCGGCACCGATGTGGACTACATGACCGACAGCGACCCCACCGAGGAGTACGAGCTGCTGGCGCAAGCGGGCCTGCGGCCGATGCAGATCCTGGCGTCGCTGACCACCACGCCGGCCGAACGCTGGCAGGAGGCCGGTCAGCGCGGCCGGCTGGCGGCCGGCATGGTGGCGGACATCGTGGTGCTGAACCGCGACCCCGCGGCGTCGCCGCGGCATTTCGCCGACGTGAAGTGCACGCTGCGCGGCGGCCGCGTGATCTTCAGCCGCTGAGCGCCGGGCGGCGCCGCGGCCGCCTGCTCAGGGCTGCACCAGCCGCTTGAACGTCGCCAGCGCCTGGGCCACCACCTGGTCCATGTTGTAGTACTTGTAGCTGGCCAGGCGGCCGATGAAGGTCACGTCGGACAGCGCCTCGGCGTCGGCCTCGTAGCGGCGGAACAGCGCGGTGTTCTCGGCCCGCGGCACCGGGTAGTAGGGCTCGCCGTGCGAGCGCGGGTATTCGTAGACCAGCGAGCTGGCCTCGTGGCGCTGGCCGGTCAGGTGCTTGAACTCGGTGACGCGGGTGTAGAGATGGTCGTTGGGGTGGTTGACGGTGCCCACCGGCTGCACATGCGTCTGGCCGGCCGGTGGTTGCACGGTGACATGCTCGAAGTCCAGGCTGCGGTAGGGCAGCTGGCCGTGGCGGTGCTCGAAGAAGGCGTCGATGGGGCCGGTGTAGACCATGCGCTGCCAGGGCACCACATGCACGATGTCGCGGTAGTCGGTGCCGGTCATCACGTGGATGTTGGGGTGGGCCAGCATGCGCTCGAACAGGCGCGTGTAGCCGTGCAGCGGCATGGCCTGGTAGGTGTCGGTGAAGTAGCGGTCGTCGCGGCTGGTGCGGGTGGGCACGCGGGCGGTGACGCTGGCGTCCAGCTCCGACGGGTCCAGCCCCCATTGCTTGCGCGTGTAGCCGCGGAAGAACTTGGCGTACAGGTCGCGACCCACGCGCGACACCACCACGTCCTCCGAGGTGCGCACCGGTTCCACCGGTTCGGCCACGCCGGCCAGGAAGCCGTCCATCTCGAACGAGGTCAGGCGCAGGCCGTACAGCCGGTTCACGGTGTCCAGGTTGATGGGCATGGGCAGCAGCTGGCCGTCCACGCTGGCCAGCACGCGGTGCTGGTAGGGGCGCCAGGCGGTGAACTGCGACAGGTAGGCGAACACGTCCGCCGAGTTGGTGTGGAAGATGTGCGGGCCGTAGGGGTGGATCAGCAGGCCCTGCGCGTCGTAGCGGTCGTGCGCGTTGCCGCCGATGTGGGGACGCTTGTCGACCACCAGCACGCGCTGGCCGGCCTGCGAGGCCAGCCGCTCGGCGATCACGCTGCCGGCGAAGCCGGCGCCGACCACCAGCGTGTCGTAGCCGGCGCTGGCACCGGGGGCGGGGAACAGGCTCTTGAAGGTGTGCGTGCTCATGAGGCGGCCGTGCGGGAGGCCCGGCGGTTGGGGTGCTCGGCACCGTTGATCTGCTGCGGTGCGCTGGGGCGGGCGATGCGCGTCAGCAGCGCGCCCACGCGCTCGACGCTGGGGCCCAGGTCCAGCCGCTGCACCGCGCGCTCGCGGGCGCGCCGGCCCATGCGCTGGCGCTGCTCGGGGTCTTGCAGCAGGCGGGCGCAGCAGGCGCCGATGTCGTCGAAATCGCCCGGCGCCACCAGCCAGCCGGTCTGGCCCTGCTCGACGATGTCGGGCACGCCGCCCACGCGCGTGGCCACGGCGGCCAGGCCGCTGGCCATGCCCTCCAGCAGCGCCAGCGGCATGGCCTCGGTGTGCGAGCAGGACACCAGCAGGTCCAGCTCGCCGTACAGCGGCGGCATGTCGTGGCAGACCCCGGCCAGGTGCACCTGGCCCTGCAGGCCGTAGCGTTCGATCAGGCCCTGCAGCTCGCCGTGCATGGGGCCTTCGCCCACCAGCACCGCGTGGGCGCCGGGGAAGCGGGCCTTCAGCATCAGCGCCGCGCGCACGAACACCTCGGGGCCCTTCTCGGGCGACAGCCGGCCGACGAAGCCCACCAGCGGCACGTCCGGCGCCAGCCTCAGCCGCGCGCGCAGCGGCTCGGCGGCGGCGCGCTCGCGTGGCTGGAACAGGGCGGTGTCCACGCCGTTGGGCTCGAAGCTCAGCAGTGCCGGGTCCACGCCCAGGCCCAGCGCATGGAAGTAGCTCTGGCGCGCCACCACGCTGACATGGCTGCGCACCAGCCGGTGCACCTCCAGGTCCAGCGTGGTCAGCTGGCGGGCGTGGATGGTGGTGACCACCGGCCGCTGCGTCAGCCGCCCGGCGAGGCCAGCCAGCATGTGGGCCGCGGGCAGGTGGGCATGCAGCACGTCGATGCGGCGCTGCTGGATCAGCGCGCAGGCGGCCTGCAGCGTGGACCAGGGCAGCTCCTCCGGCATGGGTGCGATCTCCACCTGCACGCCCAGCCGGCGCAGCTGGTCGGTCAGCGGGCTCTCGAACGGGCACAGGGCCGTGAAGGCGAACTGCTCGGCGGGCAGGCGCTGCACCAGCCGCAGCACCCAGCTCTCCATGCCGCCCACGATGGCGTTGCCCAGCAGCTGCAGCACCTGCAGGCGGTCGTCGCCACGCGCGGGCGCCATGGGCGTGACGCCGTTCAACAGCACACCGGCGACCATCGTCCCGTCCCCAGTCCCGCGCCCAGCAGCACCGGCTTGTGGGCCGGACCGTGCAGCCACGCATGCGCGGTGCCGCTGAAGATCTTCGCCTGCGCCTCCAACGGTGTCTCCAGCTCGTTGAGCAGGTCCTCCAGCCAGCTGCGGCGCTCGCGCAACTGCGCGCCGGGGCAGGGCAGGAAGCAGTCGCTGCCGAACTGCAGCAGCCCCGGCCCCAGCACCTCCAGCGCCAGCTGGAGCACCTGCTTGCGGTAGGGCGGCGGCGGGCCGAAGGACAGGTCGAAGCGGAACACCGCCTGCGCATCGGGCACGCCGTGGATGCGGTCGATCAGCCCCACCGCGATGGCCTCGTCCGTCCAGGGCCAGCCCACATGGGCCAGCGTCACGCGCACGCCGGGGTGGTCGCGCAGCGCCTCGAAGAACACCGGCCGGCAGAAGCGCCCCGAGCGCCCGTCGATGAAGATGCCGCTGTGGAACAGGATGGGCAGCTTCAGCTGCGCGGCGCGGGCGAACACCGGCTGCACCACGTCGTCGTAGGGGTACCAGCCGCTGGGCACCATCTTGACGCCGCGCAGGCCGGCGTCCACGGCGCGCTGCAGCTCGTCCACCGCGCCGGGGTGCAGCGGGTTGACGACCGCCAAGCCGAACAGCCGGTCGGCATCGCGGCCCACCAGCTCGGCCAGGTGGGTGTTGGCGCGCGTCAGCGAGGCCGCGTCACCCAGCGAGTAGCCGTCGGACAGGAAGGGCGCCAGCAGCACGCCGACGTCGACCTCGGCGTCGTCCAGCGTGCGCAGCACGTCGTCACGGGTCTCGCGGCCGGTGCAGTGCAGGTGGGCGTCGATCAGCATGTCGGCGCGTCAGCGGTGCAGGCCGCCGGCGGCGGCCAGCGGGGCGGGCCGGCTTTCGGCGGCCAGCGCCTCCACCACCTCGGCCGGGTGGGCCAGCCGCAGGGCCTGCACCAGCAGCGCATCCACGGTGTCGGCGCTGAGGTCCCAGGAGTAGCGGGTCACGCACTCGGCCATGGCCACGCCGCGCTGGCGGCGCTGCGCCGGGCCCTCGGCCAGCAGCGCCTCGCAGGCCTGCACGAACTCCGCGGGCCCGTCGGCCACCGCCACCGCGCTGCCGTACAGCGAGATCACGTCGGTGATGGGCGTGCTGACGACCGGCTTGCCGCCGGCCATGTACTCCAGCGTCTTGGTGGGGCTGATGAAGCGCGTGGACTCGTTGAGGGCGAACGGCATCAGCGCCACGTCCCAGCCGGCCAGCAGGTGCGGCAGGCGTTCGTAGGGCTGCATGCCCAGCCAGTGGATGTTGTCGCGGCGCGGTAGCGAGTCGGGCGAGATCTTGACCACCGGCCCCACCATGACTACCGACCACTCGGGGTGGGCGTCGGCCAGCGCCGCCACCAGCGACGTGTCCAGCCGCTCGTCGATGACGCCGAAGAAGCCCAGCCGCGGGTGCGGCAGCGGGCCCTGCAGCCGCTCGGCCTCGGCCGCATGCGCGCTGCCGGGGCGCAGGCCGGCGGCCTCGAAGTGCGCGGCATCCACCGCGCTGGGCAGGCAGATGACGTGGGGGTGCAGGTCGCACTTGGCCTCGTACAGCGATGGCCCGCCGGTGAACACCACGGCCGCGCGCTTGAGCAGCGCCGACTCGCGCTGGCGCAGCTGGCGCGGCGCGTCCTTGAAGGCCGTCAGCTCGTCCATGCAGTCGTAGACGACGCAGGCCGGCTGCGCGATCTTCACCAGCGGCAGTGCCATCGGCGTGTACAGCCAGGCCACGTCGACATGCAGCGCCTGCGCGGTGAAGTGGGCGTCCAGCAGCGTCTGCAGCGCGGCCAGCTGGTCGTCGTGGAAGCCCGGCGCCGCCACGGGGGTGTGCGGCACCAGCAGCTGCAGCCCGGGGGCCACGTCGCGCACCTCCAGCCAGGCGGGGCCGTCGCAGCGCACCGGCTCCTCGACGAAGAGCACGCGCCAGCGCCCGGCCAGGCGCGACATCAGGTGCTGCGGGCGCTGGTAGACGAAGCTCCAGCGCAGATGGGAGAAGACGACCAGAACGGGTGTCGGCATGGTGTGTGCAGTCTTGTCAGAGGTGGACCGTCAGGGCAATCGCGGTGCCAGGCGGTGGTGCGGTGCGGGCGGGCCGCGTGGGCGGCAATCGGCAATTCCTGCCGCGGCCGGCGGGCCCGTGGCTATTTCTCCAGGATGAAGCTGCCGATGACCAGCGCGTCCAGCGAGGTGCTGAAGAAAGCCTCGATGGCCGCCTTGGGCGTGGCCACGATGGGCTCGCCGCGCACGTTGAACGAGGTGTTCACCAGCACCGGCACGCCGGTCGCGCGGCCCACGGCCGCCAGCAGCTCGTGGAACAGCGGGTTGGTGTCGGCATGCACGCTCTGCACGCGCGCCGTGCGGTCGGTGTGCAGCGCCGACGGGATGCGCTCGCTGCGCCCCGGCTTGACGCGGTAGATGAACAGCATGAAGGGCGAGGCGCCGTCGTTGGCCTCCGCGGGCTCGAACCAGTCGGCCAGGTCCTCGTGGTTGACGGCCGGCGCGACGGGGCGGAAGTCCTCGCGGTCCTTCAGCTCGTTCAGGCGCGCCTGCATGGCCGGGTCCACCGGCGAGGCCAGGATGGAGCGCGCCCCCAGCGCCCGCGGCCCGAACTCCATGCGGCCCTGGAACCAGCCGATGATCTTGTGCTGCGCCAGCAGCTGCGCCGTCTCGGCGGCCACGTCGGTGGCGCGGCGGTAGGTCAGCTTGGCCCAGCGCAGCAGCGCCTCGATCTCGGCGTCGTCGAAGGCCGGGCCCAGGTAGGGGTGGCTCATCTGCCAGCGCCGCGGCGCCAGCGTCAGCACGTCGCCGGCCTTGGCGTCCGAGGCCTCGGGCGTCCAGGGCTGGCTGCTGTCGGCCTCCAGACCGCGGCGCTCGCGCGCATCGGTCCAGAGCGCCGCACCCAGCGCCGTGCCGGCGTCGCCCGCGGCCGGCTGCACCCACACGCGCCGGAAGATGCCGGCGTCGCGCAGCCGCGAGTTCATCAGGCAGTTCAGCGCCACGCCGCCGGCCATCGCCAGGTCCTCCTCGCCGCTGCGCTCGCGCAGCCAGCCGGCCAGCTGCAGGGCCGTCTCTTCCAGCAGCTGCTGCAGCGAGGCGGCCAGGTCCAGGTAGCGTTGGTCCATCGCCGAGCCGGGCACCCGCGCCGGGCCGAAGGCCTGCACGAAGTCCAGCGGCGTCCAGCGGTACTGGCCGTCGGCCTGGATCGCCAGGTGCTCGCGCAGCCGCTCCACATGGCGCGGCGTGCCCAGCGCGGCCAGCGCCATCACCTTGTACTCGTCGCTGGAATGCAGGAAGCCCAGGTAGCTGGTGACCTGCTCGTACAGCAGGCCCAGCGAATGCGGCACGCGCACCTCGCCCAGCGCCTCGTAGCGGCTGTCGCGGTAGCGGCCGTAGGTGGTGCTGGCATGCTCGCCGCGGCCGTCCAGCGTCATCACCGCGCAGCGCGAGAACGGCGCCGCCAGGAAGGCGCTGGCCTGGTGGCACAGGTGGTGGGCGACGAAATGCCAGCGGTAGGGCGGCTGGGCCTTGTCGGGCAGCGCGAAGCGCTTTTTCAGGTGGTGCGGCGCGCCGTCGCGCAGCTGCCGCGGCGCGTTCAGCACATAGGCGGCGAACAGCGGGTCCCAGGGGCTCTCCCAGGCGCCGGGCTCGAAGTCCGAAGGCTGCAGCGGCAGCGACAGGCGCTGGTCGGGCGCGCGGTCGCCGATGAACAGCGCCGGGTCGTAGCTGTAGGCCACGTGGCTGACGTCGGCCAGCGTGATGCCGGCCTCGCGCAGGCAGTAGTCGATGGCGTTGTAGGGCAGCTCCCAGGCCGTGAACGGCAGCGGGCGCTTGCCATGCTTGATGCGCGTGAAGCGCTCGTCCTCGGCGGCGGCCACCACCTCGCCGTTCAGCACCAGCGCGGCGGCCGAGTCATGGAAGCTGGCATTGAGGCCCAGCGTGTAGAGGTGCGGGGCGGGCGATCCCGGCTCGACCGGGCGCGGTGTGGGTTGCATGGGGGCTCCTGGCGGATGACGGCGCTGATGACGGCGCACGGCAACGTGCATGCCAGGGCGGCCCGTCGGCCTAGGGGCTCAGGCCGGCGTGCGCGCCAGCTGCCGCAGCGCGCGCACCAGCTCGTCGGGGCGCACCGGCTTGGCCAGGTGGCGCTGGAAGCCGGCGGCCAGCGCGCGCAGGCGGTCGTCGGGCTGGGCCATGCCGGTCAGCGCGATGGCGGGCAGGCGCTGGGCGACGGGCACGTCGCGGCGGGCCTCCATCGCGCGCACCGCGCGCACGACGGCATGGCCGTCCTCGGCGCCCAGGGCGATGTCGCAGACCAGCAGGTCGGGCCAGTCGGGCAGGTCGAGGGCCGCCAGTCGCTCCAGCGCCGCCCGGCCCGAGGTGGCGCGCTCGGTGCGGGCGCCGTCCAGCTCCAGCAGACCGACGAGGGAGGTCAGCGCGTCTTCGTCGTCGTCCACGCACAGCACCGTCAGGCCGGCCAGCGGCCGCGGGTCGGTGATCAGCGGCGCGCTGTCGTCACCGTCGTCCAGCGGGGCGACGTCGGTCTCGGGCCAGGCGGGCTGCTGCGGCATGACGGCCGGCAGCGGCAGTTCGAGCTGGTACTGCTGCGTGCCGGCCGCGGGGTCGCGCAGGATGGCGAGCTGGCCGCCGGCCTCGCCCACGAGCGTGCGCAGCTCCAGCGTATCGGGCGGCCGGTCGGCGTCGGTGTCGAGGCGGCCGTGGTAACCCACCGTCAGCTGGCACAGGTTGCCGGCCCGCGCCAGCCGCACCGCCAGGCGCCCGCCGGCCGCGCCGGCGAGGGCCAGCTGGCAGATCAGGTGCACGATGCGCGCGATGCGGCTGGCGTCGCCGACCACGCTGGACACGCCCATGTCGATGTCGGTGTAGGGCTCGGTGCGCGTCGCCGCGAGTTCGGCGCTCAGGCTGTCGAGGTTGAGCAGCAGCAGCCCGCCCAGGTTGACCGGGTGCTGGGCCAGCCGGCGCTCCAGCGTCTGGGCCTGCTGCTGCTGGCGCTGCAGTTCCCACAGCTGGTAGTACAGCCCCTCGCGGGCCAGCAGCGCCTCGTGGCGGCCGCGCTCGACGATGCGGCCGCCGTCCATCACGATGATCTCGTCGGCGTTGACGACGGTGGACAGGCGGTGCGCAATGATCAGCGAGGTGCGGTCGCGCGCCACGCGCTCCAGCGCGCCCTGGATGGCGCGTTCGGCCTTGGTGTCCAGCGCCGACGTGGCCTCGTCGAGCACGATGATGGGCGGGTTCTTCAGGAAGGCGCGGGCGATGGCGATGCGCTGCTTCTCGCCGCCCGACAGCCGCGCGCCGCGCTCGCCCACCCGCGTCTCATAGCCCTCGGGCAGCAGCTGGATGAAGTCGTCGGCCTGGGCGGCGCCCGCGGCGGCGACGATCTCCTCGTGCAGCGCGCCGGGGCGGCCGTAGCCGATGTTGTAGGCGATGGTGTCGTTGAACAGCATCGGGTCCTGCGGCACCACGCCGATGGCGTCGCGCAGGCTCTGCTGAGTCACGGCGCTGAGCGGCTGGCCGCCGATGGTCACGCGGCCCGCGTCGGGCTCGTACATGCGCATCAGCAGGCGTGCCAGCGTGGACTTGCCCGAGCCGCTGCTGCCCACCACCGCGCAGGTGCGGCCGTGCGGGACCTCCAGCGAGAAGTCGTGCAGCACCCGGCGCTGCGGCTCGTAGCCGAAGTCGATGTGCTCGAAGCGCAGCGTGGTGTCGCCGCGGCCGCCGCCGTGCAGCGGCCTGGCATCGGGCGCATCCACGATGTCGGGCTGCTTGCGCAGCAGGCGGAACAGCGTCTCGGTGTTCAGCAGCGCATCGCGCGTCTCGCGGAAGACGAAGCCCAGCGTGTTCAGCGGCAGGAAGACCTGGATGAGGTAGGCGTTGACCAGCACCAGGTCGCCGATGCTCATGCGGCCGGCGGCGGTGTCGATGCCGGCCATCAGCATCACGGTGCCCACGCCGATGGCAATGATGCCCGCCTGGCCCAGGTGCAGGGCGGACAGCGTCTTCTGGCTGGCGACGCTGCCGTCCACCCAGCGTGACAACACCGCACGGTAGCGGCCGCGCTCGCCCTGCTCTCGGCCATGGGCCTTGACGGCCTCGTAGTTCAGCAGCGTGTCGATGAGCAGGCCGTGGGCGCGGGTGTCGTGCTCGTTCATGACGCGCTGGCTGGCCACGCGGGCGCGCGTCTGCCAGCCGGTCCAGACGGCATAGCCGAGCATGGTTCCGCCGATGACCAGCACGAACTTGATGCCATAGCCGGCTGACACGATGACCAGCACCACCAGGAACTCCACCACCGTCGGCACGACCGTGAAGACACCGGCGCCCAGCAGGTAGCCGATGCCGCCGATGCCGCGCTCCACCTCGCGCACCAGTGCGCCGGTGTTGCGCTGCGCATGGAAGCCGGGGCTCATGGCCAGCAGGTGGCCGAATGCGCTCTCCGAGAAACCGGCCACCACCTGCTTGCCGACCCGCGCGAACACCAGGTCGCGCAGCTCGGTGAACAGCGTGCTGGCAAAGCGCAGCAGTGCATAACCGGCCAGCAGCCAGAACGGCACGCGCAGCACGGCGTGGCCGGCGTCGGAGGACAGGCTGTCGACGATGGCCTTGAGCAATGCCGGCACGCCCACCGCCGCCAGCTTGGACAGCACCAGCAGCGCCAGCGCCAGCAGCACCGGGCGCCGCCACGGCCTGAGCGCCGCCCACAGATGCACGAGGGCCTGCTTGCCATCCAGGGGGGTGCGTTTTTCTTTCATCGGTGGGGGCAGCAACTCCTGCAGCAAAAGGGGAACCGGCAATCGGCGTGCGCAGCGGCACCGGCCGCCTGCGCTGTCCCTTGGAACGCCGCTTGCCTCGTGGCGCCATTCCCATTGACGGAGCCGTCATGACGCCTCTGAGAGTCGCACTCATCAGCGAACACGCCTCACCCCTGGCCCAGCAGGGCAGCGTGGATGCCGGCGGGCAGAACGTCTATGTGCTGCACGTCGCGCAGGCGCTGGCCAAGCAGGGCCACCATGTCGACGTGCTGACGCGGCGCGACCAGCGCAGCCTGCCCACCGCCGTGGACCTGCGCCCCGGCGTGCGCGTGCTGCACATCGACGCCGGGCCGGCCGAGTTCGTGCCCAAGGAGCAGCTGCTGCCGCACATGGCCGCGTTCGGCGACGAGACGCTGCGGCTGATGCGCGCCAGCCACCCCTATGACGTGGTGCATGGCAACTTCTTCATGTCGGGCCTGGTGGGCCTGCGGCTGCAGCGCCGGCTGGGCGTGCCGCTGGTGCAGACCTTCCATGCGCTGGGCGCGGTGCGCCGGCTGCACCAGAAGGAGGCCGACAGGTTCCCGGCCGACCGCATCGAGCTGGAGCGGCGCATCGCCTGCGAGGCGGCCTGCGTGATCGCCGAATGCCCGCAGGATGCCGAGGACCTGATGCGCCACTGCGGCGTGCCCGAGCGCCGCATCGCCCAGGTGCCCTGCGGCGTGGACCTGGGCGAGTTCACGCCCGGCGACCGCCTGGCCGCACGCCGCCGCCTGGGCCTGCCGGCCGACGAGTTCATCGTGCTGCAGCTGGGCCGCCTGGTGCCGCGCAAGGGCGTGGACAACGTCATCCGCGGTGCCGGCCGGCTGGGGCCCGCCACCGACGGCCGGCGGCCCTGGCGGCTGCTGATCGTGGGCGGCGAATCGCGCGAGCCCGACGAGGCCTGCACGCCCGAGATCGGCCGGCTGCGCGCGGTGGCGCGCGAGGCCGGCGTGGCGGACCGCGTGCAGTTCGTGGGCCGGCGCGACCGCGACGAGCTGAAGGACTACTACCAGGCTGCCGACGTGTTCGTCACCACGCCTTGGTACGAACCCTTCGGCATCACGCCGCTGGAGGCGATGGCCTGCGCCACGCCGGTCATCGGCGCGGCGGTGGGCGGCATCCAGCACACGGTGGCCGACGGGCTGACCGGCTTCCTGGTGCCGCCCAATGACCCCGAGGTGTTGGCCCAGCGCCTGGAAGACCTGCGCTGCGTGCCCGACCTGGGCGTGATGATGGGCCGCGCCGGCCGCGTGCGCGTGAAGCGCGAGTTCACCTGGGATGCGGTGGCCACCAAGCTGGCGCGCGTCTATGCACAGGTGGCCGGGCAGCGCCGCCTGCGCAGCGACGTGGCTGCGCTGCGGCTGCTGCCGGTGCGGCTGCCGCCGGCCGGCATGGCGATGCCGCTGCGCTCGCTGGGAGCCAAGGGATGAGCGTTGCGGGCGCCGCCGAGGTGGCCGCGGACGACGCGGCCCGGCGCTGGCGCGACGCCCGCCGCGTGCTGCTGGTGCGGCTGGACAACCTGGGCGACGTGCTGATGACCACGCCGGCCTTCGCCGCCGTACGCGACAGCCTGCCCCAGGCCCACCTGGCGCTGCTGGCCGCGCCGTCCGCGCAGGCGCTGGCGCCGCACCTGCCGATGCTGGACGAGGTCATCACCGCGCAGGTGCCCTGGGTCAAGGCCGGCGCGGCGGCGCTGGACGGCCAGCCGCCCGGCCCGGCCGAGCGCGCGCTGCTGCAGCGCTTGCTGCAAGGCCGGTTCGACGCGGCCATCCTGTTCACGGTCAGCACGCAAAGCGCGCTGCCGGCCGCGCTGCTGTGCCGCATGGCGGGCATCCCGCGCGTGCTGGCCCATGCGCGCGAGCGCGCCTACGGCCTGCTCAGCGACGCGGTGCCGGAGACCGACGAGATCGGCCCCGGCATGCGGCACGAGGTGAGGCGGCAGCTGGACCTGGTGGCCCGCGTGGGCCTGCACACCGCCGACGAGCGGCTGCGCTTTGCGCTGCGCGACGAGGACGTCGACGCCGCCGGCCGGCTGCTGCAGGCCGCTGACGTGGACCCCGAGCGGCCCTATGTGCTGGTGCACCCCGGCGCCAGCGCGGCCTCGCGGCGCTACCCGGCCGCGGCCTACGGCGCCGTCGCCGGGCTGCTGCAGGATGAGCGCGTGCAGGTGCTGCTGTGCGCCGGCCCGGGCGAGGCGGCGCTGCTGCAGGAGGCCGCCGCGGCGGGCGCGCGCCGCGTGCTGGCGCCGCTGCAGCAGCTGGGCACGCTGGCCGCGCTGGTGGCCGGCGCCCGCGTGCTGGTGGCCAACAACAGCGGGCCGGTACATCTGGCCGCGGCGCTGGGCACGCCGGTGGTGGACCTGTACGCGCTGACCAACCCGCAACACACGCCCTGGCAGGTGCCGGCGCGCGTGCTCAGCCACGACGTGCCCTGCCGCAACTGCCTGCAAAGCGTCTGCGCCCAGGGCCACCACGACTGCCTGCGCCGCGTGACGCCCGCGCAGGTGGCCGAGGCGACGCTGGCGCTGATAGCGGAGGCCGCATGAGCGCGACTCAGGCGACGGCACCCGGGCACCCGACGGCCGACGTCGACGTCAGCGTGGTGCTGCCCACCTTCCACCGCCCCGACCTGCTGGACCGCTGCCTGCGCGCGCTGCTGGCGCAGACGCTGCCGCCCGGCTGCTTCGAGATCATCGTGGCCGACGACGGCCATGACGACCGCACGCGCGAGCAGGTGCAGGCGCTGGCCGCCGTCGCGCCGGTGCGGCTGCGCTACCTGCGCCCGGCCGCGGGCCGCGGGCCGGCGGTGGCGCGCAATGCCGGCTGGCGGGCGGCGCGCGGCCACTGGGTGGCCTTCACCGACGACGACACCCGGCCCGATGCCGACTGGCTGCGCCAGGGCCTGGCCACGCTGGGCCGCCACCCCGGCTGGGTGGCCGCGGCCGGGCAGGTCAGCGTGCCGCGCGACGGCGGCGGCGAAGGCGACGGGCAGCGCCGGCCCACCGACCACGAGCTGATGACGCGCGGTCTGGAAACGGCCGAGTTCGTCACCGCCAACGCCTTCGTGCGGCGCGACGTGCTGGACCGCATCGGCGGCTTCGACGAGCGCTTCCTGCGCGCCTGGCGCGAGGACTCGGACCTGCACTTCCGGCTGATGGACGTGGGCCCGGTGGGCCGCGCGCCGCTGGCCGTCGTGCACCACCCGGTGCGACCGGAGCGCTGGGGCGTGTCGCTGCGCCAGCAGAAGAACGTGTTCTTCGACGCGCTGCTGTACCGCAAGCACCCGCAGCCCTACCGCAGTCGCGTGCGCCCCGTGCCGCCGTGGGACTACTACGCCATCGTCGCGCTGGCGCTGGCCGTGCCCGCGCTGGCGCTGGCCGGCTGGCCGCGCGCCGCGGCACTGGCGCTGGCCGGCGCGCTGGGCCTGGTGCTGGGGGTGGCCTGGCGGCGGCTGCGCCGCACCTCGCGCGCGCCCGGCCATGTGCTGGAGATGCTGGCCACGTCGGCCGCCATCCCCTTCCTGTCGGTCTACTGGCGGCTGCGCGGCGCCTGGCATTTCCGCACCCCCTTCCTATGAGCCCCTCGCCCGGTCTTGCGCCGGCTGAACGCCGGCAAGCCCAGTGGGTCTTGCAGACCGCGCAGCCGTCGGAGCGGCTGCCCTTCGGCAGGCACGGCAAGTCCGCTGGACTTGCCGTGTCCGGCCCCAGCCCCCGGGGGGACGGCGATGCGTTTGGCGTTGAGCCAAACGCACATCGCCCGCGGGCCGGCTTGGGGCGGCCCGGCGCCGGTCCGCGTTTGTTTCACTGCAG
>CAXDTK010000100.1:0-16552 GCA_963992225.1 uncultured Comamonadaceae bacterium | reverse complement strand
GGAATGCTGTCCGCCATCAGAGCGGAACGGTGTCCGGGATCGCGCGGAATACGCACCAAATGCTTCTACGGTAGCCGAAGCAGTCGTGCTATCAGCGGCCGTATCCCCTGCTTCGCAGGTCGCAGGAACGCCCAGCGGGCAAATCGATTTCGTTGACGGAAACGGAAAAACGCTGTGCACGGCTCCTGATGCCAACTCTAGTGCGGCCGCGCAATGTACGACCAACTATCTCCCAGCGGGAACACACGCGCTGACCGCTGTTTATCACGGGGACACGCACTACCTACCTTCGACCAGTGGCCCCCACACGCACAAAGTTCTCGCTGCACCGGAAGGAAGGTTCATCGCGAAGGAAGCCTCTTGCAAGATCCTGTGCGCGCCTGGCGGCGGGCCTTATGCCTGCCGCAACTTTCGCGTAGCCTACAGCTGGACAGTCGAAGCGCCCGTCGGGTCTTCTGTAGCTGTGCGCGATTCAAAGGGCTACAGCTACGCGCGAGACATCGACTGCGGTGCATGGACCTTTCGAACTCCTAGTACGGGTGTCGCTGGTGTTTGCGCTCGGATCGAAGGGCAACCCGAGCAGACCATTGTTTCAGGCTCTGGGGTGGGGGGATGGGGTGACAGTACATCGCCCACTGGTGCACCGAATGGAATGCGTGGCTGGATTGGGCTTGGGCAAGGGGGAGTTATTTCTTCAGCTTCGTTCGTTGGCTTCACTTGCCAATGAGGCGGTCGCGCCGTACGGCGGCAACTTGATAGCTGCCCTGAATCTTCGGAGAGGCCAGATTGCCTGAGCATCAGGTGCACGGCTCGCAGCTTCTTGATCCGCCGATAAACTGAGGTGCTTTGATTTCGGCATCAAATGCGTACCGCTTCAGCGGACGACCGGCGTTCGGCAAGCTCTAATATGCTGACCGCAGCTCTCTGGCATTCCACATCACCAGAGCCTACTTGCGCTTTGGGTCGGATAGCTGACGTTTGTCGAGCATTAGCAAACGTCGGAGCACAGCCTGGACCCGTAGTTCGGCGGAGGTCTGCTATGGGCACAACGCTGCCACTCGCGGCGAAGCATCGAACCGGGGAAGCTGGGCGGGAGCTTCGACCAGCCTGGTGCCCCCCCATAGCAGCCGTTTCAGGCGGCCGACCCGCCCTTGGCGAGAATCGGCCGCCGGCTGGCTTCTCAGATCTCCGTCTGCTCCGAAATCTCTAGCGCGTCATCCACCTCGATGCCAAGGTACCGGACCGTCGACTCCAGCTTGGAATGCCCGAGCAGTAGCTGCACGGCTCGCAGGTTCTTGGTCCGCCGATAGATCAGCGTCGCCTTCGTCCTGCGCATCGAATGCGTCCCGTAGTCGGCAGGGTCCAGCCCGAGTTCCTCCACCCAGCCTCCCAGGATTCGGGCGTACTGCCGCGTACCCAGATGCGGCGAGCCGTGCATACGACTCGGGAACAGGAAGTCCTCGGATCTCAGCCCGGCTTGCTTGATCCAGCGCTGCACGGCGTCGCGAGTCACCGCCGTGATCTCGGACTGAACGGGGCGCTGCGTCTTGTGCTGCATCACCACCGCCCGACTAGCGACGGCGTCACCGTGGCAGACATCCCGTACTTTGAGCGCGACGAGGTCACAACCGCGAAGCTTGCTGTCGATGCCGACGTTGAACAACGCGAGCTCCCGCACACGGTTCTCCATCTGTAGCCGGACGCGAAGTGCCCATATGTCCTTGACCTGGAAGGGAGTCTTCTGTCCGACGATCTTGCCCTTGTTCCAAGGCTCCCGCGAGAGGATGCTGGCTGCTGGTCCCATGATGGTCTCCCATCGAGTTGAGGGCCAAACAGCCTCTGGCTGGCCTTTCATTCGCCTTTCCGAGCGGCCCGACGGCGCCATTTTTCCGCGTACTTTGCGATTAACAGCGCAGTTGTTCCATCGGCTTCGTAGTCGCGCAGTCTCGACGAGACGGGATCCGCAAATTTCACACAGGGCGAACGGCGGACAAAGCCGTGATGCACCGCACCCGTGTTGACCATGGGACGAAGTGCGACGATAGCGGCGTCGAGGCCCTTGGACGCAACATAGGCACTGCCTGCCAAGTAGCTTGTCACCACGTAGTCACCGCGGCCTCGCAGCAGGTTGGCGAAGCTGTCCGCCATGTCGTTGCTGGCGAGGATCGGAAGTTTCTCGTGCATGTATTCATCGAAACCTTCACCAAACCGGTCGCCGCGCGCGATCAGACCGGTGTGACCGGCCAGGTCGGACCAGCCGCTATAGGCAATGCGGTGATCTGACAGCACAAATACCGCCATCGGATTGACGTTAAAGCGCGCGGTCGTGAAAAGTAGGTACCTCTCGCGTTCCGACGTGGGCTTCAGCGCCGCGACCATGTCGATCTTCCCCTGCTCTGCAGCGCGCAGCACGCGATTCCACGGGCCCAGATACTGTGCCTCGCTACGAATGCCCAGTTCGCCAAAGATGCGCTCCGTCAGCTCGATACTGGCTCCAACGAGTTTGCCGTCCTCGACCCAGTGGAACGGTGGGTAGTTCGGATTGGCCGAGAAGACAACCTTTGAGCAGTCTGCACCATCGGCTGCGCTGACCCACAGCAGAGCGCAAAGCAGCAGAGCTCTCATCTCGTGCCTACTAGGGAAGCTTCGGCCTTGCAGCATCAGCCGCGAGGCTCGGCAACTGCGCGAGCAGATCAGCGCGATCGCTTGCCCAGGTAGAACGCCAGGCCCAACCGTCGAATGCTTCTTCAGCGGCCCGTTGGGCAAACTGAAACGGCGCTATTGCGCCGACACGCCCCTCGCCAAGATGTTGTTGACCATCGTCACCGGATTCACGCCTAGGCAGCCCGCCGCTCTTCGCGCCGGCCTCGGCGGTATGGGAAAGCGTCACGACAACCCCCTTTCCGCCTTGGTGCGCTGGCAGGTCGGCCCAGCTCGAGGCGCGCAATTCCTCAGTGATCTCGTGAAGCGCGTCATCGGCAGCTTAGTATGCAGCATCGTCATTGATGCTATTTAAGCGTCCCCGGGCCACTATGACTGCTGCGATCACCAAGCGTTCACCTGATAAACACGGGCTTGGATTCAACGGCTGGAAAAGACCGCAACCGCTTCGGCCAGCCTTACGGCTTGTTGACGCAAGCTCTCCGCCGCCGCGGCAGACTCTTCGACCAGGGCTGCATTTTGTTGGGTGGTCTGATCCAGTGACGACACAGACTCGTTGACTTGCTGAACACCGGACGTCTGCTCACGCGCCGCGCGACTGATTTCGCCGAGGAGTTTGTCCACGCGGTCGACTTGGTCCACGATTTCCCCCATCACAGTGCCGGCCTGACCGACCAGTTGGCTGCCGCTGTCAACCCGAGCCACGCTGTTTCCAATGAGCGTCTTGATTTCTCGCGCGGCTTCGGCGCTACGCTGCGCCAATGCACGAACCTCGCTCGCCACTACGGCGAATCCGCGACCAGCTTCACCTGCACGTGCTGCTTCGACGGCGGCGTTAAGCGCCAGTATATTGGTCTGGAAGGCAATGCCGTCGATCGTGCCGATGATGTCGCTGATGCGCCGAGAGCTCGCGGCGATGTCGTCCATCGTCGCGACCACTTTGCCAACGATTTCTCCTCCTGACGCAGCAGCCCTACTGGCCTCACTTGCCTGACTCGCAGCCTCAGTGGCAGCGTCCGCAGTGCTGCGTACTGTGCCGTGGAGCTCTTCCATTGCTGATGCGGTCTGTTCCAGGTTCGACGCCGCGATCTCTGTACGCTGGGAGAGATCGTTGTTGCCGCTGGCAATCTGACTGGAGGCGGAACTAACTCCGCCGACCTGCACGTCCACATCGTCGACAAGTGCGCGCAAATTGAGGCCACTCTGATTGATTGCGCGCAGAAGCATGCCGACCTCATCAATGCGCCCCATTTCCGGCGCGGGTGACGTGTTCCCCGAAGCGACATTCAGAGCCTGCTGTAGGACCTGCCGCAATGGCGAGACGCACTGCCACTCCATCAGCAACGAATACAGCGAGATGACCACCAACACAGCAGCGGCGAACGCCACCAGGTGAGTGCCTGCAAGGCCCACCAGCGAGGCCATCAGGCACATGGTGAGCCAGCAAATTGCGGAAAGCGCGCGCACCCGCGAGGCCATGCTCGCGGTTTTGGGCCAGGAGAGGAAGGAGGCCCAGCCCGTCCTGACCACCAACCCCTTGTAGAACTTGAATCCTCGGGCTCGGCCATCCCGGACTTGCTTATAAAAGGTCTCGGCCGAGGCGACTTCTTCCCTGGACGGCTTGGTCCTGACGCTCAAGTAGCCTGTGACGCGACCGCCACGCCGCATGGGCGCTGCATTCGCCCGGACCCAGTAGTGGTCGCCGTTCTTGCGCCGGTTCTTCACCAGGGCCGTCCAGCTTTCACCGCCCTTTAGCGTAGCCCACATGTCCGCAAAAGCCTCCGGCGGCATGTCGGGGTGCCGCACAACGTTGTGCGGCTGGCCCATCAGCTCCCGTTGCTCATATCCGCTGACGGCAATGAACGCGGCATTGCAATACTGAATGTGGCTCTGCACATCTGTCGTCGACATCAAGGTCGCGTCAGCGGGGAAGTCAAACTCGTGCTGAGTGACGGGCTGGTTGTTTCGCATTGGGCGCAGGGCGTGTTCAAGGCCATAAGTCTGAGGCAGCAACATCCTACGATGCATCATTTTTGGTGCTGCGCGAAATAAATACTCGATGGCAGCAGATGTGCGCACCATTTGGCGAGGGTCAAGAGCTTGTGAGATCCTGCAATCCGCGCTGGACGCTTTTGATGTACGAACGCGGTCGGCTGCGGCCACGGCCACAGCCAGGCATTGAGTTCCTCCAAGGACCCGAAGCGCTGCTCGCGCGCCGCCAGCCAGATGCGACGCCGGCTGTCCTGCACGTTCTTCTCGACGACACCCTTCTCCCAGCCGCTGGCGACGTTGCAGAAGTCCGGGTCGAAGAGGTAGTGCGCGCACAGCGCGGCGAAGCGGCTGTTGACGTCGCGGCTCTTGCCGCGGCCGACGCGGTCCACGGCGGTCTTCATGTTGTCGTAAATGCCCCGGCGCGCCACGCCGCCCAGGGCCGCGAAGCCGCGCGTGTGGGCGTCGAACAGCATCTCGTGGCCTTGGCTGGGGTAGGCCACCAGCCAGAAGGCTCGGCTGGCGCACAGCTTCATGTGCGCCACCTGCAGCCGCTGGTAGACGCCACCGATGACCAGCGGCTCCTCGCTCCAGTCGAACTGGAAGGCCTCGCCGAGTTCGAAGCTCAGAGGCACGTAGGCGTCGCCCGTCGCGGCACCGCCTTGGGCCAACCTCCAGGCGCGGATGTAGTCGGTCAGCCGGCTGTAGCCACCGGCGTAGCCCGCGGCCTTCAACTGCTCCAGCAGCGCCTTGGCGCTGCGCCGCTCCTTCTTGGGCCGCCGCGCATCGGCCCGCAGCGATTGCTCCAGCTGCTCGACGTAGGGCGCCAGCTTGGTCGGCACTGTCGGCCGGCGGTACTGCGGCGGCTCGGCCTTGCCTAGCCTCAGGTACTTGCGAACCGTGTTCCTCGCCAGGCTCGTTGCCTTGGCAATCTCCCGCACCGACTTCTTCTCGCGGTGGTGCATCCGCAAGACCTTGCCAATCATCACCATGGTGATCACTCCTCGAACCCCGCCCAGCTGTGGATATCTCGGGCAGGGTAGGTTGAACACCTGGGTCAAATTTGGGTCGGCAGGGCCCTCACGGGTGGGTCAAATTTCAGTCGGCGCCAACAGGCCAAACAGCATGCGCCTTCTCGACGCTGACCGTGCTGACTGCCGTCCGCTGCACGAGGGGCAGCTTTCCGGGACTTGGTTGACTTCACGCTGTCGGCCAGGAGCGGCCGCATGCGCCAAGTCGGCCGCAGGCGGGTCAAGGCTGGATGCTGTCGCTCGCTGATGGTCAACCGAGCGGCAGCAAACTGCCGAAAGCCGAAATTGGCCAAACTTTGTCTCAGGGAACTAAGGCCGCAGCAGGCTAGTTGCGGTCAATCATTGCTTCAGCAACCTAACTCTTGCCCGTCGCACAGGGCGCGATGACAGACGCCACAACGTGCGTGGCGACCATCACTGCTGTCGAAGCCATTGCAAACTCTCCTCCCATGCTGGTCTTCCCGCCTCCCGGAAATAGCCGAAATGGCCTAGTGCTTTTGCGCCAATGTCTGCGGGCGACAAGGACTGAATCCCAATTTGCGCAGCGACGAAGAAGTCCATGAGCGCCTCAACCGCGGCGCGCGGCGCCATCCAGTCGTCGGTCACCACGCAGGCGCGGATGCGCCCGCGATACCGCGCGAAGTGTTGACGCAATGGTGCACCCTCGAGATCAACCAGGTAGTCCGGATGCCGGCACCAGCGTGCCCATTCCCGAGCGACGCCTTTTGGCAGGTTCTCCCCGAATCCGATGCGACGGGATGGGAAGTACGAGAACACTCCGACCAGTCCGGGCATGAGTACGTACCACAGAAGTGCCAGACACCAGCGTGGCAGGCCGCGCCAGTGCTTCCAGTACCCGCTCTGCGCGCTGACCGCGAACATCGCATGGACCTTTTCGTTGTTGTCCGCTAGCCCGAACAACTGTCCGCCGACGCTGTGGCCAACCGCGAGTAGGCGCTTGCCGGGATAGCGTCCGGCGGCAGCATCGATCATGCTGGCGACGTCGACTTCACCCCACTGGCGCATGTCGCAGGCCTCAGCGCTGACGGCCCCGTCAGCAGAACCACCGATGCCGCGATAGTCGTAGGTCAAAACCTCGAAGCCATGCGCGGCAAGGAAGCGCGCATACCGGTCGTAGTAGCCACGCTTGACGCCGGTCGCTCCGTTGATGATGACGACACCGTCGACATCGCCAGCCCCTGCATAGCGCGTGGCCGCAAGCGAGCGACCATCGCGCGCAACGATGCGCAACTCGTGTGCCGTAACGGGTGATGCGGCCCAAGTCATGCCGGCGCCTCCACAGCGGCGTCGAGAGGATTCGCTGGCGCGCACTGGCATGCCAACGCCGGATCCGTCAGACCGGGCGCGATCGGTCGCGACTGGCGGATGGCCATCGCCGATGGTCGGCGCGCTCGCGTGCGCTGCGGCGTCTTCACGATACGCCCTTCGCCGCGCCAGCTCAGCTGCGCCAGGCCTCGGCAGGCTGCAGGACGTAGCGGGCCCAGACATGGCGCCACGGGATAATCAAATAGACCACTACGATTCCGATGCACTCGTTGAAGAGCACTTGCAGCTCGGGCGTCATGCGGTGCGCCAGCCAGGCTGGCAGGATGACCAGCAGGATTGCCACGGTCTTCCACAGCGTTTCGAGCAGCATCAGGGGCAGCATCTGAACGGGATACCTCAGCCCCAGCAGGGAGAGCAGGGCCAACGACGCCAGCATCGACTTGGCGATGACCCGTGGTGCTGGCCAAGGCCCGGTGTCGAACAGAACCTGCTGCCAGACGAAGAAGCCCATGACAGCGGCCATGAGCCCATACACGACGCGCAGCGCATGGATGCGCCATGGCGAGACAGGCGGAAGTTTGCATATTGGAGGTGTGTTCATCGTTGATGGAATGACGCTGGGCTCGTCGTGACGGCATTCAACAGCTTGCCGACCAGGCACTCAGACACTGTCAGCGTTGCTTCGATCAGGACCAAGCGATGGACAGACGAGCGACGGGGATGGGTATCCGAATGACGCTGGGCTCGGACGGCATCCCGCCGTGGGACAAGGTGGTCCGGCCGCGCTGGAGGCGCATTGACGCCGCTGGTCCGCTCGCTGGGCAGTTTTGTGGGTCCGCCGTCAGGCGGGCGGTGGCCGTCAGAGACGCCTTTCAACGTCGAGTGCCGCGGGCCTGGGAAAAGGCGCTCGGCGCTGCGGCCCTCACATTTGCTTGAAGTGGTGCGTGAAGTTGCGGCTGACCCGCAGCACCTCGGGGCGTCCCTTGAGGTGGATATCAGCCGTCTCATTGGCACCCCGAACGACGTGACTGATGGAACTAAGGTTGACGATGGCTGAGCGGTGCACCTGAACAAACTGCTCCGGATCCAATTGGGCGAGCAAGTCCCTGAGTGGCATGCTGACCACGGCTTCGCTGAGAACGCCATCGTCGCTGCGCCAGGCCACCACGGTGTACTTGCTGTCCGCTTGAAGGTAGTCCACCCGGTCGACAGGGATCAACCGAAGGGCGCCTCCGACCTGAGCGCGCAGCCAGCGCAAGCCGGGTGGCCGGCCAGAGCGTTGCAGTTGCGCTGCAAGCAGCCGCAGCAGTTCCTCGTTGTGATGCACGGGCGCAGCGGCTTCGACTCGCGCCTTGAGGCGGCTCACGGTGTCGGCGAGGCGCAAGGGCTCCACGGGCTTGACGAGGTAGTCGAGCGCGCCCTGCGCAAAGGCCTGGACCGCGTACTGCTCGAAGGCCGTCACGAAGACCAGGTGGGAGCGCCGCCCGATGTGATGTGCCGCTTCCACACCGTTCATGCCGGGCATGTGCACGTCCAAGAAGCAGATCGCGGGCTGCAGACGCTCAAACTGCTCGACCGCTTCCCTGCCATTGCGCACCAAGGAGACGATCTGCAGCGCCGGCCAGGCGATTCCCAGGAGTTCAGCCAGCTCGTTCCGAAGCTGTGGTTCGTCGTCGGCAATCAGCGCTGTTGGAATCACAGCTGACCTCCTGGGCGCGCGGGGAATTCGGCTTCAGCTAAGGTGTTGCCGTCAGGGGTGCGACGCAGACTCACCTGGGCGTCGCCATCAAATGCCAACGTGAGGCGCTCGCGGAGGTTGATCAAGCCCACGCTGGCCGCGTCAGGCCGCCGTGTCTGTGGCCCCACGCCGGTGTCCATGACTTGCACCTTCACTCGTTCGCCTTGCACCGTCACCCGCAGGTCGACGGTGCCGCCGTTCTCGCTGGGGTCGATCCCGTGCCGGATCGCGTTCTCGACGAATGTCATCAACGTCATGGGAGGGCAGTGAAGGGGCAAGGCTGTGGCATCGATGTGCACTTCATACATGAGCCGATCTGGCATTCGCATGCGCATCAGTTCGAGATAGGCGCAGACGATCCCGCGCTCATGCTCGAAGGTGGTGGAGCCTGCATCGAGTCGCGGTAGCGCTGCTCTCAGGTACGCAATCAGGTGGTCGAGCATGCGGGTCGCGTCATCGCTTCCGGACTGTCGGACCATGGACCGGATGTTGGCCAGCGTGTTGAACAGGAAATGCGGCTCCACTTGGGCCTGCAACAGCCGAAGCCGAGCGTCCAAGGCCTGGCGCTTTAGCTCGCTGCTTTTCAAGCGAAACCCCAGCGCCTGCTCTCGAGCGAAAGCCTCACTGCGTCGCAGCAGCGCTCCCAGAGCGATCCAGGGGCCAAAAAAGATGCCCATGAAGCCCATGATGAACACGCCATTGTGATAGCCGGGGCCGAGTGACACCACGTCGAAAGTGCCTGTCGTGATGACGTAGGCGAGGTAACTGGCCAGCGGCATCACCAGCAACACCGCCAGCAGCTGAAGGATCCAGCGCGGCAGCCAGGCAGGCGCCCTGCGCGGCCACTTGCCAGCCAGGCCATAGGCAAGAACACCCATCCCGACTGCAAAGCCGCAGCGCACCAGCCACGTGGGCAGCGAGGTCTCCGAGGACAGCGCACGCACGACGGCCCAGAGTGCCGTCAACACCACCCAAAGCTTGAACCGTGACCATGTGAACAGGTCGTCCTTGGCAATGGGGTGAGGCGCTTGGGGGTCGGCGTCAGTGGGTGTCACGGCGTGGGCGTCGGCACGTCAACGTGCCCGGATTTGAACCCGAACTGTGCAAGCACAGTGAACCCTGCACAACAGGTTGCCGACGAGGCACGCGGTCAACAGTGCAAGTGACGCAGGCTTCCGACGACGCACGGAAGTGCTTCTGCCGGCGCCCCCCGAAACGGCATGGTCGCATCCTGTCGTCGCCCATCGTCTTTCGGACACCGGCTGGCGTACTTCGTCCCTTGACTGATTGGTGAGGACGGATCGGTCGGCCACAGTTCCGGGCAGGGCCATCTCATTGCCTGCATCAGAGCCGAAGTGTCTCTTCCGGCGAACCAGCCAGGGGCTGCACGACGGCGCCTTGGCGCAGGGGCAACGGGGTAGGGCCAAACGCTGCGGTTGCGCATGCCGGCGCCGCAGACCATCCATGGCATGAGTCACCTACCTTCTATCGATCACCGAGCCCTATGAAAGCACCCCAAACCTTCACAGCAGCAGTCACCACCTTCCTCATCACGGGCTGCGCCTCGATTGCGGTCACGGATCAGGCAATCGTCGATCGAACGGCTGCTGCCCTGGGACTGAGCAAGAACGACTTCAGCATCAGCAACCGCGTGGACGACGGCGTCACGACGAGATACCAGGTGCGGGCGAAGACCGGACAGAACTACAACTGTTTCATCAGCGGCTCGATTGGGCTGCTCGGACGTGCCGTTTCGGAGGCGGTCTGCTCAAAGGAAGGGGAGTCACCCCGCAATCCTTTGCTGGGTCGGTAGGCCTCATGGCTCACGCAAGGACCTGCTCATGACACTCCACCAAGCTGCGGCCCATGCCGCTGCCCAACCCCATTCTGCGAGCGTGGCGCCTGAGCGCTGGATGCGATGGTCTCGTGCCGCACTGTCGGCGAGCGCGACCTTCTGGCTGATCGTCATGTTGGCTGGTCAAGTCGTCTTTGCGGCGTATGTCGCGGTGTTCTATGGCGGCGCGACCTTGGCAGGCGATGTGGAGCGGTGGAACAAGGTGCTGCCCAAGGGCTACGGCTCTGGTGACACCTTCGGCAATGCCGTACTGGCCTTGCACCTGTTCTTTGCCGTCGTGTGGGTGCTCAGCGGTGTCATGCAGCTTATTCCTGCGATTCGACGACTCGCTCCGGCACTGCATCGCTGGAACGGCCGTCTGTACCTGGGTTGTTCCGCGGTACTTGCCTTGGGCGGACTTTGGCTGGTCTGGGTTCGGCGGGGCGTTGTGGGAGACGTCGGGCAACATCTGGCCATCAGCATCAACGCGCTCCTCATCCTCGGCTGTGGCGCCAAGGCCTGGCAAGCCGCCCGATCCCATCGGTTCTCCGATCACCGGCGCTGGGCGCTGCGTCTGTTCGTGGCAGCAAGCGGCGTCTGGTTCTTCCGCGTTGGGCTGATGGCCTGGCTGGCCGTGCATCGCCGGCCAGTCGGCTTTGATGCCGCGACCTTCCAAGGCCCCTTCCTCACGACACTGGCCTTTGGCTCCTACGTCCTGCTGCCCCTGGCTTCGCTCCAGCTGTACCTTTACGCCAAGGATCGGAGAAGTCCCGGCATCCAGTTCGGCGCTGCCGCGCTGATTGGCGGCATGACACTGATCCTGTGCATGGGCGCCGTCGCGGCAACGATGGGCATGTGGTGGCCGCGCATGTCGTCTTGAGCGGGCGCCGGGCCGAACCCTCGACCGACCCGAGATCCTGCACCGCGGCGCTCACAGGCAGGTTCCTTCCTGCCGGCTGTCGCGGCGCGCAGCGCTGACCGACGAGGCGGTATCGCGCGAAGCGGTAGCTGCGCAACGCACCGCCTGTACGCAAGCTGAAGTTTTATCCACAAGAGGAGTTTTCAATGGTCTACCGTTCCTGCTGGGTTGCCGGCGCGCTGCTGCTCGCCAGCGTTGCTGTGCACGCCGCCTCACGCACCGTCGTGACTTTCGAGGACATTTCTCCAGCCGGGCTCACCGACGGCTACGGTCGACTGGCGGGCTGGTCGGACCTGGGTGGCTTCGGCATCGGCGAACGTGACATGGGCGGCAACGGGCTCAAGGTGTTCTACGGCGAGCGTGGCACCTTGACCTTCTTGGACGCGCCTGTGCGCATGTTGGGCACCTTCTATCGGTCCTACGTAGCCAACCTCAACGAGCCCCCGTTTGCTGCGGTGGAGCTCTGGTATGGCGGGCAGCAGGTGGCGAGCATCACCGACCCACGCAGCGTGACGGGCCTGACGTGGCTGTCCAACGCGTACCTGGGTCCCGTCGATGCCATCCACTTCAACGGTGGTATCGAAGGCTTTGCCATCGATGACCTGACGTACGAGCGCCTCGAGGTGAGCTCCGTGCCTGAGCCCGCCAGCGCGCTGATGGTGGCAGCTGGCCTGGCGCTGCTCGGCCATCGGCGCCAGCGTGCAGCACGCACGGAGACCTGATGAACAGCAGTCGGAAGTACACCGCGTGGCTCGTCGGCCTCCTGGTCCTGCCCGCCAAGACCTTCGCCTTCGGCGCCATCCTGCAGTACGAAGGTGAGGTGGACGATCGCGTCGCCTACTTTGCTGACCTCCGCTACGTCTTGAACAAGACGCCCCCCGGGCAAACAGGCGGGAAGATCGAGATCCGGGAGCTTGCTGTCACAGCGGTCTACGAAAGCGGCAACAAGCCCGAGTTCGTTTCGATGAAGCTGCAGTTCCAGTGCCCGCAGCGCTATGTATTGGATGCGGGGCAGCACACAGTCACCGAGAACAAGGCGCTCCAGCCCGTCCGGGCCGGCGACGACGTCAAGTTCCGCATCGGGCCCGGCAGCTACAAGCTGCGCCGGGCCGACCTGCAGACCGAACCGGTGGCCGAGAGTGACTGGAATAGCTCCAATGGCCCAATGCTCTCCCGAGCGGGCACCATCTCCTGCAATCACATCGAGGTCCAGCGGGCGCTGCACGCGTCGATCAAGGGTACGGATTTCGACTTCCCCGGCTTCGGCCAGCGCATCGCGACTTTGGGCCTGCCAGCCGACTTGGCGCTCATCGGCGAGACCCTGCCATCTGAGGTGCTCGAGTTCGCATGGACGAATTTCTGGTTCGACAAGGTGCTCGACCACAAACGCCCGGACCCGAGCGGCAAATGGGGCGCACGGCTTTCGGCGGTCGACAAGGTGATGGCGATGGAGAGCCTCAAGCAGAAGCACCGGGACGTCGAAGCCGGCGCCGCCGCAATCCAAGCCGCGCTGATGGCCAAGCTCAAGGCAACCGACGCCGAGTTCAAGGCCGACGCCACCGCGGCCAAGGACGCCGACAAGCACCCGGACGGATCCAAGATGAACCGCTGGGAAATCAAGCTGGCCAGGGCCTTGCGCGGCCAGTCTGAACGGCTTGTCGTCGACCTCATGGGCCGGCCGGAGGTGACGCAGGCCGATGGCGCCAGATTTCTCCGCTACACCGCCTGGTGGGAGCAGCAGGGCGTGACGATCTACGGCCCGCAGGGCGTGATCGGCGGCGACTCGGGCGGCTACGCCGAGTGCTGGGCCGAGTTCCGGCTCAAGCCTGATGCCAACCGCGTCTGGTGGGTTGACGATGTGCGCGTTCGGGGGGACTACGACGGCCAGCGCGGCTCATCTCGCTTGCAAGGCGTTTGCGACGACTTGGTGCGCGGGCGGCCGTGAATGCCGATCAGCGCAGCCCTTGAAAACTCTGGGGATTGTGGAATGACGACGATAAAGATCATGGTGGCCGGGTTGTTTGCTGCCTTCCTGTCAGGGCCGGCTCGGGCTGCGGACATCAGTGCGGATGCGTTCGACGTGCTGAGTTCGGTGATGGCGCCCCATCATAAGGAAATCAATGCCAAGCAAGTCCTGGAGGGCGGCAAAGACCAGGCGATTCGGTATCGGGAGCAGGTCATCGCCGGGTGGTGGGAGTTCATGCAAGTCAACTCGGCGGCTGCCCCCGGTGACTTCTGTGCGGCTTCCTTCCTGCGCGCCCATCGGCTTGTCGAGCCCGGCAAACACGACAAGATGAAGGACGGTGCCATCGTCACGCTGTTCGGCCCAGGTGGGAACTATCGCGGCGCCCTGCTGGGCTTCTCCCCGTTGGGCGAGGACAGCGCGGCAGCCTTCCCCAAGGTAGCAAGCGGAAAGCCGGTACTGGTGACCTTGAAGCAGGGAAACATCAAGCCGGTCACTCTGAATGCAATCTACCTAGAGCTCAAAACCAGTGGCCTACCGCTTCTGGTTTTCCCAGTCCCGAGCATCGAAGCCCTGATGAAGGGGATGCAGGACAACTGGAGCTTCGAAGTCGTCCATGATGGCAAGTCCATCGTCAACGTCGCTTGGCATGACGGCCTGATGGCGCGCAACGAACTCAGGAAGTGCTTGAACGGCCAGCCCTTCGACACGGCGCGGCATCGGAAGGACTGATTCGCCCTTGGATCTGCGGGCAATGCCAAGTCAGGCTCCATTGCCCGTCGTCGGGTGGCGATCATTTATACATTCCGAGCGTGGGCGCCATCATCGAGCGGCGGGCCTAGCAGCGGGACCGGCCCGTCAGAACTCGACTTGGATAGAGCCTTGTTGACCGGAATGCGCACGGGACCGACCGGACGGCGTAAAGCATTGACTGACCGTTCCCGCTGCTTATGGAAAGCTCTCCATAAGCAGCGTTATGCACAGCACGCAGTTATGAACAGTTCGCGGGCTTGATCCGGCCGCAGGCCGCGATCTCCCTGGGTGGACTGCCGGCAAGGGTGGCATTGAACTGGACATAAGTTCCAGGCCGGCGCATGGATGGGCGCGCCAGGTGCAGCCTCGATACCTCGTGGACGGCCACGCCAATGTCGACACTGCAGCGCGCCGACTGGCAACGCTGCGCCCCTTCATGCGCTGGCTGCAGCAGTTCGATCCGGCCGTCGAAGTGCCCGACGACTCCAGCTTCGGTCCAATCCCGCGCCGCGTGGCGCCGCACATCTACAGCGAAGCCGAGATCGCTGCACTGATCGTTGCGGCCCGCCGACTCGGACCTTCGGATGGCCTTCGTGCCGCCACCTATGCCACGCTGTTCGGCCTGATCGCATCGGCCGGGCTGCGGGTCTCTGAAGCGCTCAAGCTGGCCGACTCGGATGCGGACCTGGGCTGCGGCGTGCTGACCATCCAGCAGACCAAGTTCGGCAAGTCCCGCATGGTGCCGCTGCACCCCAGCGTGATCGGTCCTCTGGCCGCCTACCGAGCCCTGCGCCGCCAGCACGTGCAACCGAAGCCGCAGATGACCTTCTTCGTCGGCTCGCGCGGCGTGCGCCGGGGTGAGCCGTTGGGAGACCGGCAGGTGCATCGGATGTTCTGCCAGCTTCGCGAGCAGTTGGGCTGGATTGATCGCGGCGGCCATGGCCAACCGCGGGTGCATGACCTGCGTCACAGCTTCGCCGTGAGGCGGATGATCTTGTGGCATCAGCAGGGAGCGAACCTCGACCAACGCATGCTGGCCCTGTCCACGTACATGGGCCACATCAACATCTCCAGCACGTACTGGTACCTGAGCGGCGTGCCAGAGCTGATGGCGCTAGCCGGCGCTCGATTCGAACGCTTCGCCGGCGTCGCGGAGTGCGACGATGAGTAGCGCTGACCACCGCAAGCCAGTCGCGCCGAGCTTCGCGGCGCTGGTCCAGTCCTTCTTCGCAGAGCACCTTACGCAGCAGCGCGCGTTGAGCCCACAGACTGTTGCGGCCTACCGGGACGCGTTCGTGCTGTTCCTGGACTTCGCCCAGGCGCGGCTGCACAAGACGCCAACGACGCTGTTGCTCGCCGACCTGACGCCCGCGCTGATCCTGGAGTTCCTCGATCATCTGGAACGCGATCGGCACAACACTGTCCGCAGCCGCAATGCGCGACTGGCCGCGCTGCGCTCGTTCCTGAAGTTCGTGGCTCGCCGAGACGTCACGGCACTTCAGGTCGTCGAGCATGCGCTGGGCGTGCCGATGAAGCGCTTCGAGCGGCCGATGTTCGAGTTCCTGACACGCGAGGAGATGTTGGCCGTGATCAGCGCGCCGGGAGCGGATTGGGTGAGCCAGCGAGACAAGTTAATGCTGGCGCTGCTGTACAACACAGGTGCCCGCGTGTCGGAGGCGATCGGCGTGAAGGTGGGCGACGTCGTGCTGGCCCCGGCGGCCTGCGTGCATCTGCATGGAAAAGGACGCAAGCAGCGGTCGGTGCCGCTCTGGCGCTCGACGGTCAAGGTGATCCGCGCCTGGCTGAGGTTCAACCCAGACCTGACTTCCACGTCGGCGCTGCTGCCCAACCGCGGTGGACAGGCGATGACGCGATCCAACGTGACGCAGCGCCTGGCGTTGGCCGTCAAGGCCGCAGCGCTCACGACACCGAGCCTGATCGGGAGAACGATCTCTCCGCACTGCCTGAGGCACTCGACGGCCATGCACCTTCTGCAGTCGGGCGTGGACATCAGCGTGATTGCCCTGTGGCTCGGGCACGAGAGTCCGGCGACGACGCACCAATACGTCGAGGCCGATCTCGCCATGAAGGAAAAGGCGCTGGCCAGGCTTCAGGATCCCAACGTGGTCCCACGTAGGTTCCGGGCGGACGACGACCTGCTGAAGTTCCTCAAAACGCTGTAACTATGCGCAGATCCAAAGCGCGATCGCAGTCCTCTTGCGAGGGCGGCGCCGTCGCGCCGCGGGACCAACTGTGCATAACTGCGTGCTGTGCATAACGCTGCAGACCTGCCGGTCGACCTGCGAAGGCGGCTTTAGGCTGGTGTGAGACGTTCGTCGCTGGAGGCCTGAACGGAGGCGACAACGGACAGCGGTCA
>CAXDTK010000099.1:0-16566 GCA_963992225.1 uncultured Comamonadaceae bacterium | reverse complement strand
CCCGCGCGGCCCCGGGGGGCGGGCGGGGGGCCGGCGCGGCGCCCCCCCCCGCCCCGCCCGCGGGGGGGGGGCGTGGCCTACCAACCGCCACGCATCGCCGTCCCCTCGGGGGACCGACCAGGCGCGCCCGCGTTCAGCGCGGTGCGACTGGGCGAGGGGCACTGCATGACCTGGGCCATCGCCGCCAAGCTGGTGGCCATCCTGGTGGCGGTCGCGATCGGCTGGGCCGTGGGCCGCATGCGCTGGCTGGGCGGCGGCGAGCCGGGCAGCCAGCCGGGCGAGCCCGGCGACCCGGCGCGCGTGCTGGCCAACGCGGCCTTCTACATCTTCGTGCCGGCGCTGCTGTTCCGCACCACCGCGCGGCTGGACACGGCGGCGCTGCCCTGGGCCTTCCTGGCCGCCTTCTTCGTGCCGGCGCTGGCGCTGATCGCGCTGCTCTACGCGCTGCACCGCCGGCGGCGCCGGCCGGGCGACAGCGTGGTGGCACCCAGCGTCAAGGCCATCACGGCCGGCTTCGGCAACACGCTGCAGGTGGGCCTGCCGGTGGCCGCGGGGGTGTTCGGCGAGCAGGGGCTGGCGCTGCACATCGCCGTCATCAGCCTGCATGCGCTGTGCATCCTGACGCTGCTGACCACGCTGGTGGAGCTGGACCTGGCGCGCGAGCGCGCGTCCGGCACGCTGGCCGCCACGCTGCGGCAGACGGTGCGCAACACCGTCATCCACCCGGTCGTGCTGCCGGTGCTGGCCGGCCTGGCCTGGAACGCCACCGGCCTGCCGCTGCCGGCCGTGGCCGACGAGGCGCTGCAGAGCCTGGGCACGGCGGTGGTGCCGCTGTGCCTGGTGCTGATCGGCATGTCGCTGGCCTACTACGGCTGGCCGCGCACCTGGCGCGGGCTGGCCGGGCTGGTGGTCACCAAGCTGCTGCTGATGCCCGCGGTGGTGCTGGTGGTGGCCCACTGGGGCCTGGGCCTGGCGGGCATGCCGCTGGCCGTCATCGTGATGATCGCGGCGCTGCCGACCGGCTCCAACGCGCTGATCTTCGCGCAGCGCTACCGCGCGCTGGAGGCCGAGGTCACGGCCGCCACCGTCGTCTCCACCGGCCTGTACGTGGCCACCGCGCCGCTGTGGCTGACGCTGCTGGCCTGGCTGTCTCCCTGGCAGTGAGGGTGGCCCGGCGCTCGGCCCCGGCAGATTCATCCCCTTGAAAGCCCGCACCCCATGAACATTCCCGCTTCCCGCCGTCTCGTGGCGCTGCTGGCCCTGGCCGGCGCGCTGTCCGCCCCGCTGCCGGCCGCCGCGAACGCCGCGGTCGGGGCCGTCAGCACCGAGGCCGGCCAGCTGGCGATCCGGCACGAGAAGTACACGCTGGCCAACGGCCTGGAGGTCATCCTGGTGCAGGACCGCCGCCTGCCGCTGGTGGCGTTCAACCTGTGGGTGCATGCCGGGCCGCGCAACGAGGCGCCGGGCCAGACCGGCTTCGCCCACCTGTTCGAGCACCTGATGTTCGCCGGCAGCAGGCACATCCCGCGCGGCGGGTTCGACAAGCACATCGACGCCGCCGGCGGCACCGACAGCAACGGCAGCACCAACTTCGACCGCACCAACTACTTCTTCACGCTGCCGTCCCACCAGCTGGCGCTGGGCCTGTGGCTGAAGGCCGACATGCTGGGCTGGATGATCGACGAGGTCGACTCCGTGGCGCTGGCCAACCAGCAGGACGTGGTGCGCAACGAGCGCCGCCAGGGCGTGGAGAACCGGCCCTACGGCATCGTCGAGGAGGCGCTGTACCAGGCGCTGTACCCCGAGGGCCACCCCTACCGCGCGGCGGTGATCGGCTCGCATGCCGACATCCAGCGCATCCAGCTCAAGGACGTGAAGGACTTCGCCCGCACCTACTACCGGCCCAACAACGCGACGCTGGTGCTGGCCGGCGACTTCGACGCCCAGGAGGCCCGGGCGCTGGTGCAGACCTACTTCGGCACCTTGAAGCCCGGCCCCAGGCCGCCGGCCGTGCGGGTGGCCACGCCCGAGATCACGCGGGAGCGCCGCCTGGTCGTCACCGACCGCATCGAGCTGCCGCGCCTGAACCTGGCCTGGCACACGCCGCCGATGTTCGCGCCCGGTGACGCCGAGCTGGACCTGGCCGCCCATGTGCTGGGCGGCGGCAAGGCCAGCCGGCTGTACGGCCTGCTGGTGCGCGACAGGCAGCTGGCGCAGAGCGTGGAGGTCGGCCAGGACTCACAGTCGCTCAGCTCGGTGTTCGGCATCGAGGTGGTGGCGCGCCCGGGCGTGGCGCTGGCCGACATCGAGGCGCTGGTGGACGCCGAGATCGCCCGGCTCGCCGCCACGCCGCCGAGCGACGCCGAGCTGGCCCAGGCCCGCGCCGTCATCGAGACGCAGCTGCTGCAGCGCATGGAGAAGGTCGCGACGCTGGCCGACCTCGTCAACCACTACAACCAGATGGCCGGCGACCCGGGCTACGCGGCCCGCGACCTGGCCCGCTACCGCAGCGCCACGCCGGCCGGCGTCAGCGCCACCGTGGCGCAATGGCTCCAGCAGCAGCGCCGCGTCGTCGTGCAGGCGCAGCCGGGCGAGCAGGTGCTGGCCGCCGAGGTGCCCACGCCGCCGGTGCCGGCCAAGGCGGCTCGGGCCGAGCGCGAGGCGCTGAACGCGGTCGAGCCCTGGCGCGCCCGGCCGCCCGTCGCCGGCAAGGCCGGGCCGCTGGCGCTGCCGGCCGCGCAGAGCTTCACGCTGGCCAACGGCCTGACCGTCATCCACGCGCCCAAGCCCGGCCTGCCGCTGGTCAGCGCCAGCCTGGTGCTGCGCGCCGGCCAGGGCGCCGACCCGGGCGACCGGCCCGGCCTGGCCGACTTCACCGCGGCCCTGCTGCCCGAGGGCACCGCCACGCGCAGCGCCCAGCAGATCGCCGAGCAGCTGGCGGCGCTGGGCGCCACGCTGACCGCCCAGGCCGGCCCCGAGGAGGCGCGGCTGGACTTCTCCGGCCTCAAAGCCAGTGCCGCGCCGGGCTTCGGGCTGCTGGCCGACGTGGCCCTGAACCCCGCGTTCGCAGCGCCCGAGATCCAGCGCCTGAAGGCCCAGCGCCTGGCCGCGCTGGCGCAGCTGCGCGAGCAGCCCGCCCTGCTGGCCAACGCCGTGGCCAACCGCGTGGTCTACGGCGACGGCCACCCGCTGGCCGCCAACCCGCTGGGCACCGAGACCAGCATCCAGGCCACCGACGCCGCCGCGCTGCGCGCCTTCTGGCAGGCCCATTACCGCCCCGAGCGCGCGGCGCTGGTGGTGGCCGGCGACCTGAGCGAGGCCGAGCTGCGCGCGCTGGTGGAGCCGCTGTTCGGCGCCTGGCAGCCCGCCGGTGAGGCCGCAGCGGCCGCACCGCTGCCGCCGGCCCGGCCGGCCGCGGCCCGCACGGTGCTGGTGGACAAGCCCGGCGCGGCGCAGACGGCGCTGGCCATCGTCGCGCCCGGCCCCTTCGCCGGCGCGCCGGATGCCGAGGCCCTCAAGGTCATGAATGCCGCGCTGGGCGGCCTGTTCACGTCGCGCATCAACACCCGGCTGCGCGAGGTCAAGGGCTACACCTACGGCATCTATTCCGGCTATGCGATGGGCCGCGAGCGCGGCCAGTTCGGCATCCGCGGCAGCGTGCGCACCGACGTGACCGGCGCCGCGCTGGCCGACATCGCGGCCGAGATCGCCGCCATGCGCGCCCGGCCCATGGGCGCCGCGGAACTCACCCGCGTGCGCAACGCCCAGCTGCTGTCGCTGCCGGGCCTGTTCGACACCAACGGCGCGGTCGTGGCCGGCTATGCCGGCAACTGGGCCGCGGGCCGGCCGCTGGATGCCATCACCGGGCTGCCGCGCCGCTACGCCGCCGTCACCCCGGCCGCCGCGCTGAAGGCCGCGCGGCAGCACCTGGACCCCAAGCAGCTCATCGTCGTGGCGGTGGGCGACCAGGCCCAGGTGCGGCCGCAGCTGCAGAAGCTGGGGCGCAAGGTGGAGCTGCGCGACGCGGACGGGGCGCGCAAGCCCTGAGGCCGCGGCCTAACGCGCCAGCGACTCGTACAGCGCCACCAGCTCCTGCGTGAGCTTGTGGCGCGCGTCCAGGTGGATCATGGGCCGGCTCAGCTCGTGCGACTCCTTGATCTTCACGCTGCTGGACAGGTAGGGCTGCAGCACCGGCAGGCCCTCGTCCACCAGCTCCTGCACGGTGCGCTGCGGCAGCGACGCGCGGGCCTGGAACTGGTTGACCACGATGCCCTCCACGGCCAGCTCGGGCGCATGGTCGGCGCGGATCTCCTCCACGGCCTCCAGCAGCCCGTACAGCGCGCGGCGCGAGAAGTCGTCGCAGTCGAACGGGATCAGGCAGCCCTGCGCCGCGATCAGCGCCGAGCGGGTGTAGAAGTTCAGCGCCGGCGGCGTGTCGATCCAGATCTCGTCGTAATGGTCGTCCAGCAGCTGCAGCGCGTTGCGCAGCTTGTAGATCTTGTAGCGGCTCTCCAGCTTGCCGTGCAGCTCGTCCAGCTCGGGCGAGGCCGGCATCACGTGCAGGTTCTCCCAGGGGCTCTCGACGACGAAGGCCGACGTGTCCACCTCGCGCACGCTGAACTTCAGCGTCTCGGCGAAGAACGCGGCCGAGCCGGCGTGCGCTTCGTCGGCGGCCTCGCCCAGCAGGTAGCGCGTCGTGTTGCCCTGGCAGTCCAGGTCGATGACCAGCACGCGCTGCCCGCTGGCGGCGGCAATGGCCGCCAGGTTGCTGGTGATCGTGGACTTGCCCACGCCGCCCTTCTGGTTGAACACGACTCGCCGCATCGCCGCACCTCCATCGGAATCCATGCCGGATGCGTCGATTGTGCACTGCAGCAAATGACGGCCGGCCGCCGCCGCCTCAGGCCCGCTGGCGCGCGGCGGGCGGCGGTGGCGGTGGCGCGGCGGCAGCCGGCGGCGGCGGCCCGGCCAGCGCCTGCGCCACGAAGCGCCGCGGCACGGTGGTCTTGGGCACCCGCACCGGGAACCAGCTGCGGATGTCGCTGTCGATGCCGATGCCGTGCATGAAGTTGTACAGGCCCTTCTTCAGCCCCTGGCCCAGGCCGTCATGGTCCGTGGGCGTGGGGTCGACGAAGGCGATGTCGTTCCTGGCGAAGCGGGCGTCCGCCGGCAGCGGCTGCAGCGTGACGCCGTACTCCGCCGGGTTCTGGCCCACCGGCGAATGCACCGTGCAGGCGAAGCGGTGGAAGAAGCCGCTGTGGATGCAGCCGTGCTCGAACAGCTGGCGCACGTACTCCAGCGCGTCCACGGTGTCCTGCGTGGTCTGCGTCGGGAAGCCGTACATCAGGTAGGCATGCACCAGCACGCCCGCGTCGGCGAACGCCTTGGTCACGCGCGCGACCTGCTCCACGCTGACGCCCTTCTTCATCAGCTTCAGCAGCCGGTCCGACGCCACCTCCAGCCCGCCCGAGATCGCGATGCAGCCGCTGTCGGCCAGCAGCTGGCACAGCTCGGGCGTGAAGGTTTTTTCAAAGCGGATATTGCCCCACCACGAGATGGCAACGCCACGGCGCAGCAGCTCCTCGGCCAGCGCCTTCAGCGCCTTGGGCGGCGCGGCCTCGTCGACGAAGTGGAAGCCGGTCTGCCCCGTCTCCTTCACGATGGCCTCAATGCGGTCCACCAGCACGGAAGCGCTCGCCGCCTCGTAGCGCGAGATGTAGTCCAGGCTCACGTCGCAGAAGCTGCATTTCTTCCAGTAGCAGCCATGCGCCACGGTCAGCTTGTTCCAGCGGCCGTCGCTCCACAGCCGGTTCATGGGGTTGAGCATGTCCAGCAGCGACAGGTAGCGGTCCAGCGGCAGGCCGTCCCAGGTGGGCGTGCCGACGGCGTCGAACGGCACGTCCGGCTCGACGAAGTTGGTGTACCGGACTGTCGGCCCCCGCGTTCGAGGCTGCGCCTCGCCCGTCCCCCCGAGGGGGGCGAAATCACCTTGGGGCGGCCCGGCGGCGATTTCAGCACCCTCCTCGCGCCAGAAGGTGCGCACCAGGCGGGTCTTCGAGCGCTTGCCGGCGACGTGCTCCAGCAGCGCCAGCAGCGGCCGCTCGCCGCCGTCCAGCGTCACGTAGTCGACGAAGTCGAACAGCCGCGGCTCGGCCAGCTCGCGCAGCTCGGTGTTGACATAGCCGCCGCCCAGCACGCACACCACCTCGGGCCGCGCCGCCTTGATGGCCTGCGCGATGCGCAAGGCCGCGTACACCGAGCCGGGGAAGGGCACCGACAGCAGCACCACGTCGGGGGCGTGCCGGTCCAGCGCCTCGACGGTCAGGCGCTGCAGCGTGCGGTCGATCAGGTGCGGCGGCGCGGCCAGCGCCTCGGCCAGCGGGTCGAAATACGGCTGCGCGGCGGCCAGCTTCTCGGCATAGCGCACGAACTCGAAGCGCGGGTCCACCGCGTCGCGCAGCACGTCGGCCAGGTCGTTCAGGAACAGCGTCGCCAGGTGCCGCGCGCGGTCCTGCAGGCCTAAAGCGCCGAAGGCCCAGGCCAGCGGGTCGCCGCCGTCCTCGTCGACATACGCGTCCAGCGACGCGAAGCGCGCGCCCTCGGGCAGGAAGGCGCGCGTGTTGATGCGGTGCGCCACGGTGGGGTCGCGGCCCTGCAGGAAGGCCAGCACGCGCGGCGTGGCGGCGGCGATGGCGTCGAACCCGGCCTCGAACCAGGCCGTCTGCGGCGTGCGCCGCGCATCGGGCAGGGCCTGGACGGCTTCTCGCAGCTGCACGAGTCCGTCGCGCGAGAACAGCTCCAGCACCAGCGCCAGCGCCAGGTCCACCTGCTGCGCGGCGATGCCGCGCGAGCGCAGGAAGCCGGTGAGGTAGGCGGTGGACGGATAGGGCGTGTTCAGCTGCGTCATCGGGGGGATGACGGCGAGGACGCGGGGAGGCGACAACGACATGCCCTGATTGTCGCGGGGCTGGCAGTGGGTGGCCCTTGACGCTATCTATAGGCAATCACCACGCCGTTCACATGCTTCTCCTGCTTGAAGGTCCTTGAACCTCGCGAGCCGTGAACGACAAGTTCCGCGTCGGCGATCCACTGAAGCTTCAGCGGAACCTTTCCATCTGCGATGAACGTATTCCCGGCGCCATCCTGGGCCTCACCCGGAGCAAGGATGGATAGCTGTGTGTTGGGACCCGTTGTCGCACCGCAATTGCGGGAAAACACGACGGCCCGCTGTCTCTGATTTGGCGATGCCACCACGGTGATGGGCTCGTTCTCACAGGTCACGAGGCAGCCCGTCATCAGGGCCGATATCGACAGTATGAAGAGCCCGAAGACGGCTCTTCTGTGCCGGTGATTGGCCCACCGCATCTGCTATCCGACCAACCACCCCGCCAGCTTCTCCGCAATCATCAACGTCGGCGAGTTCGTGTTGCCGCTCGTGATCGTCGGCATCACGCTCGCATCCGCCACGCGCAGCCCGCTCACGCCGCGCACCCGCAGGCGCGAGTCCACCACCGCGGCGGGGTCGTCCTTGCGGCCCATCTTGCACGTGCCCACCGGGTGGAAGATGGTGGTGGCGATGTCGCCGGCCAGCCGCGCCAGCTCCTCGTCGGTCTGGTACTGCGGCCCGGGCTTGTATTCCTCGGGCTTGAAGCCCGCCAGCGCCGGCTGCGCCACGATGCGGCGCGTCAGCTTCAGGCTCTCCGCCGCCACCTGGCGGTCGTAGTCGGTGGACAGGTAGTTGGGCCGGATGGCCGGCGCCACGGCCGCGTCGGGCGAGGTGATGTGCACCGTGCCGCGGCTGGTCGGGTTGAGGTTGCAGACGCTGGCCGTGAAGGCGTTGAAGGCGTGCAGCGGCTCGCCGAAGGCCTCCAGCGACAGCGGCTGCACGTGGTACTCCAGGTCGGGCCAGAGCTTGTCGGGGCTGCTGCGCGTGAAGGCGCCCAGCTGGCTGGGGGCCATGCTCATGGGGCCGCTGCGGCGCAGCGCGTATTCCAGGCCGATCAGGGCCTTGCCCATCAGCGAGGCGGCGCGCTGGTTCAGCGTCCTGGCGCCCTGCACCTTGTAGACGGCGCGGATCTGCAGGTGGTCCTGCAGGTTGGCGCCCACGCCGGGCAGGTGCTGCTCGACCGTGATGCCCAGCCGCTGCAGTGGCTCCGCCGGGCCCAGGCCCGAAAGCTGCAGGATCTGCGGCGAACCGATGGCACCGGCCGCCAGGATGACCTCGCCGCCGGCGTTCAGCCAGGGCTGCTCCACGCCATGCGGCGTGAGCACCTCCACCCCGCTGCAGCGCAGGCCGCCGCCTTCCGACGAGCTGTCGTGCATCAGCCGCAGTTTCTTGACCTGCGCGCCGGTCCACAGCTCGAAGTTGGGCCGGCCCAGGCAGGTGGGGCGCAGGAAGGCCTTGGCCGTGTTCCAGCGCAGGCCTTTCTTCTGGTTGACCTCGAAATAACCCACGCCCTCGTTGGTGCCGGCATTGAAGTCGCCGGTGGCCGGGATGCCGGCCTGGGTGCAGGCCTGCGCGAACGCGTCGAGGATGGGCCAGCGCAGCCGCTGCTGCTCCACGCGCCATTCGCCCTTGTGGCCGTGCAGTTCGGCAAAGCCCTCGGGCGCGGTCTTGGGGTCGTCCAGCCGCCAGTGGTTCTCGTGCCGGCGGAAGGCCTTCAGCACCCGCTCCCAGCGCCAGGTGTCGTCGCCGGTGGCCTGGGCCCAGTTCTCGTAGTCGCGGCTCTGGCCGCGCATGTAGATCATGCCGTTGATGCTGGAGCAGCCACCCAGCACCTTGCCGCGCGGGTAGCGCAGGCTGCGGCCGTTCAGCCCGGCCTCGGCCTCGGTGTGGAAGCACCAGTCGGTGCGCGGGTTGCCGATGCAGTACAGGTAGCCGACCGGGATGTGGATCCAGTGGTAGTCGTCCTTGCCACCGGCCTCGATGAGCAGCACGCGCTTGTTGCGGTCGGCGCTGAGCCGGTTGGCCAGCAGGCAGCCGGCCGTGCCGGCGCCCACGATGATGTAGTCAAAGCCTTCTTTAGCCATGCGCTAGCGTAATTCACCCACCTTGGGTCTGGCTTGCAGCACCCAGGCCGTACCAGTCCAGCTTGCGGGTCAGCGTCATCACCACCGCCAGCACCGTGAACAGCAGCACGGCGCCGATGACCAGCGCCGTCTGCTCACGGCTCAGCAGCACGTACAGCGCGCCGTACAGCAGCGCGATGCCGGCGCCGAAGGCCAGCCCGCGCAGCCAGCCGCCGAGCATGGCCGCCGCATAGTGCGTCAGCACCACGGCGGCGGCGCCGGCGGCGGCGAGATAGGCCAGCGCAAACGGCAGGTGCTCCGACAGGCTCAGCAGCAGCAGGAAGAACAGGCTCAGCGCCAGGCCGACGAACAGGTATTGCACCGGGTGCACCCGTCGGCCGGTCAGCAGCTCGGTCAGGCCCACGGTGACGAAAGTCAGCGCAATGAACATCAGGCCGTACTTGATGGCGCGGTCGCTCATGACATAGGGGTTCACCGGGTCGATCAGCTCGACGGCCAGCGCATCCAGGCGTTTGCCGCCCGCGACCAGATCGGCTGCCGCGCTGCTGGACAGCGACGACACGCTCCAGCGTGCCGAGAAGCCGCCGACGCCCACCTGGTGATCCACCGGCAGGAACTGGCCCGTGAAGCTGGGGTGGGGCCAGGCGGACTGCAGCGCCACCTGGGTGCTGCCCGCGGCCGGCACGACGCCGAAGGTCCGGCTGCCGACCAGCGTCAGCTTCAGCTGCAGCGCCAGCGGCGCCGCCAGGCCCGCACCGGGCAGCACGGCGTGCAGGCCGCTGCCCAGGGCCGGATGCAGCGAGCCGGGCAGCAGGGTCAGCCCCTGGCCATCACGCCGGAGCTCGGCGCTGCGGATGCCGCGCACATCGCTGAGCGTGGTGACGACGGCCGGGTCGCCGCAGCTGAGGCGGCCGCCGGCGTGCTGGGCCTTGGGCTCCAGCGCCGCCAGCGCGTCCCAGCGTGCGTCGACCGTCAGCTGGGCCAGGTAGGTGTTGACCTTGAACAGCCCGCGCCGCCGCTCGTCGGGGCTGAGGCCGCCGCCGACCTGCAGCTGCGTCGGGGTGGCCGTGAGCCAGAAGTCGCGCGTTTCGGCGCTCTCGGCCTTGCCGTCGGCGCTGCGCACCGTCCAGGCTTCGCGGCAGGCGCGCACCAGCAACGGCCCGGCCAGCGCCTGCGGGCCGGCGAGCGACTGCTGCACGCCGAACTCGGCGTCGCGCTGGCGCTGCTGGCGCTCCCGCACCAGCCCGCCGATCTGGGCCAGCACGAGGCAGAGGAGAAGGGTGACAACGGCCAGGATGGCCAGCTTGGAGAAGGTGGGGTTGAGCTTCATGCCGGTCAGCATCGCCAGCAGCGGTGAGGGCATGAAGGGCTGTGTGAAGCCGGTGTGAAGTCAGCGCGGCAGCACGATCGACACCCGCAGGCCCGGCTCGGCCGCCTCGAACGCCAGCCGCCCGCCATGCAGCTCGGCCACGCGGCGCGCAATGGCCAGGCCCAGGCCCGAGCCCTTCACCCGGCTGCCCGGCCGCGCCGTCGAGAAGAAGCGCTGGCCCAGTTGCTGGAAGGCCGCTGCCGGCACGCCGGGGCCGCGGTCGCGCAGCGCGAGCTGCACGGCCGTGGGCGTCGTGCTGACGGCCAGTTCGAGCGTCGAGCCGGCCGGCGCGAAGTCGATGGCGTTGACCAGCAGGTTGCCGAAGGCCAGCTCCATCAGTGCGGCATCGACCTCCACCGCCACGGCATCGCGCGCCGTCCAGACCACGCCCAGGCCCTTGCGCGCCAGCCGCGGCGCCTGCCGCTCCAGCTGCGCCTCGGCCCAATCCGGCAGGGCCAGGCGCTGCCGCTCGCCCAGACCGACCTGCGATTCCAGCTGCGACAGCGCCAGCACCCGCTCCACCAGCGCCTGCAGCCGGGCGGTCTGGTCCAGCACCTGGGCGGCGAAGCGCTGGCGGTCGGCGGCGGGCAGCTCGTCCTGCAGCAGCTCGCCGCTGGCGCGCAGCGCCGCCAGCGGGCTCTTCAGCTCGTGGGTCAGCGCGCGCACGTCGTGCTCCAGCTGCTCGCGCCCCTCCAGCCGGCGGCGCATGTCGTCCATCGCATGGGCCAGCTCGCCCAGTTCGCCCGGCATGGCCGGCGGCGCGATCGCCTGGCCGGCCCGGGCCTGCTGGGCGTAGCGGCGCAGCTGCCGCACCGAGGCCACCAGCCACAGCGTCACCGCCACGCCCACCGCGAGGCTGGCCGCCAGCAGCGCGGCGCCGGCCCAGAACACGCGCCGCTCGGCGCGGTCGATGATGCGCTGCACGCTGGCCACCGGCTTGGCGACGCTGACCACGCCCAGCGTGCGCCCGCCCTGCCTGACCGGTGCCGCGACCACCAGCACCGTGCTGCGGTCGTCGCCGCCGCGGTCGGGGCTGGCGCGCGCGCCGTAGTCGCCGCGCAGCGTCAGCGCCACGTCGCGCCACTGCGAGTAGTCCTGGCCCACGGCCGAGGGCCGGCCCGAGTCCAGCACCACGCGGCCGGCCGCGTCGGTCACGTAGATGCGCAGGTCCAGGCTCTGCTTGCGCAGGCCCCAGATCATCACGTCCACGTCACGCGCCGCATAACGCCGCAGCTGCGCGGCCAGCCGCCCGTCGGGTGCCGGCGTGCCGCTGGCCATCTCGTCGGCGGCGGCCTCGGCCAGCAGGTGGGCCGTCTCCACCATCAGGTCTTCCATGACCTCGCGCACGCTGGGCTTGACCTCGGCCAGGAACACCTTCAGCAGCAGCACGGCGCTGAGGCCCGCGATCAAGAAGAAGCCGAAGAAGACCCTGAGACCCAGGCGCATGTCAGCGCCGCCCGGCCGCCCGAAGGCGCTGACGCGCCCCCTCGGGGGGCAGTGGGCGAAGCGAGCGTGGGGGCACCATTTCTAGGGCTCCAGCGAGTAGCCCAGGCCGCGATGCGTCTTGATCGGGTCGCGCGCGGGTGCCGCCTCGCGCAGCTTGGCGCGCAGCGTCTTGATGTGGGTGTCCACCGTGCGGTCGCCGCTGTCGGCGCTGGCGCCCCAGACGGCGTCCAGCAGCGCCTCGCGCGAATGGATGC
Organism: uncultured Comamonadaceae bacterium; assembly: GCA_963992225.1. Lineage (GTDB taxonomy): Bacteria > Pseudomonadota > Gammaproteobacteria > Burkholderiales > Burkholderiaceae_C > Pelomonas. The sequence goes on along the minus strand of CAXDTK010000099.1, from coordinate 4,467 downwards.
GCTGCGGCGCGGCCAGCAGCTTCAGCAGCAGGCCCAGCTCCAGCTTGGTGAGGTTCAACAGCTGCCCGTCCAGCCGCACCCGCGCGCCGTCGACGGCGAAGCCGGCCACCGCCGCCGGCACGGCCTGGGCGCGGCGCAGCAACGCGCGCACGCGCGCCACCAGTTCGCGCGGGCTGAAGGGCTTGGCCAGGTAGTCGTCGGCGCCCAACTCCAGGCCCAGCACGCGGTCCATCTCCTCGCTGCGGGCGCTCAGCACGATGACGGGCAGGGCCTTCAGCGCCCCGGCGCGCAGCTCGCGGCACAGGTCCAGGCCGTGGCCGTCGGGCAGGCCGATGTCGAGGATCAGCAGCGCGGGCGGCGGTGCCCGAAGCAGCCGCTCGCGCGCCTCGGCCAGCCAGCCGCAACGCGCCACCGCAAAGCCCTCGCGCCGCAGCGCGAACGCGACCGTGTCGGCGATGGCGGGGTCGTCCTCGACCAGCAGGATGCTCAAGCGCGCCAGCCCTTGCCGAGCGCCTCGACCAGCGCCGCCGCCGGGCCCGGCGTGCGGTTCAGCGGCAGCGCCTGGCCGGCCCACAGGCTGATGAAGTCGGCCTGGCCCGCCCTGGCGGCGGCCTGGCGCATGGGCCGGCTGGCCGCATTGGGCTGCGGGAAGGCGGGGAGCGCCACGCCGTCCAGTTCGCGCGTGACGCGGTTGGCCAGGCCGCGCGCGGCCCGGCCGGAGAAGGCCCGCGTCAGCGTCGAGTCGCCGTCGCCCGCGGCCCGCAGCGCCGCGCGGTAGGCCGGCGACAGCGGGCATTCGTCGACCAGCAGGAAGGCCGTGCCCACCGTCACCGCGCGGGCACCCAGCGCCTGGGCCGCGGCCACGCCGCGTGCGTCCGCGATGCCGCCGGCGGCGATGACGGGGATGTCCAGCGCGTCGACCAGCTGCGGCACCAGCGCCAGCGTGCCGATCAGCGCGCCTTCTGCCCCGGCACCCAGGAAGCCACCGCGGTGCCCGCCGGCTTCGAAACCCTGGGCCACCACGGCGTCCACCCCGCTGGCCTGCAGCAGCAGCCCCTCGGCCACCTGCGTGGCCGTGCCCACCACCTTGAAGCCCTGTGCCTGCAGCGCGGCCACGCGCGCCACGCCCGGGTCGCCCATGACGAAGCTGATGACGGCCGGCCGCGCGGCGACGGTGGCCTGCAGCTGCGCCTCGAAGTCTTCCTCGAAGCGCTCGGGCCGCGCCGGCGGCGGCAGGCCCAGCTCGGCGTGCCAGGCGGCCAGCCGCGCGAGGTAGGCGTCCAGCGCCGCGTCGTCGCGCAGCCAGGGCTGGGGGCAGAACAGGTTGATGCCGAACGGCCGCTCGGTGCGCGCGCGAATGCCGGCGGCGACCTCGGCGATGCGGGCCGGGGCCAGGTAGGCCGCGCCCAGCTGCCCGAAGCCGCCGCCCGCGCTGACGGCGGCCACCAGGCCGGCGTCGGCGGCCTCGCCGGCCATGGGCGCCATCCAGACCGGCGGCAGGTCGAAGAGCGTGTTCATCGGCTCATCCGACCGTCCGTGCCGCCAGCACGGGGAACAGCTTGATGAGGCCGTCGGCCAGCAGTTCCACCGCCAGCGCGGCCAGGATCAGGCCCATCAGCCGCGTCATGATGTTGATGCCGGTCTGGCCCAGCACGCGGGCGATGCGGCCTGACGCAGAGAACACCACGAAGGTCACCAGCGCCACCACGACGCCGTAGCCGCACAGGATGGCCAGCTCCCACCAATGCCGGGTCTTGTCGGCGTAGATCACCATGGTGGAGATGGTGGCCGGGCCGGTCAGCAGCGGGATGGTCAGCGGCACGACGGCGATGCTGGCGCCGGCGTCCACCTTGTTGTCGCCCTCGCTGACGTCCTGCGGCCCCGCCTCGGCGGGCTTGGCGTTGAGCATCTGCAGCGAGCTGATCAGCAGCAGGCAGCCGCCGCCGACCTGGAAGCTGGCCAGCGAGATGCCGAAGAACTCGATGATCTTCAGCCCGAACAGCGCGGACAGCGCGATGACGATGCCCGCCGTGCAGGCGCTGACCAGCATGGTCTTGCGCCGCTGCTCGCGCGTCAGGCTGCTGGTGAAGTGGATGAAGAAGGGCACCACCCCGACCGGGTTCACGATGGCCAGCAGCGCGACGAGAGGCTTGTAGATGTCCATGGCCGCAGATTGTGCGGGAGGCCCGCGGCCGTGCCGCGGGGCTCAGCCCCGCCCGGGCGCCGCCTCAGTTGCCAGCCGGCACAGGTAGTCCAGCCCCGCCGCGCCGCGCGCGCCCCACCAGCTCAGCAGCTCGCCGTCCACCAGCTGCACGCGCGCCCGCGGGCACAGCGCCTGCGCCTCGGCAACGTGGCCGGGCCCGAAGCGGTAGGGCTCGGAGCTGAGCAGCACGCGGTCGATGCCGGCCAGCCAGGGCTCGCTGCCGCTCAGCGCCGGGTAGCGGCCGGCGCCGTGCTCGCCGCCCTGCAGGGCCGGCCAGGTGCGCCAGCCCGCCTCGGCCAGCAGCGTGGCGATGTAGGTGTCGCGCGCCACCGTCATCCAGGGTTCGCGCCAGATCAGGTACAGCACGTCCTCGCCCGGCCAGGCCTGCGCGCGGCAGCGGGCCAGCGCCGCGGAAAACTCGGCCGACAGCGCCGCGGCCCGCGCGTCGACACCGGGCTGATCCGCGAACGCCGCGCGCAGCTGCTCGAACAGCGCGAGGTTGTCCTCCGGCCGGCTCGGGTGGGTCACGAGGACATGGGGCACGAACTCGCGCAGCGCGTCCGCCGTCTCGCGCCGGTTCTCGTCGACGTTGACGACGACGTGCGTCGGTGCGAGCTGCTTCAGCTTTTCAAGGTTCACGTCCTTGGTGCCGCCCACCTTGGGCACGTCCTTCACCACCTCGGCCGGGTGGATGCAGAAGCCCGTGCGCGCCACCAGGCGGGGCGCCAGGCCCAGCGCCACCAGCGTCTCGGTGGCACTGGGCACCAGCGAGGCGATGCGCGGCGGGCTCATTCCGGCTCGGTCAGCGCCAGGTAGACGGCGCAGCAGCCGCGCAACCACACCAGCGTCGGCAGCACCAGCGCCAGCGCGAACACCACGCCGCCGCCGATCAGGGCCGCCAGCCCCAGGTGGCCGCCCTGCAGCGGCACGCCGCTGGCGCCCATGCTGCGCGGGCCCAGGCCCATGACGCCGGCCAGCAGCTGGCGCGGCGGCAGCTCCACGCCCGCGCCCAGGATGGCCAGCCCGGCCAGCAGCTGGCTGCCGCTGACAACCACGAAGCTGACGGCCGCCGTCGCCAGCGCCACCAGCAGGTAGACCGTGGCCATCAGCAGCGCCGTCTCGGGCAGCCCGTGGCGCAGCCGGCCGCGCAGGAAGCCCAGCACGCCGCGGCTGCGCTGCCCCGCCCAGACCGCCGGCCCGGCCAGCGGCCCCACCAGGATGACCAGCGCGAACGCGATGCCGCCCAGCAGCAGCACGCCCAGCGGCAGCACCAGCGCCAGCAGCGGCGCGCCGACGACCGGCAGCCGCGTGGCCCACAGCAGGCCCGCCAGGCCCAGCACCGCCAGCCCGGCCAGGGCCATGCAGCCCAGCAGCGCCAGCAGCACGCGGTGGCCGCTGCGCAGGGCGTCGGCCAGCGCGTCCTGCGGGTCGCGCACCGGCAGGCCGCGGGCCTGGTCCATCAGCATCAGGCCCGTCGTGTTGACGCCAAAAAAGGCGACAGCCAGCGCCAGGCCCAGCCACAGCGCGCCGGTCAGGCCGTCGTCGCGCGCCAGCGAGGACCGCGCCATCGCCAGCAGCAGGCCGGCCATGCAGAAGCTGGCCAGCACCGCGTACAGCGCGCGCAGGTTGCGGGGCGCGTCGATGCTGGACAGCACGCGGGCGAGGGCGGGAAGCAGGGGTGTCGTCATGGTCTGGGGCCTGGGCCGGGGATGGTATCGATGACGGCGGCGTGATGCCCGCACATCGCCAGGGTTTGTGCTAGCTCTGAAAAACAACACTTGCCGGGGTGCCGTCTCGCAATCCTTGACCCCGCCACCATAATCAATTGCCTGTGTCTGGACGCCGCACCTTCGCTTGAATGGTTCACGATGGGTTGAAGCTCCACATGGTTTTTTGGTTTTGAGAAGAGAAGGGCTTCCCCATGGGAAACAAGCTTTACGTGGGCAATCTGGCCTACAGCGTGCGTGACGAGTCGCTGCAAGAAGCGTTCGGTCAGTTCGGCACCGTGACCTCCGCGAAGGTCATGATGGATCGGGAAACCGGTCGTTCCAAAGGTTTCGGCTTCGTCGAAATGGGCTCCGATGCCGAGGCGCAAGCCGCCATCAACGGCATGAATGGCCAGGCCCTCGAAGGCCGCGCCATCGTCGTGAACGAGGCCCGTCCTCGTGAAGAGCGCCCGGGCGGCTTCGGTGGCGGCGGTGGCCGCTCCGGTGGCCTGTCTCTTATACACATCTCCGAGCCCACGAGACGGACTCCGATCTCGT